>CAZGDA010000005.1:33484-49503 GCA_964524425.1 uncultured Anaerolineaceae bacterium | reverse complement strand
GTTTGTACCCGTATTCAATGCCACGCAGGGCGAGTAACATCCAATCCATATTATTGTACCCTATTTTTTTGAAATAGGGAACACAAATCCGGCATTCGTTTAGAAAGATTCCTGTTCTGTTTACGTCCGCAGATTCGTTTGGTTTCACAAAGTTACAAAAAAGAAGACAGAATGGAGGTAGCATTTTAAATATGAGAAAAGGAGTGTAATAATTTTTACCAGTTTTACACCATTATTCCATATCACTCTATGCTATACTCATATTTATCGGAGGATTAGCTCCTCTGAATCCCATATCTTAATAACTATATAAAGGAGATGTTTATGTCTGACAAGAAGATCTTGATATTAGTTGGAGATTTTGTGGAAGATTACGAGTTGATGGTACCCTTCCAGGCATTGTTGATGGTTGGTTATCTGGTGCATGCCGTCTGCCCAGGCAAGAAAGCGGGGGAAAAAGTGCGCACTGCCGTACACGATTTTGAAGGCGACCAAACCTACAGTGAAAAACCCGGGCATAATTTTGCCTTGAACGCCACTTTCGATGACATCAAAGCAGAAGACTACGCTGCACTGGTCATCCCTGGCGGGCGCGCCCCGGAATATATTCGCCTGAATCCAAGAGTGATTGAGATCGTCAAGCACTTCGCCCAGGCAAATAAACCGATTGCTGCGATTTGCCACGGAGCGCAGTTACTGGCTGCCGCCGACGTATTGAAGGGCAAGACCTGCACTGCTTATCCGGCTTGCAGTCCAGAAGTAACGGCAGCGGGTGGGAACTATAAACAAGTGGAGGTCGTAGAGGCGGTAGTGGACGGCAATCTTGTAACTGCTCCTGCCTGGCCTGCTCACCCTGCCTGGCTGGCAGCGCTCCTGAAGGTTATGGGCGCGAAAGTCGAATTATAATCTGGGATAAGGCTTTTTGTGGAATTGAATTAACTCTGCCTTCCCACATGCCACAGCATCATCTGCGTGGGGGAGGGCGGAGTACATAGAAATTGAATAATAATATACCATTACAAAGTGCCCGTAGAGACATCCAATTTGTGGATTGTAAAACAAGGAAAGGTAGCAATGTCTATCACAACGGACTTGAATGTGTTGCTCGATGCGCAACGCGTCCTCACCCGATTCATTGATCGAATAGCTTATGCTTCGGACGCATCCTTTTACCGCTTGATTCCTCAAGCCATTGTCCAGCCTCTCTCTATAGAAGAAATTCAAAAGCTGTTTATCTACAGTCACACCCATCAAATACCGCTCACCTTCCGCGCTGCCGGAACCAGTCTTTCGGGACAGGCGGTCAGCGATGGCATCCTGGTAGATCTATCTAAAACCTGGCGTAAAATCCAAATCGAAAAAGACGGAGAGCTTGTGCGGCTTGGTCCAGCGGTGATCGGCGCCGAAGCTAACCAGGCGTTAAAACCTTTCGGGCGGCGCATCGGTCCCGATCCAGCTTCGATAGACGCCGCAATGTTGGGAGGTATGGTCGCCAATAACGCCAGTGGGATGTGTTGCGGAGTGGTGGAGAATTCTTACCACACACTGCACTCGCTTACTCTTGTGCTTCCAAATGGATTGGTGTTAGATACAGCCGACCCCCTGGCAGAACAAAAGCTGGAGCAAGGCGCCCCGGAAATCGTATCCGGTTTACTGGAATTGAAAACACAGATAGAGACTCAGCCGGAATTAGCCGCGAAAGTGCGCTCGAAATATCGCACCAAAAACACGAATGGGTATTCGCTGAATGCCTTTCTGGATTACGATCTTCCCCTGGACATCCTCGCCCACTTGATGGTTGGTTCTGAAGGTACGCTGGGCTTCCTCGCAGAGATCGTCTTGCATACCTTACCCGCTTATCCATTGAAATATACCGGTTTGTTGATTTTTGAAACGGTACGCGCCGCCTGTGAGGCTGTATCGCCGCTGCGCGCTTCGGGCGCACGTGCAATTGAATTTATGGACCGCGCTGCCCTGCGTTCGGTTGAGGATGAGGAAGGTGTTTCGCAGTGGCTTAAAGGTCTGCCACAAGGCGCGGCGGCGCTGCTCGTGGAATACCAGGTGAGTACGCAAGCAGAATTGCAAATTGCCAGGCAGTCTGCCGAACAGACGTTGGCTTGCTTAAGCCTGCTCCGCCCGGCTGGGTTTACCAGCGAGGTGGCGCAACAGGCTGTTCTATGGAAGATCCGCAAAGGGTTATACCCTTCCATAGGTGGGATGCGCCGTCAAGGCACTACAGCTCTTATCGAAGACGTGGCTGTTGCAGTTGACCAGTTAGCCGATGCCACGCTCGACCTGCAAGCGCTTTTTCACAAACACAACTTCCCTGAAGCGATCATCTTTGGTCATGCGAAGGATGGGAACCTGCACTTTGTGCTTACTCCTTCATTCAACGATGAAGCTTCCATCCAACAATACGTTGATTTTATGGATGAAGTTGTGGATTTGGTGGCGCGTAAGTATAACGGAGCGTTGAAAGCCGAACACGGCACCGGTCGTAATATCGCTCCCTTTGTCGAGGTGGAGTGGGGACGGGAAGCCTACCAGATTATGGCTCAACTCAAAGCGTTGATAGACCCTACCAATCTGCTCAACCCGGGCGTCATCATCAACCCGGACGCGCAGGCGCACATTAAAAATTTAAAATCCTTGCCTGTGGTGGAAGAAGAAGTGGATAAGTGCATTGAGTGCGGTTTCTGCGAGCCAAAATGCGCCAGCCGTAATTTAACGCTCACCCCTCGCCAGCGAATCGTCGTGCGCCGCGAGATCACGCGCCTGATGCAAAATGGGGAAACCGCGGCTCTTCTTGCCAGCCTGGTTCAAGATTATCAATACGACGGATTGGAGACTTGCGCTCTTGACGGTTACTGCTCCCTGGCTTGCCCAGTACATATAGACACCGGAACCCTGGTGAAACGTCTGCGCGCAGAAAAAATTTCCCCGCGCGGGCAAGAAATCGCCAGGGATGTGGCACGGCACTTCCGCACCCTGGAAAATGGACTGCGCATCGGCGTGGTGCTGGGGCACGCAGCAGAAAGTGTAATCGGAGTCAAAGGTGTGGTCGGCATCTCGCGCCTGGGGGAAATGCTGCTCCACACCAACCTGCCAAAATGGGATGCGGTTGTACCACGCCCAAATTTGCGCGGCATACCGTCTACACAAAAGACAAACGCAGGCGTGGTCTATTTCCCTTCCTGCATCGCGCGCATCATGGGCACCTCACCGCTCAAAGGAGATGCCACCTTGCCAGAGGTGATGGTGGAAATATGTCAGCGCGCCGGTCTGGAAGCCTGGGTTCCGCCGGACAGTCCCGGAAACTGCTGCGGTATGCCTTTTAGCTCAAAGGGTTACACGAAAGCCTTTCAGGAAACACTTCACCGCACCATCGAACGTTTTTGGGCATGGTCGCAAGAAGGGCAGTTGCCAGTGATCCTCGATTCGAGTTCTTGCGCTTACACGCTGCTTACTGCCCGAAAGTGGCTGATACCTGAAGACCGTCAGAAGTACGATCGCCTGGCTTTGTTTGACCCGGTGGATTTTGTGTTCAGCCGCCTCTTGCCAGTTTTGCCGCATAAACAGTTGGACGTGTCGGTTGTGCTGCACCCCAATTGCAGTGCCGTCAAGTTGGGATTAGCTGATACAATGGCGCAAGTGGGGCGCGCTTGCGCACGCCAGGTTACTATTCCGACAAACCTGAAGTGCTGCGGATTCGCCGGTGATCGCGGATTGCTCTACCCAGAGTTGACCGAGTCAGCTTCTTTTTTCGAGGCAGAAGAAGTCAAGCAACAATCGTACGATGGGTATTACGCCAGTAATTTAACCTGCGAAATGGGGATGAGCCTGGCAACCGGCAAACCGTATCGTTCCATCCTTTACCTGGTGGAGGAAGCGTCGCGTTAATACAGAAACAAATCTGCAATGCCCCTTGACGAATATTGACGCGAATGATAAACTTACAGTCAATATGTGCAAGCATTTCATTGGCATTCGTCGCGTTCGTCGTAGCCTGCCGGCATCCTGAACAGGAAGCACGGGCGTTTGTGCTTTGACGAAACCAAGTAGACATCCCATTTCCGTTTCACGCCCTCCTTCCTGGAGGGTGTTTTTTTTATCATTCATAATCAAAAGGAGCATATATGTCAAAACAAGCCCATAAACAAAATGTCAAGAAAGTGGTACTCGCTTATTCCGGAGGGTTAGATACGTCTGGCATCGTTCCCTGGCTGCGTGAAAACTACGGCTGCGAGATTGTTTGTTTTACTGCCAACGTCGGTCAGGCAGAGGAATTGGACGGACTGGAAGAGAAAGCTCTTGCCAGCGGCGCCAGCCAGTTGGTGGTGAAAGACTTGAGCGAGGAATTTGCCTCGGAACATCTTTTCCGCGCCATTCGCGCCGGCGCAGTTTACGAGCGCAAATACCTGCTGGGCACGTCCCTCGCCCGTCCATTGATCGCCAAACACCAGGTAGACGTCGCCCACATGGTAGGCGCAGACGCAGTGGCGCACGGCGCCACCGGCAAAGGCAACGACCAGGTGCGTTTTGAGCTAACCTTCATGGCGCTAGACCCGCGCCTTAAAATCATCGCCCCGTGGCGGGAATGGGAAATCCGTTCGCGCGAGGACGCCATCACGTACGCCAAAGCGCACAACGTGCCCGTAACGGCGACGCTAAAATCTATATACAGCCGCGACCGCAACCTGATGCACATCTCCCACGAGGGCGGTCCACTGGAAGACCCCTGGGGAGAACCGCACGAGGACATGTACCAGATTTCCGTCTCACCTGAAAACGCGCCAGACAAGCCGGAATACGTGGAGATCGCCTTTGAATCCGGCACACCGGTAGCGGTCAACGGCAAGAAACTCTCTGCGGCGGAACTCGTCGAAACCTTGAACGAGATCGGCGGCAGAAATGGCATCGGACGGGTGGACCTGGTGGAAGGACGCCTGGTTGGGATGAAATCGCACGGCGTGTACGAGACGCCCGGCGGCACGATTTTACTGGCGGCGCACCGCGATTTAGAGTCGCTGGTGCTTGACCGCGATACCATCCAATACAAAGACATCGTCGCCTTGAAATACGCCGAAGTGGTGTACAACGGAATGTGGTACGCGCCGCTGCGCGAGGCATTGGACGCCTTCGTGGATGCCACGCAGGGACCGGTTACCGGCGACGTGCGCCTGAAGCTGTATAAGGGCAACATCATCTCCGCCGGACGGCGCAGCCCCTTCAGCCTTTACCGCGAGGACTTCGCCACCTTTGGGCAGGAAGACGTGTACGACCAGTCTGACTCGGAAGGCTTCATGCACCTGTACGGCTTACCGTTGAAGGTGCGCGCCCTGAACGGGTTACCCGTTTCGGGCATGGACATGCCCAAGCCAGATTACGCCCGCTTCAAGCGCGACTAGCACCCGTACGTTCAAGACCTGGCAGATTTCCCAAAACCTGTCAGGTCTATGAATAAAAAATACTTCTTACTCCATATAAAGGTTAACCAATGACACTTTGGGGCGGACGATTCACCACAAAACTGGACGCGGCAGCCTGGACGCTGAACACTTCGCTGCCGTTCGACAAACGCCTGGCGTACCAAGACGTACGCGGCAGCCTGGCGTGGGCAAGCGCGCTGCAAAAAGCGGGCGTGCTCAGCGCGGCAGAGGCAGGGGAGATTCGCGCCGGCTTGCAAACCATCCTGGGTGAGTTTGAGCAAGGCACGTTTATCTTTCACGAAGCGGACGAGGACATTCACAGCGCGGTGGAGCGCCGCCTGGGCGAACACATCGGCGCGGCGGCAGGTAGATTGCACACCGGACGCAGCCGCAACGACCAGGTCGCCACGGACTTTCGCCTGTGGCTGCTGGATAACCTGCCCATCTTGCACACCGCCCTGGCGGAATTGCAAAGCGCGCTGGTTTGGCGCGCTGAAAACGACTTAGACGTCCTTTTGCCCGGTTACACACACCTGCAACGCGCCCAGCCTATTTTGCTCAGCCACTGGTGGCTGGGGCATTTTTGGGCGCTACAACGCGACCGCCAGCGTCTGGACGATCTGCGAAAACGCGTTGCAGTGCTGCCGCTCGGTTGCGGCGCCCTGGCGGGTGCGCCCTTCCCAATTGACCGCCAGGCGCTGGCAGAGGAATTAGGTTTCGACGCCCCGGCGCCCAACAGCCTGGATGCAATTTCCGATCGCGATTTTGCAGCAGAGTTGCTGTTTAGCGCAGCGCTGTGCGGTGTGCACCTCAGCCGTCTGGCAGAAGGGATTATCTTATACGCATCTGCCGAATTTGGCTTCATCGAACTTTCGGACGCCTACTCTACCGGATCGAGCTTGATGCCGCAGAAGAAAAACCCGGACGTGTTCGAACTGGCGCGCGGCAAAGCCGGCAGCCTGTTGGGCTATCTGACCGGTCTTATGGCGACGCTCAAAGGGCTGCCTTCGGCATACGACAAGGACTTACAGGAAGACAAAGTTCCCGTATTCAACGCCTTTGACAACCTGTGCGCCATGCTGCCCGCCCTGGCGGGTGCGCTGCGCACGCTCACCCCCAATGCACAACGCATGCGCGCCGCCATAGACGCCAGTATGATGGCTACGGATTTGGCTGATTATCTGGTCGCGAAAGGTGTGCCGTTCCGCCAGGCGCACGCATATTCCGGTCAGGCGGTGCGCCTGGCGCAGGACAGCGCTCAATCCCTCGACAACCTCACCCTGGAGGAGTGGCGCAGCATTTCCCCTGTTTTTGAGGAGGATGTGAAAGACGTCTTCGACGCGTTCCAATCTACGCAGCGGCGCAACGCAATTGGTGGCACAGCCGTACAGGCAATTATGATACAATTAGAACAAGCTCAGACGCTGTTAGGAGACGCGGATGTCCAGACTAATTCTACGTATTCTCCCTCTCCTCCTCTGCCTGCTGATTCTGGCGGGGTGTAATTTCCCCCGCCCGCAGCCTGCCGCGACGGGACCGGCAGCGATGTATACCTACGCCGCCCAAACCGTGCAGGCGCAGCGCACGCGCGATTTTGGCACGCCGCGCCCGACCATGACGTACACGGGACCCATCATCACCCTGCCGGCAGGCGGTACGCCGCTGCCAACCGACACATCAACCCCGCCGGGTGGTACTCCCCCTTACCTGTGCAATTTGGCAGATTTCATCGGAGACGTTAGCATTCCCGACGACACACCCATCAAAGCCGGAACGACGTTCACAAAGACCTGGCGGATAGCCAACGCCGGCACCTGCACCTGGGTTCCTGGTTACACTCTCGTCTTCAGCGGCGGAGACGCCCTGGGCGCGCCGGGGAGAGTGCCTTTAAACAGTGTGGTCCCCCCCGGCTCCAGCGTGGATATCTCAGTACAGATGTTGGCTCCCTCCACTCCAGGCTCGTACCAGGGCGATTGGAAAATGCGCGACGCGACCGGGATTGAATTTGGCTTTGGTCCGGCGAGCGATTCAACAATCTGGGTGCGCATCCAGGTTCTTCCGTAGCACTTGCCGTGATGAAATACCTCAGCCTGTGTTTGATTGTCAAAGACGAAGATGAAGACTATCTGCGCGAGTGGGTGGATTATCATACACGCATCGGTGTGGAATATTTCATCATTTATGATAATCAATCGGCTGTGCCGGTGCGGGAAACGCTGGCAGACGTGGTGGCGCAGGGCAGAGCCGTAGTTCTGGACATTCACGGCAAATACATGCAAGATCCGGCTTACACGCATTGTCTGAACTTCTTCGGCAACGCCTCGCGTTGGATCGGCTTTCTGGACGCGGACGAATTTATCTTTCCCAAGACGCAAGACGACCTGCGCGAATTTCTGCGCGATTACGAAGCTTACGGAGGGCTGGCGGTCAACTGGTCGGTGTTCGGTTCGTCCGGTTACACGGAAAAACCAGCCGGTATGCAAATTGAACATTTTATTTACCGCGTCCCCAATAACCCGCGCGGGCGCGGTCTGGTGAAGAGCATCGTCCAGCCGCAGCACGTCATCAACTTGCAAACACCGCACGCTTTCTTTTACGAGCACGGCTTTCCCTGCGTGGGAGAAAACTTCGACGTGGTAGAACAATCCTTCCGTCCGGTTTCGACGGCGAAAATACAGATCAACCATTACGTGCTGCGCTCGCGCACCCAATTCCTTAAAAAGCTGGAACGCGGGCGAGCCGATCATGGTCAGTCTGCATATCACCGCCTGGAATATTTTGACGAAACAGACCAGGAATGTGTGATCGAAGACCGCGGCATTTTTGCCCTATACCAGCGCCGCAGCGCGGCTGCCCCCCCCGCACCAGACCAGCCGCGGGAACAGGGTACGCCAGCGCTTCCACCAGACATTTTCTCCCCCGCCCAATTGGATTTTCTACGCTTCTCGCAAACGGCAGCAAAGGCAGAACAGCGCCAGGATTGGCAAACTCTCGCAGCCGTCTATCAGATTGCCGTTCAAAAATACCCCGACATTTTAGAAACGTACTTGCTGCTGGCTGGGCTGCTCTCCCGCCGTGCAGATGCCCACGCCGCGCAGGAATGGCTGCGCCGCGCCCTGGCGCTCGACCCCACTTCCATTGCAGCGCAGAAGATGCTCGCCGAAAGCCTGCACCAGCAGGGAAAAGCATACGATGCGCCGCCAGTTTTGGAAGGGAGTATTAATGTTCAGGCGCCCGACGTAGAGGCGTTGATTGGTATGGGAGAGGTATACCTCGCCCAACAGCGCTATCAAAACGCAGCCGAGTGTTTTGACACAGCCTTAAGACATTCTCCCTGGAACCAGGCGGCGTGGCAGGGAATGCTGCACGTCCTTTATGCCGCACACCAAGGATGACAAATATGAAAATCTGTTTTGTCCACCCGCGCACCATTCAATTCAACGTCGAGACCCCTTTTCAGCAGCCTTTAGGGGGAACCGAATCGGCGCTGGTGTATTTGTGCATCGAGCTGGCGCAGCTAGAGCACGAAGTGTATCTGCTGAGCCACACCAACGAACCGGGCACGTATCGCCGCGTTCATAATTACGACTATACGCAAAACAGCACGCGGGATTTTTATTTCCGCCACGCCTTCGATTCCGTCGTCGTTATCAACGCCAGCGGCATGGGGGCGGATTTTCGCAGCGTCCTGCCGCACACCACGCGCTTGATGCTGTGGGCTACGGTGGACATTGATCAGCCGCCTTTGCAGGCGCTTTTGAATAGCACGGCGCGCACCCAATGGGACTACGTCATCGCCGTCAGTGAATATCACCGCACACGTTTGGTCAACTTTTTACACCTGGAGGCAAGCAAGTGCCTGGTGTTACGTAACGCCATCTCCCCCGCCTTTGAAAACCTGTTTGCCAGCGAAACGCAGCTTTCTGAAAGCAAACGCGCCCCCGCCACGCCGTTGATGGTGTATACCAGCACGCCATTTCGCGGCTTGGAACAACTGCTGGAAATCTTCCCGCGTTTCCGCAAGATGTTTCCACCGGCGCGCCTGCGCGTGTACTCAAGCATGAAGGTGTACCAGAAAAGCGAAGGGCAAGAGGAACAATGGCTGGTAGATTTATACGGGCGCTGCCAGAGCACACCGGGCATCGAATACATCGGGTCGCTTGCGCAGCCGCACCTGGCAGAGGAATTGCGTTCCGCCTCCATCCTGGCGTACCCAAACGTGTTTGCAGAGACCTCCTGCATTGCCGCCATGGAAGCCATGGCGAGCGGCTGCCTGGTGGTTACCAGCGAATTTGGCGCCCTGCCGGAAACAGTAAACCGTTTCAGCCAGTTGGTGCCGGTCGCTTTTCGTTCTCTGGATGATTTTCTGCAAGAGTATTACGACGCTCTGGCAGCCGTGTTTATGGAATTCTATTCTCACCCGGAAGGAATGTACAAGCATTTATGGGAACAGGTGCAGTTCACCAACCGCGCCTACACGTGGCGGGCACGCGCCCTGGAATGGATGGAAACGTTGCACAATTTGGGGATTACCGGCTAGCCATGGGGAATTTGACGCACAAAGTAAAGGAAACTGCATACAGCCTGGGTTTTTGTCTGGCAGGCGTAACCACTCCTCACCCGCCACCGCATTTCTCCACTTATGCAGACTGGTTGGCGCATGGATATCATGGTGAGATGGCTTATCTGGCAGAAGAACGCGCCCGCCGGCGGCGCGCAAATCCACAGCAGATTTTACCCGCCTGCCGCAGCGTACTCGTGTTGGGTTATCCTTACCCGCGCCGCGCATCCGCAGGTGATCTCCCCGCTTTGCGCGGGGCGGTCGCCGCGTATGCCTGCCAGGAGGACTACCACACCCTGCTGGCGGATAAAATGGCTGCCCTGGTACGCTTTATTCAGCAAGAAAGGCGGGCTGGCGTTACGGCTCTAAGCTACACAGACAGCGGTGCAATTTTAGAACGCGATCTCGCCCAACGCGCCGGTTTGGGCTGGCAGGCAAAAAACACCTGCCTGATTCACCCCCAATGGGGGTCTTATTTCTTCCTGGCGGAGATTTTTTTGGACGTGGAATTAGAGCCGGACGCGCCGTTTGCCTTCGACCATTGCGGCAGTTGCACGCGTTGTATGCAAGCCTGCCCCACGGGTTGTATTTTACCCGGTCGGGTGCTGGATGCACGCCGTTGCATCTCGTACCTGACCATCGAACTGAAAGGCGCCATGCCGCGCGCATTGCGCTCTGGGGTAGGTACGTGGGTGTTTGGCTGCGACGTCTGCCAGCAGGTCTGCCCCTGGAATCAGCGGCTTGCCCAACCTTCCGTTTCCGCATCTGAAATGAATTTGGAAGAATTGCTGGGCTTAACGGAGCAGGATTTCAACGCCCGTTTCAAAAACAGCCCCATCCGCCGCGCCAAACGGCGCGGTCTTTTACGCAACGCTGCGGTTGTGTTGGGAAACACGAAGGATATTGCGGCAGTACCCGTTTTGGCGCAGGCGTTGGCGCAGGACGAAGAAGCGCTGGTGCGCAGCCACGCCGCCTGGGCATTAGGGCAAATTGACACGCCCGCAAGCCAGCGTGCTTTAAACCAGGCTAACACCACAGAAAAGGACGCCGGCGTCCTTGAAGAAATTCGGCACGCAATTGCCAGACGAGACAACCGCGAGGATTCTCATGCTGCATAAGAAAGGCTGGCGTGGGCGCGCCAGCGCCGGTTTATTGTTCCTGCTCTGGGCGGTTGTCCTAGGCTGCTCCGGCGCGGTGGAAGCCGCTACGCCCACCCCGCCCGGCGCATTCGCCAGGCAAGCACAGACCCCTACAGCCGGGCGCCAGCCGGACGCTTCTGTCACTCTGCCCGCCGCGCCCACACAGACGCCTACCTCTGCCGCCCCGCAAAAGATCACGCTGCTTTTCAGTGGTCAGATTGTGCCCGGGCGCTGCGTTCAGGCGGGGGTGGATCAGCGCGGCAGCGCCGATTACATCTACGCCGATATTCGCGATGTGATTCAAAGCGCCGACCTGGCAATCGGCACGGTCAACGGTTCGATCAGTGAAGTTTCCCCCTACATGGGGTGTGTATCCTGGACGTTCATTCTCAACGGTTCCCCCCTTCAGGCAGACGCAATTGGAAACGCCGGTTTTGACGCCGCCAGCGTCGCCACCAACCACATCAACAATTGCTCGTTGACCAACTGTGGCTATCGTCCCTTTTTAGACACACTGGCAAACCTGCGCCGCGTGGGGGTAACCCCCATTGGCGGCGGAGAAAACCTGGCAGAGGCGTTGCAACCGGTTGTGTTTAACGTCAAAGGTGTACGCTTTGCTATCGTTTCGTTGGGCGAGATCGAACGTCTGGCGTTTGCCGGGGAGGATCACCCCGGTATTGCCATCCTGAACGAGGAAAACCTGAAAAAATCCATCGCGGCTGCGCGTCAGGCAGGAGACGTGGTCATTGTCATGCCGCACTGGGGACCCGAGTACAGCCCCCTGCCAAATCCAAATCAGATGAAATACGCCCGTCAGGCGGTGGAAGCCGGGGCAGACCTGGTGGTGGGCAACCATCCCCACGTTATCCAGGGTATGCAGACAATTGATGGTGTTCAGGTGTTTTATGGGCTGGGTAACTTCGTCTTCGATCAATATTGGGAATTACGCTTACGTTCCTCTCTTCTCGTTCAGGTAACGTTTGAAGGGAAAGAATATCGCGGCTACAACCTCATCCCGGTCGTTTCGGCGAGGGATGGAAAGGTATCCTTGGCGGATGAAAACCAGGCAGCCGAGATCCTGAAGAGTTTGACGGAAGCCAATCAAAAAATCAAACCATGAATCTCTTTGCATTTGTCAGTGTTATAATATAACCATGGAACATAGTGAAGAAATCCACATCCTGCTGCAAAGAATTAGCGGGAAACCCAAGGCGCTCGGGCTGGTCAACACTTACAAAGCCCTGCCGGTCTCCTATCCAGCGACTGTCTTGATGGTGGGAAAGGACATTGTCTGCGTGCAAAGCGAGCAGCTACAAATGGTCTGTCTGGCGCGGGAAGGCTACACCTTTCTGCAAAACGACCTCTTTCCCGCCATTGTCAGGGCACAGGTTTCCGAAGTGGATTTTCTAAACGATCAGGCGTTGTTGTATAACTTTAGTTACGAAAAGAAAAGCATTGGTAAACGTTTGCAAGTGCGCGTGGAGCCGAGCGAAACGATTGTGGCTTTGTTTCATTCCCAGGATGAAGAACAGGGCATCGTGTGCGAAATTGCAGATTTATCCCTGGACGGGTTGGCGATCTACGTGGCGGAAGACGTGGACATCACAACTGCATTGCCAGCCGGTGTGCCGGTTCTCGTGCATTTTCGCCTTCCCATTGGCAGCTTTATGGACATGAAACCGCTCGCTGAAACTTTACCCTCCACTCCGCCGTTGGAAAAGGATTACCGTCTTTATCGTAAGTTATATATCCCCACACCCTTGATGAGTTATCCATCCATCTGGGGAAAAGTGGCTGCAACGCGCGAGATGCACTCCACTGCCTGCAGTGTACGCGGCATTGTTGCCAATCTTTTTCACGACACCCAACGACAAAGATATCGCATCGGGTTTCGCCTCTTTCCCGGAGGTGCGTCCAGGTCTGTCATATCGAAATACATCGTCCAACGGCAGTCAGAGATCATCCACGATATTCGCGATAAATACGATATGATTGCCTGGCTGGTGAGCAATGAAAAGCAACTCCAGCACAGCGCAAGAGAGGAAGTAACGAATGAGCAGTAGTGAAGATATCCCGATTATTTTTGGGCGGATTGCCAAAGAGGGGCAGGAAATCCGTTTGGTTAACGTTTACAAGGGATTTCCAATTTCATATCCTGGAACGGTAACGGCTGTAGATCGCAAATCCGTCCAGATCAAGACCAACCCGTTTCAAATTGTATGTATCTACCAGGACAAAGAGACGTTCATACGCGCCAGCGCCTTTCCGACAACGGTCAAGGGTAGTGTAATGCGCATCCATATCCCAACCACCGAAGTAATCCTCTCGCGTTTTGAATACGCGTCCAAGGGAATTGGCGCACGCCGCCAGGTGCGCGTAGAACCGGCAGACATGGTCAAAGGGACAATTAAAAACAACGACAGAAAAATGAACCTGACCGGCGAACTGGCGGATATATCCCTGGATGGCATGGCGGTACTGCTTTCCCCGGGGATGCAGGCGCCCAAGATCTTACGCGAAGGCACGCGCGTTTCTGTGCACATACAACTGCCCATTGACGTAACGCCGCCCCAGCACACGCCATTGGACATCGTCCCTGCGAGTGCTCCCAAACCGGAGCGCTTCAGCGGGATTAAAAAACCCCTCTCCGCAATGGATAGTAACACACTGGATACTTACATAAACTATCCGCCCATCTATGCACAAGATGACGAAGGGTTAATTCAGAAAGAATTTACGTTTGAAGGAGTTGTTGTCAACGTCGTAGCAGATAGAGAGTTGAGAAAACATCGCATTGGCATCCGTCTGTTAAACAACGGTCCAACGCGTTCGGCGGTATCGCAGTTCATTTTGCAAAGACAGACTACCATTTTGAATGAGATACGCGATCTTTACACCGTTCTGGCGCAAGCGACAAAAAATTTAGCAGCAGGATGGCAAGGTGAGTAGTTTAAATCTATCTGGCAAATTCGCAAAAAATATATCCGGCGCATACGCTGCGCTGGGGTTAAGCATTTTAGCGCTTGGGGTGTCGCCCATCATGTTGAAGATGGCAGATGCGCCGGGCACAGTTTCGATGTTTTATCGCATGGGCACGGCAGTCCTGTTGATGGCTTTCCCGTTTTACCGCGACGTGAAATCGCAGCGCTCATTCTCCTGGAAAGGGGCGGGAATGGCAATCCTCGGCGGTCTGTTTTTTTCACTCGACCTGGCGTTCTGGTCAACCGGAGTAATGCTCAGCGGAGTGGCAAAGCCGACTTTGTTAAGCAACACCGCTCCGCTTTGGGTAGGGCTGGGAGCCATGTTGCTGTTTCGCGAGAAACTATCCCCCTGGTTTTGGGGTGGTTTGGCGCTGGCGCTGTGCGGGGCGGTGATGGTGCTAGACCTCAATCCACTCTACCTCACCCAGATTGAACCAGGCTCGTTGTTCGGTCTCATCTCGGCTTTCTTTTATGGAGCCTATTTCCTGGCAACGCAATCGGCGCGCAAATCGTTAAATTCCCTGACCTGCTTTTGGATTGCTTCCCTTAGCTCGGCGGCGGCGCTGCTGGTGTATGTCCTCGGGTTGAACCTGCCCCTGACGGGGTATTCGTTGGCATCTTACCTGCTATTCGGGGCGATGGGCATCATCGGTCAAATAGCAGGCTTTCTGTTGATTAACTACGCCCTGGGATATCTGCCCGCTTCGGTTGTTTCTCCCACGCTGCTGTTGCAGCCAGTAATAACCACACTTTTAGCGGCAGCCCTGCTCGGAGAGAGCTATTCAGGCGTGCAAATTGCCGGCGGCGTGGCTGTGCTGGCTGGAGTGTTTATCGTCCAATCTGTTAAATGAGGCGGCGAGTCACTCACTTATCTTTGGATTTAATGCGGTTGATGACTTCTTGCGGGATGTTCCAGTGATGGGAGAATTTTAGTTTATTGGAAACCACGTAGGTGTGCGTGCGACGCACGCCGGGGTTCATTTGAATCTCTTCGACAAATTTGTACAAGTCTTCCATTGACTCAACAACGACGGTGATGTTAATATCGTGGTCGCCGGTAACTGCGCAGGCGCGTGTAACACGGTCCATAGCAGCCAGATCGCGCAACGTATCCGTTAGTTTGCCCCGCTCACATTCAATGAGCACATCGGCGCGGATGTTGTAACCCAGCGATTTGGGGTTGATGATGGCTGTAAGGGTGATGACGCCTCCTTCAGCGAGTTTTCCGATGCGGTAACGCACGACGCGCGGGCTGACGTTGCCAAGCTTTTTGGCAATTTCTACGGCTGACATACGCGCGTCGCTCTGTAAAATTTCGATGATTTGAATGTCTATTTCGTCAATATCTACTTTGCTCATATCTGTCTCTTTATCTATCCCATTATCTAAATCTTTAAACGCTTTCGAATTACTATTGAAAGATTCTAAAAATATTTCCGAATACATCGTATATTTTAATATATATGTCTCAAAACGTCAATACCCTTATCCCAATTCGTCAGTTTTGACTGTTACAAAACGCCACGCGTCTATCGCGAGAATAGAAATCTAGCATTTTTATCTATTAAATAATACGTAAAGGGAATTATAATCAGCTGTTTTTCTTGACGGATTCAAACGGATGTTATACAATTAGCGATAATATATTAAGCGATGAGGCTCGCTTGCAGATAACAAACCGCCATATTATTTGGCTGATAGCCTCTGTCTAGACGTGAGTTTCAAGACAGAGGTTTTTTGTTATAGGAATAGAGATGCCAGAAATTTTGAGTTCATACCAGAAACAGGCTATTCGGTCTGCTTTAGAGATTTATGAAAAAAGCCTACAGGAAGCAGAACGCTGGCTTCGGGGTGATGTTGGGGAAGGAGTATTAATCCTTCGCGAATTAAAATTGCCAAGCCATTTACA
>CAZGDA010000005.1:0-33474 GCA_964524425.1 uncultured Anaerolineaceae bacterium | reverse complement strand
TACAAGAAAAAGCCGAACAGAAAATCCTCCAGGCAAAAACTGAGATCGAAAACCTGAAACGAAAATTCGGTTTGGAGCGTAGAGAAGAAAACATGGCAAACGAATTGAGAGCGGAAATGAATTTTCGCTGGGTAGATATGTGCGAGCGGGATGCGAGTAATTTAAAAGGATACGGTAAAGTCCATCCAGACTTAGCCAAGGAATTAGACCCAGGCATTCACCGTCTAGCAAGTTTAGCACTTCAGCTTGGACTAATTTTTCAAGAGGGAGAGTCCTGGTAACTGATGTAAATTCTATATTTTATGGAGGAAAACATGTCGGAATTCATACAAGAAATACGTGCGCGCGAGATTTTAGATTCACGCGGTAACCCTACCGTTGAAGTTGAAGTCTTTTTGGAATGTGGCGCTTTGGGTCGGGCGGCTGTCCCTTCAGGAGCATCCACCGGCATTCACGAAGCATTGGAGCTCCGTGACGGAGATAAGCAGCGCTATAATGGCAAAGGGGTCTTAAAAGCTGTTGACCATGTGAATCGAGAAATCGCTAAAGAAATTGAAGGCATGGACGCCTTAGACCAGATTGGCGTGGATCAAGCGATGCTTAAACTCGACGGAACGCCGAACAAAAGCAAACTGGGAGCCAATGCAATTTTAGGCGTCAGCCTGGCTGTGGCACGAGCAGCAGCAGAAGCAGTTGGATTGCCTCTTTATCGCTATTTGGGAGGTGTTACGGCTACCGTTTTGCCTGTGCCAATGTTTAATATTTTGAACGGTGGAGTGCATGCCAACTGGCAGGGCACAGATTTGCAGGAATTTATGATTGCTCCTGTGGGCGCGCAGAATTTCCGCGAGGCTTTACGCTGGGGCAGGGAAGTTTACCACGCGCTCAAATCGGTCTTGAAAAATGGCGGTTTTTCAACCGGTGTTGGAGATGAAGGCGGTTTTGCTCCTGCGTTAAAGACAAACGCGCAGGCAGTTGAACTCATTCTGCAAGCTATTGAAAAAGCTGGTTACAAACCCGGCGACCAAGTTGCGATTGCTCTTGATCCTGCGTCGAGCGGTTTCTACGAAGATGGTGTTTACAACCTGCGCACAGAAGGACGTAAGGTTACTTCTGCCCAAATGGTAGACATGTACGCAGATTGGGTGGCAAAATATCCTATTGTCGTCTTGGAAGATGGCTTAGCGGAAGATGATTGGGAAGGGTGGAAATTGCTCAATCAGACGATTGGTGACAAAATTGAATTGGTTGGCGATGATTTATTTGTTACCAACGTCGAACGGGTAGCGCGTGGTATTCAAGAAAATGTAGCCAACGCGGTATTAATCAAATTGAATCAAATTGGTACGCTGAGTGAGACAGTGGCAACAATTGAAATGGCAAAAAAGGCTGGCTGGGGAGCTATGGTTTCTCATCGCAGCGGCGAAACTGTGGACAGCTTCATTGCCGATTTTACAGTAGCGATGAGTACTGGACATCTTAAAACTGGCGCACCCTGCCGGGGAGAAAGAGTTGAGAAATATAACCAACTCATGCGTATTGAAGAAGAATTGGGAGACACCGCAATTTATGCCGGGCGAAAGGCTTTCGTTCGCTAGCAGCGTAATCGTGCACTAAACAAGGAGACACCTCTTTTTTATGACTGCCGGTTTACCGTATGTAAAACCGGCAGTCACTCAAATGGCTTTTTCTCTCTGCCAGAAAGAGTTGTAGCTTTCTCGAATATAAAATTATGCTTACTTTCTTTTGTCCGGAGTGCTGGGGCGAGGTAACTGAAAACCAAAGCCATTGTCCATCTTGCGGAAACGCGTATAAAGATTTCTCCAAAGTGTCTTACGAAGATAAACTAATCGCCGCGCTTAGCCATCCAGACCAAGATAGACAGGTAGTGGCGGCTCAGGTTTTAGGGTATAAGCAAAGTATAAAAGCGCTGCCACATTTTGAAAAAATCTTGCAAACCGAAAACAAGAATTATGTTCTTATCAAGACGATTCTTGAATCCCTTTCTATCATAGACCATCCCCTCAGTTTACAACTCATTCATAATGTTAGTGAGAACTCGACTGGTATCATCCGAAATACTGCATACAATTTACTCCATAAACAAGGCAAATGATGACACGAAATGAATTAAAAGAAACAGGAAAAATCGTCCTTGAAATTCCAGTTACCACAGAAACCGCGCAAGATATCCACAATTACATCCATGAACGCGGCTGGGAAATAGAAGAAGGGTATCGTCTGCTCCTTGGGTCTGGGCTGGGGTGGTTACGCAGTGAAGGGTATTGGTTGAAAACTCAACAGGAGGATGAGCCACAGAGTAACAAAAAACAACTCATTTCACGTCTCATGGAAGATGAGTCTATCTTATCGGCTATCCGCTTTCGCATGTATGAATTACAAACCACGAATAAAAACTGGGAACTATCAACTGGTGCGATTCTCACCGAGAATAACGGTTTTAAGAATTTACTTGAGCAACAGAAGAAAGAGATAAGCGAATTACACCTAAAAGTGAAAGAGCAGCAGATAGAGATAGAAAGACTTCATAAACAGTTGGAAACAACGGTTCACAAAGCGGATCCACAAGACCCACCTGCGCCACAACCTGCTCTTACGGCGCAAGAACCTTTCACATCGCGCTGGTTACGATGGTTCCACAATCATCCATAGTTTCCAAAAATAATAATTTCCCCTATGTTTATCTTCAATTTTCGGGTTTTGGAGGGTTTACTTGCGAATCATCCAAGAGTGCGTCCGGGGCACTTTTCTTTTCATTCTATATTTAATAACTGTATGCGCAGATCCTGATTGGCTTTTTTAAGTCTATCTACTTGCATTTTTAATGCATTGAATTTCATTTCCATTACCTTGGCAGATTGCATAAATTGGTACGAGCGGTATTTCATTACGGCGTAGCGGCTTTCCAAAAACATCCTTTCATTTTGAAGGTGGGTTATTTGGTCCGCCATACCAATCCCTTCTGCAACAGTGTTGTTACCTATACTTTCATCTTTTAATACCCTTAAGCCCAGCGCCAATATATAGCGCAAACCTTCATCAAATGACCATTCATTTTTATTAAATTCAGCATTTAACGCCTGCCAAAAATCACTCAAGATATCCAATTCGATATGTTCCACAACGATATCTGGGAATAATTCATTTTCAAAAGTGTCTGTCATACATTCATCTCTAAACGCCACAATGATAGATTAGGCGTTTGAATCAAATTCCATTGGAGGATAACCAGAAAAACAGGTTAGTGTATGTTTCCAAGCCATCTTTTCCTCCGAGGTGTATGTTTCATGCCGGTAATTCCAGGAATGCTTACGGATGTATTCCATCATATGCACACGTTGGCATTTCAAACGTCTGATTGTATCATCTACGATATATTCACAGCCATCTGGAAAAGAGTAAGAACAGATGGATAAACCCTTCTGCAAATGGGGTAAACATATCCCATCAGAATTGGAATACTGGGTCTTAAAACCAGAGTTATTTCGTCCCAATTCACGGAACAGAGACCACATAGCATATTGGGCAAATTTTTCCTGATGTTGGCAAATAAAACAAGTGTCAGTTTGCAGTTTAACCTGTTTCGGTACTGGAGGTTTATTAAACCAGCGTGCCAATTTATTTTGTATACGCCAGAAGAGATCTCCCTTTAGGTCTTTGTCTCGCCAATTCATCAAACGCTGACTCACCCTGGCTGCTACGTGTTCATAAACGATATTGACTCCCATTGTGCCGCCAAACAAGTCTATTTCTGTGAGTGCGAGTTGGCGTGTATGTTCAGGGCAATAGCCAAAGGAGTTGATCATTTGTTCATGGATTTCAGGATCATTTACGTTTTCCCACAATAAAAATCTGATGTATCGGTCAGCAATTTTGCTTTGAAAAGAGCAGATTGGGCAACCTGGCTTTTCAAACGCCTGCTTAATTTCGATGAGTATATAATCGCTTGCCATCAAATATTTATCCTTTTACAGTAAAATCTGCGGCTGGGTTTCCACAAAAGAATGTCAAGGTCTGTTTCCAGGCATCTTGCTCTGCAACAGTTATAATTTCGTTCTGACATTCCCAATTACTTTTTCGAATATATTCCAGCATGAGATTGCTTTGGCTCTCCAAACGGGCAAGCGCATTTTCCAATAACCATTGTGAGGCGAAGATATATTTATTAGAAAATTGTTCAAAGCCTAATCGCAGATGAAACATACATAATCCGTCCGACATTTGGTACATTTGCTGAATATCGCTGGGCTGGTGATCTAATTCCTCAAAAAGGTCTGCTAAAACGTGAATGGCAGTTTGCTCAATCAATACACAAATAGGGCATGGCTCACTCGCGGATAAGGTGTCTGAAAGGGATACCCTATTTCTAATACGGTGAAAGGAATTTTTCAACCCTCCGGTGTTTTTATTCGGAGCAGTCCGCAATTTTCTGCTGATTAACCTGCTCAGGTATTCATAAATAATATTTATCCCCAAAACTTTACTGTTGCTCCTTAGTTCTGGTGAAAAAAACAGCATGGTGTGGCTAGGACAGAAACCGAGAGATTTTTCGATGGTTTCGCGAAATACTGGGTCGTTGACATATTCCCATAACACAGAATCTAGCCAACGAATTGATTCACCCCGCACGATTCTACAAAGCGGACATCCTGGAAGTTGCATAGCGTCTATTAAATTTTGCACTGTTAAAGCAAAGGACATACTTTCATACTCACATAAAAACAAAAAAGCCTCCACTGAGATACCATCAGTAGAAGCTATTAGCCCAACAGGACAATTTTGGCGAGCTTCATCGCCACTCGCTGCATTATATCACAGAATAATTCTTTCTGCGTAGGAGAACGAATAAAAAAAACGAAGGACACTACCCACAGATGAATGTTATAATGCCTGTATAGGAGGGTTGTCTTATGTTGTACGGAAAACGTGTCCGTCTGCGCGCCGTGGAACGCGCAGACCTGCCTCTTTTTGTGGTGTGGTTTAATGACCCCGAAGTGCGCGAAGGGTTGTCTCTTTACCGCCCTTTGTCGCAAGTTGACGAAGAAATGTGGTTTGAAAGCGTGTATAATGCCGCGCCCGAAGAACGCCCTTTTATGATTGAAGTGCGCGTGGACAGCGAGCAATGGATGGGCATTGGCAACTGCGGTTTTCACAAACTAGATTGGCGCGTGCGCAAAGCCGAGTTTGGCATTGCCATCGGTGAAAAAGCATACTGGAACCAGGGTTACGGCAGCGAAGCCGTGGGTGTGCTGCTCGATCACGGGTTCAACACGCTGAATCTGAATCGCATCTCTTTGTTGGTATACGAATACAACCGGCGCGCCATCCGCGCCTACGAGAAAGCCGGCTTCACGCACGAAGGCAGGCAGCGTAGGGCGCATTATCACGCCGGAAAATATTGGGACATTCTGATGATGAGCGTTCTCAAAGAGGAATACGAGCTTGCCGGAACTGCCTGAAGTTGAGACGATCGCGCGCAGCCTGCGCCAGGGAAGTGAGACGGCGCCAGCGCTGGTCGGCATGCTAATCACCAGAGCGGAGGTGTTATGGCAGCGCTCGCTGGCGACTCCGGCGGCAGAATTTTACGGCGCAATCGGCGGGCAAACCATCCTCGCCATCGGGCGGCGCGGCAAATTCCTCCAGCTCACCCTTACCCAGCACGCCTTGTTGATCCACCTGCGCATGAGCGGCGACCTGTGGGTAGAAGGCGCACACGCGCCGCTTCACCAGCACCACCGCGTCCTGTTTTCCCTGGCAGAGGGGGCGGCGCAGCCGCCTGCCTGGCGGCTGGCGTTCAATGACCCGCGCAAGTTCGGGCGGGTGTGGTTTACCGCCAGCCCACAAGCGGTTTTGAGCCGCTTGGGACCCGAACCGCTGGACGAGGATTTCACCCCCGCAGGGCTGCATCTACGCCTGCAAGCCTGCCGCCGCCAGATCAAACCGCTGTTGATGGACCAACATTTTCTAGCCGGCATGGGTAATATCTACACCGACGAGGCGTTGTACCGGGCGCGCATCCATCCCCTGACTTTATCCCACACGCTGGACGAGGAGCAGACGCAACGGCTTTGGTCTGCCCTGCGTGCCGTGCTGCAAGAAGGCATCCAGCGCAACGGCGCCAGCATTGATTGGGTGTACCGCGGTGGAGCGTTTCAAAACACGTTTAACGTTTACCAGCGCCAGGACAAACCCTGCCCTGTCTGCGGCGCGCCCATTCGGCGCACGATCATCGGGCAGCGTTCCAGCCACTTCTGCCCGGTCTGCCAGCCGGAACCGCGACAGGCAGAATGAAACAAGTTAGGTTGGGCATGATCGCAAAGACCTGACTGATTTTGGGAAGCAGTCAGGTCTTTTGTCTTTTCCACGGGTGTTCGTTGCGCCGCGCCTGCTTAGTTTGCAGCTTTCTTGAGCGCCAGTTGCTTTTCCAGCTCTTCTCGCAGCACTTGCGGGTTGGCTTTACCCCTGGCGGCGCGCATCACCTGTCCAAAAAGCCAGTTCATTAATGTCTCTTTGCCGTTCAGGTAATCGTCCACCTGGGCGGCGTTTTCCTGCAACACCTGCGCCACCAGAGAGGCAATCAGGCTGGTGTCTGAAATCTGGCGCAGCCCCTTTTCAGAGACGATGTCTTGGGCGGTCTTCCCGCTTTCAAACATCTCCGCCAGCACAGTTTTGGCTGTGTTCTGGTTGATTTGTCCATCGCTAACCATCTGCACCAAGCCCGCCAGGGCGGATGCAGGCACGCTGAAATTTACGTCTGCCACGCGCTCAAAATCTAAGCCGCTGCGGTTCATCAAAGCGAACAATTCCCCCGTCACCCAATTGACGATGACTTTAGGTGCTGTCTGAGGTGCGGCGCTCACGGCGCTTTCAAAATAATCCGCCACGTTTTGTTCGGCAATGAGCACGTCGGCGTCGTAGGCGTTCAAGCCGTACTGGGTCTGGAAACGGCGGGCGCGTGCGTCGGGTAATTCGGGCAGGGCGGCGCGGATTTGCTCCACCCAGGCGGCATCTAGCAACAGGGGAGGCAAATCTGGCTCGGGGAAATAACGGTAATCGTGGGCGTGTTCCTTAGAACGCTGGGAATACGTAACGCCGCGGTTTTCGTCCCAGCCCAGCGTTTCTTGAACCACACGACCGCCGTTTTCCACCACTTCAATCTGACGCTTGATCTCATAATCAATCGAGCGTTCCAGGGCGCGGAAGCTGTTCAGGTTTTTCACTTCCACGCGCGTGTTTAATTCAGCACTTCCCCTGGGGCGGATGGAGATGTTAGCTTCAAACCGGATCACGCCTTTTTGCATGTCCCCGCTGTTCACTCCCAGGCAGCGCAGCACGGCGCGCAGCGCCATGGCGTAAGCGCGCGCCTCCTCGGAGGTGTGCATGTCCGGCTCGGAGACGATTTCCAGCAGAGGGACGCCGGCGCGGTTTAAATCCACCAGGGAGTACGATTCCCCGTTCTGCGAAATGTGGGTCAGCTTGCCCGTGTCCTCTTCCATGTGCGCGCGGTGCACGCGAATGATGCGTTCCCCTTGCGAGGTGTGGATGACCAAACGCCCATTGACAGCCAACGGCTCTTCGTACTGAGAAATTTGATAGCCTTTGGGTAAGTCGGGGTAAAAATAATTTTTGCGGGCGAAAATGCTGCGCAGGTTTACCTGGCAATGCAACGCCTGGGCAACGCGCACGGCGTATTCAATGGCGCGCTGGTTAATAACCGGTAAAACTCCCGGCATGCCAGCGCAAACCGGACAAACCGCCGAATTTGGCAGCGCCTGGGTTGCATCCACCACCGCGCAGGAACAAAACATTTTTGAAGCGGTGCGCATCTCTGCGTGTACTTCTAAACCGATGACTGCTTCATATTCCATAAATCCTATCCTCACCTTGTGTGTCTCGCGTGCGCCTTGCCGGTCCTTACGGCTGATACACGGCGAAATTATCAAAAGCGATGCCGCCGCCGCCAAAATCCCACGTGCCGGCAATCAAACCCACGTCGCCCTGCTGTCTGATGGCGCGTTCACTCACTTCCGCCACCACAACCCCGTCCACTGCCAGCGCCAAACCGTTTGCCATGCACCCGGCAGTAAGGGTAACTGCTTCCCCGCTGGTTGGGACAACCAGCGACGATTGCCAATCCACCAGGGTTATCCGTTCGCCCTGTTCAATTTTCCAGATCGAATAATATCCATCCAAAGAGATTTCCAGGGCGTAAAAATTATTCTTATCCACGTAACGGCAGATCACCCCGTAATCTTCGTTTCCGGTGTAGCGGATGGGTTTAGCATCCACCTTGATAATCACGTCGCCGAACTCACGGTTGGCGCGTCCCCACACGAAGGTTTGCGCGTCCGCCACGCTGATTTGATACACGCCGTTGGTGTAACCGGTAATACCGGTCGGTCCGCTGCGGTTGTCCCAGCCACTGGCGGGGTCAGAGAAATCGTCCTGGTAGAGCAACTGCCCGGATGCTGGCATGTCTCCGTGTTCGGCGTGGGAGGAGCTGACCGCCACCTCGCCGCGCTTGGCTGCTTCAATGAGCGGCATAGCCAGGTTAATCGGGCGCAGGGCGTTGATAAACCCACCAGTGGGAATGCAGGTGTCGCTGTCATCTACCACACCGTCGCGGTTTGTGTCTGCCAGGGGGCGGCAGTCCACTAACTCACCTTCGCCGCCGTAGCCTAACTGGGTGGGCACGCCCACCAGTTGTCCACTCTCGTTGGCTGCCAGTCCGCCGCTGTTTCCGCCGGTGATGGTGGCGGAGGTTTTCACAAAGGCGCGGTCGCCAAAGTAGGCGTCAGAGGTAAACCCAGCCACGTCTCCGCGCGTGAGTGTAATGGTCGAGCCGCCGATGTTAGGATAGCCCAAAATCAAGAGCGGCGCGCCGATGTGCAATTCGTCTGAATTGCCAAGCTGCACAGTGGGTAAATTGAGCGTATTCCGATCTAAAGGCAGGTTGTTTATATCACTGGTAATACGCAGCACAGCGATGTCCATCTCCTGGTCTGCCTGCACTACCTCGGCGAAATAACGCGGCACGGGGGCTTTATCTTCCTGTTCGGTGAAGGAAATCATCAGCCCATCCGCCGTGTAGGGTTTCTCTGGCAGCACAACGTGGGCGTTGGTTAATATCAAACCGTCGGGGGTGATAACCGTACCGGAACCGTACCACAATTCCTTACCCTGGCGAATGGCGCTGATTTTCACGACAGCCTGGTAAGGGATTGCAGCCCGGGTCAGGGGAGCCAGAGTAGGGGCAGCGGAGGCTCCGTTTTCCACTACGGTAGGGAAAACAACCTGCGCTGGCGCGGTTGGTGGCGCGGGCGCTGTGGCTGTGGGGAAGAGCGCCACCGGCGTCTGAGTCGGCGCGCTGCTATTCCACCCGTTTGAACCCAGGTAAAGGAAAGCAATCACTCCCAACCCTGCCAAGCACAAACTGACGCCGATGCCAATTCCACAACCAAGCGAAAAATTTACGTTCCGTGACATGATTATCCATGCCTGCGCAGGAAATGCTCCATCCTCCGCAGTGCTTCTTCTATTTTCTCATAGGCGGTTGCGTACGAGCAGCGCACAAACCCTTCCCCTCCGGCGCCAAAAGCTGTGCCGGGCACCACTGCGACGCGCTCCTCGTGCAACAGGGTGTTGGCGAAGGTGTCCTCGTCCATCCCGCTGGCAGTGATCTGGGGGAAAGCGTAAAACGCGCCGTGCGGCTCAAAACAAGTCAAGCCAAGCTGGTTCAGCCCGCCCACGATCAATCGGCGGCGGCGGTCGTATTCGGCGCGCATTTCTTCCACGTGCTCCTTGCCAAATTTGATCGCTTCCAGGGCGGCGTATTGCGCCGGCGTGGGGGCGGACATGATCGTGTATTGGTGCACGCGCAGCATGTATTGCAAGATCTCCGGTGGAGCCGCCGCAAACCCGATGCGCCAACCGGTCATGGCGTAATTCTTGGAAAAACCACCCAGGGTAACCGTGCGTTCTCGCATTCCGGGCAGCGTGGCGAAACATACGTGCTCAACACCGTATACCAATTGGTCGTACAGTTCGTCGGAAATCACGACCAGGTCGTGTTTTTCGGCGAATTTCGCCACTTCCAAGAGAGATTGGCGCGTGGCGACCGCGCCGGTGGGGTTATTTGGAAAGCCGATCAACAAGGCTTTCGTCTTTGGCGTTATAGCAGCTTCCAAATCTGCCGCGCAGACCTGAAATTCATCTTCCAGACGGCAGGGGATTTCCACCGGCACACCGCCAGCTAAAGTGGCTTCCGCCTGATACGCCACAAAGCACGGCGTGGGAATCAGCACCTCGTCGCCCGGGTCAAGCAGGGCTGTCATCGCCATATACAGCGCTTCCGATACGCCTACGGTGATGACAATTTCCTTTTCCGCATCGTACTCTATTCCATACGCTTGCTGTAACTGCTCGGAGATGGCTTGGCGCAATTCCAGCAAGCCAGAATTGGACGTGTACTGTGTCTTGCCGCGTTTTAGGGAATGGATGCCTGCATCCATGATGCGCGTTGGAGTTACAAAATCCGGCTCACCGATGCCAAGAGAAATAACGTTGTCCATCGTGGCGACGATGTCAAAGAATTTACGGATGCCAGAAGGTTTTAAGGTGACAACCCGCTTGGAAACTTTTGGCGATGCGCCGCCCATCTGCGGCTGACTGTCAGATACAGGGTTTTGTGTTTGGCTCATATTAATCTCCGAAATTAGTATATCATCCAAACGGAAGGAAACATCGCTACGAGCGAGGATTCTATCCGCTTTTTTACAGGGTTTCCCTGCAACGCGCTTAATTATATCCCATCTTAGAAAAAGCGCATACCTGTTCCCCGATTCTCAATTCCCTTTGTACACGCCAAAACGTCTCAATTCCTGCGCCTGAACGCGATACAGGCGTTCGCTGCGCGGGCTGAGGAGATAGAAACCGCCGTTGCGGTGTAAAATGGGGATGCGACGTTTTTGGGCGGCGAAATGAGCGCGCATTTCCTGTGAATGGATGGCGTAACTTTCGAGGTCGTTCAGCCACAGGTTGAAGAGTTCGTCGTAGGTGCGCACAAATTCTTCCCGATAGGCATCCCTGACGGCTTCCAGGTGGCTGATGACCCAACAAGTTTCCTCGAACACCCATTCGTAAGCCAAACCCAGGAAGCGATAATCGGAGGTAATGTAGGGAAAGAATGGAAACTGGCGGCAGCTTATGGCGCGAAATTGGCGTTGACAGAAACTCACTCCCTTACAGGCTAACAACAGCATGTGTTCAGGCGTACCGGCGAACAACTCACTTGGGTCCGTTGCGTCGTCGGGACATTCGTCCCCGCGCCAGGCGTGCCACAGGTCGGTGTTGCGGTGCAGATATTCCCATTCCTGTTGATACGCGGCTGGGACAGCCTGGCAGATGTCGCAGCAAACCGGTATGTCGCCTGGGTTGAATGCAGCACAGTGCGCCCCGCAGTCGAACGCGGTAACGTTTTCGTCGAAACGGTCATACAATCGGCGGAAGTCAATTTCTGGAACAGACATGGCGCACAACCCACATTTTATCAAGTCCCCTCGCAGATGTGTAGAAAATCGCACTCACACTGGCGCGGCAATGAACTGCGGCGCCATCAGGGCGAAATGCCTTTCGTATATAAAAGCCACATTCCTGCCACGTAAAACACAATCAATAAAAAAGCGTCCAACTCCAGAAAACCAATGCGGCGTTCCAGTTTTGAGAGGTTGCCAATCAATCCCATGCCGGTCATCAACAAGCCTAACATGCCCACCAGCAGAAAGGCAGGGTCAATCACGCTGAGAAAGCGCCCCTGGAAATAAAACAAATCGGCGAACCCCAGCGCAAACATATTGAACAGGTTACTGCCAAACAGGTTGCCGATTGCCATATCGCTGGCGCCAATTTTCAGCGCTGCCAGCGTCGTAACCAATTCGGGTAGCGAAGTAACCAGCGCCACCAGGGACGTCCCTACAAACGTGGTGCCAAGCCCGGTAATTTCCGATATGCGCGCGCTGCTGCTCACCAAAAGGGGAGTTAATACAACCAGCCCAAGACTGGCAGCGCCGAAGCCAATGACGCCGCGCCGCAAAGAAGGAAACCCCGGAGGCAAGTCTTGTTCGGCTTGCGAAATTGCTGCGGCGGCGCTATCTTTTTGCAGCAAATACACCGCCGCCACATAAGCGCCCATCAAAAACATGCTATCCACGCCGATCCAACCGACCTGGAATTGGACGTCCGCCAGTATAAAAAAGACGACCAAACCAATCATAAACATTGCCAGGCTGCCGGAAAGGGCGTGTTTCAACGCCGCGCTGCGCAGCAGGCGCTGGTTACGGCTGGCTAAATCCAAGACAGCCAGCATGAGCATGTTCACCATGTTACTGCCCAGTAAATTTCCGGCTGCCAGATTGGGTACACCCTGATAGATCGAATTGATCGTCGTGAGCACTTCAGGCAGTGAAGTCGCCCCAGCCAGCAGGATGAGTCCCACGATCATACCACCGAGGCGGGTGCGGACTGCGAGCACGTCGCCATATTTCGCCAGTTGCGTTGCGGCAAAAACGATTAAAGCCGCGTAGAAAATAAATTCCAGCCAAATCATGGCATTTCTCCCGAATTGGCTTTATTACGGGGTACGCCTTTGACGAGGTTGACCTGCCAGGACGCAAACACACCGGTATTCGGCAAGTCAAAGTCGCCCACGATTTGCTCGGCGGCTGCGAGGGAGCGCTGAACCATGCCTTCATCTTCCACAATTGCAAACAACGTACAGTTGCCTTCTTCAAGCTGCTGCGTACCATGCAAGTAACGCATGGGGACGTGCTGCTGAAATTTTCGACGGATACCAGTCGTTTCGGCAATGGTTGCGCCTTTAACGCCAATTTCGTACCACGCTCCGAGAACCTGATCCAGCAAATTGGGATCGTCTATCACACAGAATATCATATACATGGGGTATTCCTCCTCGGGTACTGAATCCGAATTTTAATGCTGCTTAATCATTTCTTGAATAACCATTCCTGGCAAATGGTATTGACGAGGTTGTTATTCCAGGGATTATTATATATACTTTAATATGATATGTCAAACAAATGTGCTATTATGTATTTTAAGAATTCTTCTAATCATGGAGAAGTATATGCTGAGACATGAATTTGGCGGGGACTGGACGACAGAAAAACTGACATGTCTGAGAAAGTATTTAAATGCCTATCGAACGATATTTACGAATAACCCAAAAGCTAGATTCTATATAACCCATTACGTGGATGCTTTTGCAGGAACAGGATATCGTTCCGTGCGCGAAGAGAAGAAGTCCGCACAAATCCCATTATTTCTTCAGGATGATGAAGGTACAGAAGAAGCAATATCTTATCTGAAAGGCAGCGCACAGATTTCATTGGAGGTTGAATCTCCATTTGATCATTACTGGTTTGTCGAAAAAAAACGCGCAATACGTTCAGGCGTTGAAGATACTAAAACAAAACTACCCGGAGATAATCAACCGAATACACATTCATCAGGAAGACGCAAACGACTTTTTAATGGACTGGTGTAAAAAAATGGATTGGGGTAAAAACCGCGCAGTTGTTTTTCTCGACCCGTATGGGATGCAGGTGGATTGGAATTTATTAGTGACAATTGCGAAAACACATGCCATTGATTTGTGGCTCCTTTTTCCCTTGGGTATGGGCGTCAATAGAATGCTTAGGAAGGATGGAAAATTATCCGATGCGTGGAATCAAACGTTAAATCGCATATTTGGAGACAATTCGTGGGAGAATATTTTTTATAAGAAAAGAAGCGTACAGACATTATTTGGTGAGGAAGAAAACCTTTGTAAGGATGCTGGATTTGAAGATATTGCGCGTTATTTTATCAACGAACGGTTGGGGAAAGCATTTGAAGGAAAAGTCGTAAAGGAACCCTTATTCTTATGCAATTCGAAAAACAGCCCGCTATACTTGCTGTGCTTTGCCAGTGGAGCAAAAAAAGGTTCCGATACTGCTATCAAGATTGCTAAAAATATCATCGAAAGGGAAAGTGGAAAAAGGTGAGCATGTCTGCAAACAGTAAAATCGAATGGACGGAGACGACCTGGAACCCTGTAACGGGGTGCAGTAAGACCAGCACGGGGTGTAAACACTGCTACGCGGAGCGCATGGCAAAACGGTTGCAGGCAATGGGAGTGAAAAGGTATGAAAATGCCTTCGCTGTAACCCTGCACAATGATTTACTGGAACTTCCTTTCAAGTGGAAACAACCGCGCATGATTTTCGTCAACTCGATGAGTGATTTATTTCACGAAGAAGTACCCAGAGAATTTATCACAAGAGTGTTTGAGATAATGAATCAATGCCCTCAGCACGTTTTCCAGGTTTTAACCAAGCGTAGTAAACGGTTAGCTGAATTAAAGCATGATTTTTACTGGAGCGAAAATATATGGATGGGTGTCAGTGTGGAGAATTCTGCGACGGGACACCGGATAACAGATTTACGCACTGTTCCGGCTGCTGTTCGGTTTCTTTCATGTGAACCGCTGTTAGGATTGATACCAAACTTACCATTGGATGGGATAAACTGGGTCATAGTTGGAGGAGAATCCGGACCCAACGCGCGTGTAATGGAAAGAGAATGGGTTGAAACAATATATCAACAATGCCGCTGCGCAAAAGTGCCGTTTTTCTTTAAACAATGGGGTGGCACCCGCAAGAAACAGACGGGAAGGATACTTCACAACCGCACCTACGACGAGATGCCCCTGTTAATGAATCCGTAACCTGTTGACTGGCAAAAATCAAATAGCGAAGCGGCACTAACGCACCGCTTCGCTATTTTCATTTCCAAAATCAATCCTTGCGCAAGCGGGACCCCTCGCCTTTACGGCAGCGTGAAATGCAGCAGGCGGTGGTTGCTGGAATCGCACACCCACACGCCGCCTTTCCGGTCGGCTGTCAGACCGTTGACAACGCCGAAGCCATCCATGCCGCTGCTGTAATCTCCCCAGGCGCGCACGAACTGCCCAGCGGTGGTGAATTCGAGGATGCGATAGCCTTCGGGGTCGCTTGCCAGAACGTGGTCTTTTTCCGTAATGGTTAGGAAGGGTTTGTTATCCAGTGACTGCCCGTACCAGGCAGAAACGTCCCACTGCTGCATGGGGTTGAACACATTTTGCGGTTGCTCCAGGAAGGATTGAACACGCTGGTTCCAGGTGTCGGCGACGTATACGTTGCCTTTGGAATCAATCGCCAAGCCAACCGGCTCGTCAAATTTTCCCACTTCAAGCCCATAACCGCCAAATTCGGTGATGTAATTGCCGTTCAGGTCAAAGACGGCAATGCGCTTGTTGCCTGTATCGGCGATAAAGACGCGTTCTTTGGCATCCACCACAATAGAGCGTGGACCCCAGAATGCGTCGTGAGTCTCCGCCTGCCCGAAATGACCCCACTGGCTGATGAACTCCCCAGTTGCGCTGAATTTCTGGATGCGGTGGTTCCATGTATCTGAAACCAGAACCGAGCCATCGGGGGCAAGGGCGATACCCCAGGGTTCGTTAAACGTACCTGGCGCGGCGTTGGCGCCTTCCCCAAAACTACCCCAGGTTTGGATTGGTTTTCCATCTGGGCTGAGATGCTGGATGCGATGATTGCCCGAATCTGCCACGTAGAGAGAACCATCTGCGGCAATTGCCACGACGCGCGGCGCCTGAAATTGACCGGCTTCTTTGCCGTTCACGCCAATTGCCATATCAGCGTTTAGTTTAATGTGTCCTTTTTCGTAGGGATCAGCAACGCTTTCTTCTGCCACAGCTGCAGCGCCGTATTCCCATATCTTTGCCGCCACGTCTTTGCGCACGTACAGGCGCATCCGGTCGGAAGGATTCCAGTTGTTGATTGCCATATCCTGATTGGTGGCAATGCCGTATTGCGAGAAATCGCGATTGAGCCAGATGTCAAAAATTGCGCTTCGCAGCATGGGTCCAACCAGGGCATTTTGGATGCGCGCCAGGTCGAGGTTGAAATAATCCTGGTTCGGCCAGATCATACGGATGTAATCAAAACGGTGGAACGCCTTTCCAACCACTGGTTCAACCTTGGAATAATTGTTATCCCCCACAATGATGGCGGTGGCATCACGCAAATCTTTGCCCGGGGCGTTGCCATAATAGCGCTGGTTTGGGTAATTCCGCATATACCAGGTCATCGGCCAGGAAGTATCGTCGTCGTACGCCACAACCATTGCCAGCCCATCCGTAGTGCGCAGGGAAAGTTCTTCCACTTGCTTCATCACGTCCTTGACACCGCGCGCGCTGTGTGCGTAAACCAGGTACTCGTTGGCTTGATCGTAATTAATGTAGTTTGCCATGATGGACGTGCGCAAGGTCAACACCCCCAACAAACCAAACACGACCAAAGCCAGCAAGCGCACAAAGTCATCCAACGTCCATTTGCCCAGCAAACGCAGCAATCCCCAGCCGCTGACAAGCACGGTGAGGAGAGCGAGCATGAATTGGGACGTGTATTGTAATTGCAGTAACTCTTTGCCCTGGAAGGGGCGGTTTGGACCCAGTAGCGAGATGAACACCATCGGCAGGCTGATGAGAAAGACGAGCATCACCACCAAGGTCAACCAGCCGTGCTGCTCTTTCCAGGCGCTCCAGTTCATTCCTTCTATCAACACTCCCAGCGCCCAGCCCGCCAGCAAGATCAAACCAAAGGCAACGTGCACAGTAAGCCAGGGCATCTTTTCACCGGCGTAGGAATACGCCGCAAGGCTCGTAACTGCCCAAAAGAGGAGAAGAGGTATGGCGAGGCTGGTATTCACTTCTGCGAGGGCTTGTTCTTCGGAAGCAGTTTGCACCTGTGCTGCGTTTTTCGCTTTCTCCTTCTGCTCTGGTTTTCTACCAAAATAGAGAATGGCAGCTACGATGCTGCCCAGGAGAGGCAAATATTCATAAATAGGCACCTGGATGAGAAGGTAGTAATACCAGGGGTGACTGCCGCGCTGGACGCCTTGCTGTTCAATCCAATAGCCCAACGAGCCGACCAGACCAGTGAAGAAACCGCCGCCGTTGGTGAACAAGGTAGTATATAACAAAACGAAAACGCCGTAGAAAATCGCTGCATTCCGCAGCCACATTTCCCAGTTCCACCACAAACCAACCGCAACTGCAATCAGGGTAATGGGCACGAGAAAGATGGCGGTGTTGGTAAGCCCTTGCTGGCTGTAATCCGTGGGCACCCAGCCTGCCATTGCCACCGGGAAAGCCACCAGGTGCGGCATAATCAGGGTGAAGACCATGACCATCACATTGAAGGAGCGTTCCTCACGCAGGCGTTGCATGGTATAACCGCGCAGCAAGAAAAAGAGCGCCACCAGCAGAGCCGCCACACCCACGCCTAAAATAAGCAGCACTGGCGTAGAAATGACGCTGGCGGCAGCTGCGCTGGTTGCACCCGGCACAGCTGGGGCAGCCGTTTGCCCCGCCACGGGCGCGGCGCCGTGCTTTTCGGCGATCAGCACTCCAATACCCAAGCCAAAGGATAGCGCCGAAACGACCAGAGAGATCAGGAAAGGCAGGCGGTGCTGCCAGTCCTGGCGCAGTATGCGGTTGAGAAAGAAGAATCCTAAAAAGAGCAAGATCTGCGCGGTGTAGATGAAAGAAGTCTCTTTACTGCAAAAGTGTAGCACCAGCGCAGCTGTGATCCAATACATATAGCGCGGCGCGCCGGTTTCCAGGTAGCGCAGCACCGCCCAAAGCATGACCAAGCCAGACAGGGCTACAAAGGCTTCGTTGCGGGCGTACCTGCCGTAATACAGCATGTAGGGAGAAACCATCCACAAAGCAGCCGCGATCAATGCGCCCGCCCTTCCCAAATAGCGGCGGTAATTCCACAAAAAGATAACGGTAAGGATACTTGCCAGGGCGTGCGGGATGCGCGCCGTGAAGTCGCTATCTCCAAAGAGAAAGTACGTCAATGCGAGGGCGTGGAACTGAAACGGACCGTGCATCATGGGGGTATGCTGGTAGCCTTCCCCTTTATACAGTTTCCACGAGTAATACGTGTGCAGGCTCTCATCGTGACTCATCACCCGCGTGCCCAGGTCATAAAAACGGCTGAAGACCGTCAGCAGTATGATCACCACGAAGATGGCTACTTCTGCGTTTATTTTAAAGGCGCCAAAAAGAGGCTTATCCAGCCAATTGGGAGGGTTTTGAGACGTTGTATCGTGCATGGTATTACTCGCTATCGGAGCTGGCTTTTTTGCTGCCTATTTCTACAAGCTGGATCTGGTACTGATAGCGCTTGCCTTCAATCTCTACTTTACCGTTGGCAAAAAAACCACGCGAGCCGGTTTTAAATTCTTTTGGGGGCAGCGCAACCACGGTAAGCGCCTGACCTTCTGACGTCTTAATTTCTGCAAGAATGCTCATAATTCTCACCTCTTTTTGAAATCCTTCCCGTCAAGTATAACATAAAAGAATTAAGAGAAGATAAATTTGGGTAGGTCTTTCAGCGCAACAGACAATTTGCAGGGATTTTAAAACAATTAATTTCACACCCCAGAAATAAAATATATATTTTCTACTACAATGTATACAAGAGTATATATCTGTTTTGGGGAATTCTACTTTTAGCTAAAAAAATAGAATTTCTAATCCTTAATACTTATATCAAGTAGCTCTCTAGAAACGAATACTTTTCCATAATGCCGATCATCTAATTGATGCAGGATGCCAAGCTGAATTAGTTTTTTTACCGGGCTTGTAGCGCCGCTATATGTCATAGTCAAAACTTTCTGAACCGTCGGGATTGTCAAAATTGGCGTTTCAAACAGAAAATCAACCAGACGAAACACAGAATTCGCTGCGAGTATACAGTTCGATATCCCACCATTATAGCATCAATCTCCCTCCGATCTCTATAAACCTGGTTGGTCTGCGCCTCTTTATACACCTTCGCATCCTCCAAGTTTGTGAATGCCGCAATACACTTATTGTCATTTCTATGTAAGTATGAGATAATATTTACTACTATATGCTCTTTTAAAATAGCGTACTGTTTTACGATATGACACCAGATAAATTAAAAGCAATTACGGACAACCTGCCAAGTTATAATACTTTAGAAGCGTGCCAGCATGCGCTGCGCGAGGGACTTATCAAAACACTAAACAGTTTTGATCGGCAAATTGTGGCTATTATCATCGTAGATAAACAAAGCGCCATTCAATACGCCAACCCTGCCGCAGGAGAACTCATTGGTTCTCCTTTAGAGCAGTTAATCGGAAGACGCTTTCCCTTACCTTACAAAGAAGGCAACAGAATCGAGTGTGAGTATCAGCGCTCGCCAGATGACTACCGTTCTTTAGAAGTCATCTCTTCTGAGGCACAATGGGGAGAAGAGCCAGCCGTGCTCATTCTCTTACGCGACATTACGGAGCGTAAACGGGCGGTTGAATCGCTGGCACAGGAACGCAACTTGCTGCAAACCCTCATTGATAACATTCCTGATTTGATTTTTATCAAAGACCGTAATTGCCGCTATCTCCTGGGCAATCTGGCTTGGAAACAACTTGCCGGGGTCAAAGAACTGGAAGAGATCGGCGGCAAGACAGATTACGACTTCTATCCCCCACAGGTTGCTGACCAATATCACAGCAACGACAAAGAAGTATTGGAATCAGGCAAGCCCTTGATCAACGTGGAAGAGCCTAACGTTTACCCGGATGGCAGCCAGGCGTGGACGCTCATCAGCAAAATCCCTTTTCAAAGCGCAGACGGCAGTCTGATTGGTTTGATCGGCATCGGACGCGACATCACCGAACGCAAGCACACTGAGCAAATGCTGTTAAACGAGAGAAAACTACTGGAGACCCTGATGAACAACCTGCCCGACAGCGTCTTCATCAAGGATACCCAATCTCGCTTCATCCTTGGCAACGCCACTGTATGTCAGATCGTTGGGGTTCACTCTTCCAAAGATTTAGAAGGGAAAACCGATTTCGATTTTTTCCCTCGCGAGTTGGCGCAGCGCTATTTTGAAGACGAACAAGAGCTGGTAAACACCGGGCAGCCGCTCATTGACCACGAAGAACCGGTTGCGTTTGCTAACGGCACCTGGCGTTGGTTCTGGACGACGAAAACCCCGATCGTGGACCACAACGGTAAGATCGAAGGGATTATCGGCATTGGACGAGACATCACCGAACGCAAGCGCATGGAAGAGGCTTTGGAACAGGAACGCACCTTGATGCGCACTTTGATAGATAATATACCCGCTTCCGTTTACATAAAGGACACTTCTTATCGCAAAATCTTAGCCAATAATGCTGACCTCCTTTACATGGGGAAAACGAGCGAAGCCGAAATTCTAGGCAAGACAGATTTTGAAATCTTCCCCCAGGCTATGGCAAGCCAGTTCTTCCTGGACGATCAAAAAGTGATCGAAGGGGGAAAGGCAGTGATGGACCACGAGGAAGTAATATACGACGACCTGGGAAAAGAGCACTGGCTTTCAACCTCCAAGCTGCCCTTGCGAGATGGTAACGGTGACATTATCGGTCTGCTGGGAATAGGCAAGGACATTACCGAGCGCAAATTGATGGAGCAGGTATTGGAAAGGGAACGTTCCCTTTTACGCATGCTCATAGACAGCCTGCCGGATAACATTTACGTCAAAGACGTGGAATGCCGCAAACTGCTTGCCAACAGAGCCGACGTGCTTTACATGGGGTTTGAAAACGAAGCCGAAGTAATCGGCAAGACGGATTTTGACGTTTACCCCCCGCAACTGGCAGAACATTTTTATCGCGATGACAAACAAGTTCTTGAATCGGGAATCCCAATTATTGAACGCGAAGAGCCTGTATATAACGTCGAGGGAAAACAGCGTTGGCTGCTCACCTCGAAATTCCCCCTGCGTAACGCAAACGGCGAGATCGTTGGTATTCTCGGAATTGGGCGCGACATCAGCGCACGCAAGAAAGCGGAAAGAGAACTGCTTCAGGCATACGAGCAACTGGAACAACGCGTGCAGGAACGTACCGCCGAACTGGCAAAAATAAATTCTGAATTGCGGAATGAAATTGCCGAACGCAAACGCCTGCAAGAAACAGAAATGCGCCGCGTGCGCGAATTGGAAGCCTTGCGTGCCACGATGACGGACATCTCCGCCGAATTAGAACTTTCCAATTTGCTCCAGGCAATTGTGGACCGTTTGATTACCTTATTGGGAGCAGATTTTGGCGAACTGGCGCTTTACGATGAATCTCGCCAGGATTTGGAAACTGTCGTCGGGGGGTATGAAGAGATTGATTTTCGCGGAGAGCGCACGAATATGGGAGAAGGCGCCTTGGGACGTACCGCCATCACGCTGCGTTCGTTAATTATTGAAAACTATTCGTCCTGGGAAGGTCGGCTTAATCTTCACGAAAACTTGAAACCGTTTACGCTTTTATATTCTCCGTTGCTTGCCGGACAAAAATTACTGGGTGTGGTCGGGGTTGGCGCCGACATTAACAAACGCAAATTCACAAAACAAGACGTGCACCTGATAGAAATGTTTGCCCAGCAGGCGTCCATTGCCATTCAAAACGCACACCTGTTTCGGGAAGTGCAGCGCCTGGCAGTTACCGACCCGCTGACTGGCTTGTATAACCGGCGTTATTTTATGGAGCGCGCCAGCAATGAATTTAAACGCGCCAAGCGCTACCTCACTCCCCTTTCGGTAATCATGTTAGACATTGATCACTTTAAGCAGGTCAATGACACGTATGGGCACCTGGCAGGCGACCAGGTGTTGCAAAACTTAGCCAAATTATGTCAAAGCACACTACGTGCTGTGGATATCATTGGGCGATACGGCGGGGAAGAATTTATGGTGATGTTACCGGAGACGCCGCTGAAGAAAGCGCAGCACACCGCCGAGCGCCTGCGCAGCGAGATTGCCGCCCATACAACGCGCTTCGATGAGCACGTGATACGGATAACTGCCAGCATGGGTGTGGCAGAGGTATGCGAGCAAACCGAAAGCCTGGATGCGCTATTAGATCAGACAGACCGCGCTCTTTATAACGCAAAGGGCAGCGGACGCAACAAGGTGGTGTTGTGTGAAACAAGTCCTTCAAAACTTGCAGAACGGTGAAACCATCGTTGCCGACGTGCCTGTTCCTGCGCTAAAAGCCGGTGCGGCACTCATTCAAACCGCCGCGTCGCTGGTTTCGGTGGGCACAGAGCGCATGCTGGTCTCGTTTGCCGAGAAATCGCTGGCGGGAAAAGCACGCGCCCGTCCTGACCTGGTACGCCAGATGGTGGATAAGGCGCGCCGCGAGGGAGTGATCACCACCCTGGAAGCCGCCTTCACCCGCCTCGATCAGCCTATGGTTTTGGGATATTCCTCTGCCGGGACGATTCTGGCTGTGGGTGAGGGGATGAGCAGGTTTTCGGTGGGGGAGCGGGTGGCTTGTGCGGGTGGAAATTACGCCGTTCATGCCGAATACGCCCTCGTTCCGCAAAACCTAATGGCGCGCATCCCCGACGGAGTGGATTTTGAATCGGCTGCCTTCACCACCCTGGCGTCCATTGCGCTGCACGGGTTTCGCCTGTCTGGCTGCCAGGTAGGGGAACGAGTGGCGGTGATTGGCTTGGGTTTGGTAGGTCTGTTGACCTGCGGAATTGCTGCTGCGGCTGGGTGTCACGTGATCGGGATTGACCTGGACGCTCAGCGTGTGGCGCTGGCACACCTGATGGGAGCCGAAACGAGCGTGCTGCGCCCCGAGGCGGAAGAAGCCTGCCAATATTTCAGCCGCGGCAGGGGCGCGGATAGTGTCTTGATCTGCGCCGACGCGGCTTCCTCCGACCCGGTGAACCTGGCGGGGAACATCGCCCGCGAGCGCGCCCGCGTGGTCGCAGTGGGGGCGGTGGATCTATCCCTGCCGCGTAAAGTATATTACGAGAAAGAATTGTTCTTCGTCAATTCCCGCTCCTACGGTCCGGGACGTTACGACCCAACATACGAAGAAGGTGGACGGGACTACCCCATTGGATACGTGCGCTGGACCGAAGGGCGCAACCTGGAAGCTGTGCTGGATATGCTGGCGACGCGCCGCCTGAACGTGGCGCCATTAATAACCCACCGGTTTCCCATTGAGCAAGCGCCAGAGGCATATCAACTCCTCAGCGGTAAAAGGAAAGAGCCGTTTCTGGGCATCCTCCTCACGTACCCGCAAGAAGGCGTCACACCGCCGCAAGTGCTTGCGCCGCGTCACATTCATCCCCCGTTGCCTTCTCCCGCCTTCCAACCCGTTGCGGTGGTTAAATTGGGCGTTTTGGGCGCGGGGAATTTTGCCTCGCTGGTGATGCTGCCGGCAATGCGCGGCGTCTCTCAACTGGAAATGGCGGGGATTTGCTCTGCCTCCGGTGTGAGCGCACAACACGCGGCGCGGAAATACGGTTTTCGTTTCAGCGCCGCAACGGAAGATGAAGTTATCCATTCACCGGAAGTAAACACGGTGGCTGTTCTCACCCGCCACCACCTGCACACCAGGCAGGTAGTGGCTGCCCTGTTGGCGGGCAAGCACGTTTTTTGTGAAAAGCCACTGGCTTTAACCGTGGAAGACCTATCCAAGGTTCAAGAAGCGTTGCAAGCCTCTCCAGGCTGTTTATTGACAGTGGGGTTTAACCGCCGTTTCTCTGCGCTGGCGCAGGAAATGCGCCGCTTTCTGCACAGCCGCCAGGAACCGTTGGCGGTGCATTACCGCGTCAACGCCGGTTACCTGCCTTTGCAGCACTGGCTGCACGACGTTGGGCAAGGCGGCGGACGTATACTTGGGGAAGGCTGCCATTTTGTAGATTTTCTCATTTTTCTGGCGGGAGACGTACCGCTTTCGGTGCGCGCTCACAACCTGCCTGACGGCGGTAAATATAATCAAGATAACGTCTTGTTGACCTTCACTTTCGCAGATGGTTCTCTGGGAACAATTGCGTATCTCGCCAACGGTGACAAAGCCTTTTCAAAAGAGCGCGTGGAAGTGTTTTGCGGTGGGCGCGTGGCTGTTCTGGACGATTTCCGCACGCTGGAGACAGCGTACAAAGGCAAGCGCACGCTACACCGTTCGTGGCTGCGCCAGGATAAAGGACATCACACCGAATGGCTGGCGTTTGTTCAGGCGTTGACGCAAAGCGGCACACCGCCTATCCCTTACAAACACATTTTTGGAGGGGTACAGGCAACGCTGGCGGCGGTGCAGGCGCTGCAAACCCACAGCGAAGTGCACATTGAAAACGCAGCGCCTTCGCAAACCTGACACCAGGCGCGAATTGTCTTTTTTTGCATTATTATTTCTTCTTTGCATGGTTTTGTGGTAAAATAAAGACGGAATGTTTTTTGTGAACCTTACCATCTTGAATACCCCTTCCTTTCCCTGCGTTTCCTTAAATGAGGGCATTGCGACGATCTTTTTATTATATTATATATATTTATAAATTTTTTATTTATTTTCTTCAGGAGGCAGAATACTCTGGTAAACTTATGACAGGTGAAACTATCTCACGCGTAATTGGGTCTATTGCCGTAGCAATTATAGGAATCATTGAAGGATTTTCACTCCCCGAGCAAGTACGTTTATCCGGAATTGGGGAGCTTGTTCCAGCGAATTTATTAAATTTACCCCCTTTTGTCTATGGAATTGGATTAGGCATCATTGGCGCATTAATCGGGTTTGCGCTGACCCCTTCCCTCATTTTACGTCCGATTAAAGCAATCAGCAATTTGCTAATTCAAGTCCCGGTGCAAAAACTGGTGGCTGGTTTTCTGGGTCTATTGTGCGGGTTGATGGTATCAGCTTTGCTGACCTTCCCGTTTTCCCGCCTGCCCACTCCCCTGAGTCAGATATTACCCACTGCCTTCGCCTTGTTGTTTGGATATTTTGGGGCGATGGTGTTTATGATGCGCTCTCACGACATTTTGGCTTTTGTGCGGAACCCGTTTAGCAGCCGTTCCAGTTCCACTGCCGAGGCGGCGCAAACCCCGGAAGGAAACACTCCCCGCCCGGTGTTAATGGACACCAGTGTGATCATAGACGGGCGCATCGCCGACGTTGCTCAGACCGGTTTCCTCTCCGGCACGCTCATCATCCCTCGCTTTGTGCTCAACGAACTGCAATACATCGCCGACTCGGCGGATAATTTGCGCCGTCAACGCGGGCGACGTGGAATGGAGATCATCGCCCAGTTGCAGAAAAGCCCCATCGTTCCCATTCGCATCAGCGATATTGACGTCGAGGGCATTCGCGACGTGGACGAAAAACTGGTCATGCTGGCGCGCCAGTTGCGCTGCCCTATTTTGACCAACGACTACAACCTCAACCGCATCGCCGAATTGCAGGGCGTATCGGTACTAAACGTCAACGAGCTGGCAAACGCGGTGAAATCGGTGCTGCTGCCGGGTGAGGTGATCGCCGTTAAAGTCATTCAGGAAGGCAAGGAAGCCGGGCAAGGCGTGGGGTATTTGGATGACGGCACGATGGTTGTCGTGGAGGACGGCAGACACTTGCTCTCGCGCAAGCACGCCGTCAACATTGTGGTAACGAAAGTGTTACAAACCGCAGCCGGGCGCATGATTTTTGCCCGCCAAGGTGATGAATAAACGCGAATAAACAAGGAGACAGTATGGCTATCCAAATTTATAACACCCTTACACGTCAGAAAGAGCCTTTTGAGACGCTGCAACCTGGGCAGGTGCGCCTTTACGTTTGTGGTCCGACGGTGTATAGCAAAGCCCACATTGGACACGCCATGTCTATCCTTGTGTTTGACATTATCCGCCGTTACCTGGAATATCGCGGTTATAAAGTTGAGCACGTTGTGAATTACACCGACGTGGATGATAAAATCATCGCCCGCGCCAACCAGGAAGGCATTGACCCGTTTGCCCTGGCAGAACGCTACGCGCGGGAATTCGACGAACATTTGCAGCAACTCAACGTCCTTCCGCCAAGCATTAAACCACGCGCCACGCAAAGCATACCCAAAATGTTAGAAGTCATTCAGACGCTGGTGGACAAAGGCTACGCCTACGCAGCCGGCGGGGACGTGTATTTCCGCGTCAGCCGCGATGAAGATTACGGCAAATTATCCCGCCGTCGCCTGGAAGATATGCAATCCGGTTATCGCATTGAAGTCGGCGAGCAAAAAGAACATCCGATGGATTTTGCCCTGTGGAAAGCCGCCAAACCCGGTGAGCCTGCCTGGGATAGCCCGTGGGGGGCGGGGCGTCCGGGCTGGCACATCGAATGTTCGGCGATGAATCTCTCTCACCTGGGAGAACAAATTGATATTCATGGCGGCGGAAATGATTTGATTTTCCCTCACCACGAAAACGAAATCGCGCAAACAGAAAGTTTTACCGGTAAGCCGTTTGCGCGCTATTGGGTTCACAACGGCATGTTGCAACTCTCCGGCGAAAAAATGTCCAAGTCCCTGGGCAACTTAATTACCATAGAACAATTTTTAACGCAAAACGACGCCGACGTGCTGCGCCTGATGGTGCTCAATTCCAGCTATCGCAACCCCTTAACATACAACGACGATGTGGTAATGCAAACGCGCCGCGCCTTAGAGCGTATGCGCCTGGCGTTGAGTCCTGCCCAAGCCAATCAACAACCCGCCGCGCCAGAAGCAGCCGTGGCGCTGAAAACAGTTGTGGAGATGACGCGCAAAGGGTTTATCGAAGCCATGGACGACGATTTTAACTCCGCCGGGGCGTTAGGACACCTGTTTGAACTGGTACGCGCCATCAACCTGGCGCGCGATAGCGGCGTGGACGCTTCGGCGCTCACTGCTGCCCAGGCTGCGCTGCGCGAGCTTACCGGCGTACTCGGGTTGCGTTTGCAAGAGCAACAAAACCCACACAGCGACACAGACATCGCTCCCTTTATGGATTTGTTCATTGAGCTGCGCGGCGAATTGCGCCGCCAAAAACTCTGGGCGCTTTCCGACCTGGTGCGCGATCGTCTTAAAGAGCTGGGGGTTTTACTGGAAGACCGCAAAGACGGCTCTACGACCTGGCGAATGGAATAGTTTTTTATGCAGCGAGAATGGATTTTAGGGCGCCAGCCCGTTTACGAAGTTCTGCGGGCTGGCAGACGCCAGGTGTTCCGGCTTTGGATTCCTGTATCAAAAGATCAAAGAGATAAAACGCCTCTACAAGGCAACGGCACAAAGAAAGGCAACGTTTCCCCACCCCTGGCAGAGTTTGCACAAGGACGCCTTGCGGACATTTTGCTGTTGTGCAAACAAAGGAAAATCCCGGTTGAACAGGTGCCGCGTCCCCAACTGGATGGACTAGGCGATGGGAACCAGGGAGTGGCGCTGCAAGTTTCGCCCTACCCATACGTTGATTTATACGACGTTTTAGAGCATGCCCAGGATAAAGAAGACCCCTTCCTCTTGATTTTGGACACATTACAAGACCCGCAAAACCTGGGCACTTTACTGCGCACTGCGGAGGTCGTCGGGGTACACGGTGTGTTGCTGCCGCTACGCCGGACGGTTACAGTAACCCCGGCGGTTATCAGCGCTTCGTCTGGCGCTGCGGAACACCTGAACGTGGCACAATGTAACCTGGCGCAAGCTATTGAAGCCTTGAAAAAGGCAGGCATTTGGGTGGTGGGCTTGGACGCGGCGGACGATTGTCTATTGCCCAACCAGGTAGATTTAAACCGCCCGCTTGCGCTGGTGGTTGGCAGCGAGGGACAGGGTATGCGTTCCCTGGTGCGCACTTCCTGTGATTTAACGGTACGACTGCCCATGCGAGGGAAAATTGCGTCTCTCAATGCGGCTAGCGCTGGCGCGGTGGCGCTTTATCTGGCATGGCAGGCACGGGGGTATGTGTGAATAAATATAATAGCCGGGCGCGAATTGTGAGCTGGCATTTTCATAAATTTCGCGGAGATGAAAGAATTCCCTGGCATGAAACTTAATTCCTATAAAATTGGCATTCTTCTTGCAAATAAAATACTTGTTGTAAAAGGTATTGGCAATCAGGCGACAATGCCTGTTTCATTGTGGAATGAATCCGGAGACGAGAATCGGTGAGAAAAGCGCAAAATAAACAGGAAACCAAAACAAGCAGCATAGATACACACACACAAAAAAGAAACCGCTGGTTTTGGATTCTTTTGGCTGCGGGAATAATCCTTTACATTGTTGCTGGCAATGGGTTTTTCCAGGCAAAACCTGAAGGATTTGAGTTTGTTATCCCAATAACAGGATACACAAAAATTCCCAGCCAGCTTACGTCCATTCGGGTAGTGATGGATGATAATTACCCGCCTTACATCTTCCGTGATAGCACGGGCAACCTGCGCGGGATTTTAATAGACGAGTGGAAACTATGGGAAAAACGAACAGGTGTAAAGGTTGAGATCATCGCCACCGACTGGGGAAAAGCCCAGGAGATTATGCAAGCTGGTAAAGCTGACGTAATAGATACGATCTTCATTACTCCTGACCGGACGAAAATGTACGATTTCTCTAAACCCTACGCCGACATCCCTGTGCCCATTTATTACCATAAAAACATCAGCGGCATTGTCAATTTACAGACGTTGCGCGGCTTCACAGTTGGCGTCAAACAAGGAGACGCCTGCGTAGAAACGCTAGTCAACGATAAAATTTACACATTACAGCTTTTCGCCAGTTACGAGGCAATCATAAACGCAGCCGTCGCCGGGGATATCAAGGTTTTTTGCCTGGACGAACCGCCGGCTTTATATTACCTGTATAAGAAAAACCTTGAATCGCAATATCACAAAGCTTTTACTTTATATTCGGGGCAATTCCACCGCGCCGTGCACAAAGGCAACTCCGAACTTCTGGCGTTGGTGGAAAATGGCTTTGATGGGATTACACAGGAAGAACACGACGCCATCTATCGAAAATGGACTGGAACGCCGCTGGAACCTTCCCCTTACGTTACCTATGCGCTGTATGCTTTTTTTGGTGTGGGGATTGTAGGTTTGATCCTCATCGCCTGGAACGTGTCTTTGCGCGAGAGCGTGCGCTATAAAACCGCCGAGCTAACGGCTGCCCTTGCGCAGGTTCAAGAAAGCGAGGAACGCTTCCGGCTGGCTTTCACCACCAGCCCCGACTCGCTCATCATAACGCGCATGACGGATAGCATGTACGTAGACGTCAACGAGGGCTACACGCGCTTGTTTGGCTTCTCCCGAGAGGACGTGCTGGGAAAAAGCCCCCTGGACATCGGGATTTGGGTGGACTTAGACGACCGCCGAAAATTACTGAGCGGCTTACAAGAGAACGGATACATTGACAACCTTGAAGTGCGCATCCGTTGTAAAGACAAGACGATCATTACCGCTCTGATGTCCGCCAGTATCATCATGTTACACGGTATCCCGCACGTTTTATCGGTAACCAAGAGCATTGAAAACATTAAACAGGCGGAGAAGGCGCTGCGCGAAAGCGAAGAACGCTTGCGCACTTTCTTTGAAAACACGTTTGAAGGGATCATTATCACCGATCAAGGCAAGATCATTGACGCCAACCCGCAACTGGCGAGCATGTACGGCTACACGGTCGAAGAACTTAAGGGCATGGAGGGGAAAGACCTGGTTGAGGAAGAAGATATACCCATTGTACTGGAAAGAATCAACACCGATTCCCCAGAGCCATACGTGGCGCGCGTGCGTTGTAAGGATGGAAAGGTTATATGGACAGAGGCGCAAGGAAAGCATATAGAATGGAACGGGCGGCTCGTGCGCGTGGCAACCGTCCGCGACATCACCGAACGCAAACAGATGGACGACGAAATCCGGCGCTTGAATGAGGAATTGGAACAACGCGTCAAAGACCGCACCGCCCAATTGCAAGCCGCCAACCAGGAATTGGAGGCGTTTGCCTATTCCGTCTCACACGATTTGCGCGCCCCGCTGCGAGTAGTGGACGGTTTCAGCGGTATGTTGATTTCTGACTACATTCAACAACTGGATGCGCGCGGACAGAATTATCTAAAACGGATTCAGATGGCGTCGCAGCGTATGGGACAACTGATTGACGATTTGCTCAACCTGTCGCGCCTGACGCGCCGGGATATCTCCCGCCAATGGGTGGACATGAGCGCCCTGGCTGGCATGGTGGCAACAGACCTGCAGGCGCAAAACCCGGAGCGGCAGGTGCAATTTGTCATTGCACCGGGGATAAAAGCCAAGGGCGACACCCATTTGCTGCGGATTGTACTTGAAAACCTGATGGGCAACGCCTGGAAATTCACTTCACTGCGTTCCCAGGCGCACATTGAACTGGGTATTATCGAACAACCGGGCGAGCGCGTGTATTTTATCCGCGACGACGGGGTGGGATTCGACATGGCTTACGCAACCAAGCTCTTCAACCCCTTTCAGCGCCTCCATCGAGTAGAGGAATTTCCCGGCACAGGCATTGGGTTGGCGACAGTGCAGCGCATCGTCCGCCGCCACGGCGGGCGCATCTGGGTTGAAGCAGCGGAAAACCAGGGCGCAATTTTTTACTTCACTTTAGGAGAAGAAATAGAAAGCTAGCCGCAAGGACATTACATAATGCCTGGGGCAATTACAACGAACGTGCTGAACGTGGACATTTTTTTCTCCAATCTCTTTACCACGTTCTACAAAATATGATAAGATAGAGTGTGTGGTTTTTCGTGAGAAGCGTTTATAAATAGAATGAACGAACACAGCATGTCTGAACACTTAATTTCTGTTCTCATCGTAGATGACCATCCGGTGTTCCGGCATGGGTTATCTATGGTTGTCAACAACCAGATAGACATGCGCGTCATTGGGGAAGCCAGCAACGGACAGGAAGCCGTGCAAAAAGCCGCCAGCTTACAGCCTGACGTGATTATTATGGATATGATGATGCCCACCATGAACGGTATTGAAGCCATCGGGTACATCGCCCGCGCAACCCCAAACATCCACATCCTGGCGTTCAGCGGCTCGGAAGATGATGAGACGATTCTGGCAGCCATTGAAGCCGGCGCTACCGGTTATTTGCCCAAGGATTCTTCGCCCGTGGAAATATCCCAGGCAATACGCGACGCCCACGCCGGGATTCCATCGCTGCCCCCTGGGGTAGCCTTAACCCTGATGAAGGGGCTGCGCAAAGCCAAAGCGGAAAAATCACTGGAAGGCTGACTCTCGGAACGCGAACTGGATATTCTCAAACAAGTAGCGCGCGGTCTTTCTAATAAAGAGATTGCGGATATGTACGTCCTTTCCGAGGGCACCGTGCGTTCACACATCAGTCACATCATTGATAAACTGGACCTGGAGAACCGCGCCCAATTGATTCGCTACGCCATGCAGCACAATCTGGATAGCGAATAGGCTCAGACGGGGGGAAAAGGATAAGCGCGGTAATTTGGCGGCGGCTTTGGAAACCGCGCCGCGCGGCTCAGACGCAGAGCGCGCTGCTTGAGGGCAAATATTTCTGCCTCGTTTAGGTGCAAACGCAGCTCAGACACCAACTCGGAATCATCATCCAGCGCCTGACCCAGGGTTTGTAGGCTGGACCGCAGGTTTTGCGGAACGCGCTGCCCGGCAAAGTCCCAGATCACCGTGCGAATTTTTTCTTGCGCGTGAAAACAAATGCCGTGATCAATGAGCCATACACACCCATCGTGATCTACGAGGATGTGTCCGCCTTTGCGGTCGGCGTTGTTGACCAGCAGATCAAAGATAACTGTCGGGCGCAACCGGGCGCGTTCTTCGGCGGTGAAATTAAAATAATGGTGCTCGGGGTCGTGGTCAATGAATAACTGCACCGAACCAGCCCCAAAGGGCGCCTCGCTACGGAAAAACGTGGGCGGTACGAGATTCCACCCCAGCGCCTGACTGACGAGATAAGCAGCCACTTCGCGATGCGCCAGGGAATCGGCAGGAAAATCCCACAACGGTCTTTCTCCCTGGATGGGTTTATACACCGCCAAAACAGGTTCGTGCGCCTGCGGCGATTTCATCTCAACCAGGAATGTATAATTGGAACTCCACGTAAACTGCCCTCGCAGGGTAATCTCGCCGGTTTGCAGAGCGTGCAGCCCATCTTCTGAAAAAGCAAATGAGCGTTGCTGTTCAACCATACCTGCCGGCAGCGCCCCCGCGCGTGTTGGTTGGCGTAGCCAGAACATCTGAAAAAATGAGGGTAACAGTTGTACCCTGGTTGGGGGCGCTTTGGATCTGCACCGCGCCATTGTGCGCCTGAAGGACAGCGCGCACCATAGACAAGCCTAAGCCAACGCCTTTCCCGACTGGCTTTGTGGTGAAAAATGGATCGAAGATGCGCGCCTGGATCTCGGTGCTCATTCCGTGACCGTTATCTGTAACGTGTACGTGCCATTTGCGCTGTGATTCGTCAAAGCTGGCAGAAACACGGATTTCTCCGCCAAAGTCCAGCGCGTCGCAGGCATTTTCCAAAACCGCACGCAATGCGTTAACCACTTGCGTGCGGTCGCAAGGTAAGGGCGGAATTACATCCGTCAGGGTGTTGTGAATTTGAACGTTGCAAGGTGTTTCATTATTTTGCTCTTGCAATAATTGAATTGCCTCGTTGACCATTGCGTGCAAATCGTTTTCCGTGCGCGAGGTTAAGGTAGGCGCAGCGTAGGCGCGCAGCGCTTCGGTGATGCGTACGCAGCGCCAGGCGCTATCGCGTATTTTTTGAAGCCTTTGCAGCATCCGCTGAGGATCGCTCAGATTCAATTCAAAGGATTTTACCAGATCGTCGCTGATGCCAGTTACAACCTGCAAGGGTGAGTTCAGTTCGTGCGCCACACCGGCTGCCATTGTGCCCAGGCTTGCCAGGCGATGGGCTTCCAAAAGGGCAGCCTGCGTATCCTGGCGCAGGGCAATTTCCTCGTGTAACTGGCGCAAGGCGCGCGTCAACTGCAAGTGCGTGTGCACACGCGCCAACACTTCCTCACGCTGGAAGGGTTTGGTGATGTAATCCACCCCTCCGGCGGCAAAGGCTTTGACCTTATCTTCTATGCTTTCCAGGGCGCTGAGAAAAATGACCGGGATATTTTTTGTGCGTTCGTCGGCTTTCAAGCGCGCACACACTTCATATCCATCTATGGTGGGCATAATGATGTCCAGCAAAATCAAGTCGGGCGGGTTGGCTTGCGCGGCGGATAACGCCTCTATAGCGTTTTGCATGGGAATAACGTTACACCCTTCTTCAGAAAGGTAATGAATGAGTAAGCGTAAATTCGTCATTGTGTCGTCAATGACGAGTATGGTAGTAGGCGAAGTTTCAACATGCTTCATCGCTTGCTCTCCGTGTCTTTACAATCTCAAATTCTCCATTTCATTATACACCCAAAGGTTAAGGATTCATTACATTCAACAAACGTTGAGAGGCATTCAACATTGTCAATATACATATTTCAA
>CAZGDA010000004.1:0-52987 GCA_964524425.1 uncultured Anaerolineaceae bacterium | reverse complement strand
AGAGAGATCAAGCCGAAGAAATTTTTCGCCCCGGCAAAACGCCCGCGCTCCACCAGAATGACCTTCAGCCCGCCCTTGACCATCGTGATCGCCGCCGCCACTCCCGCGGGACCGCCGCCGACGACAATTGCATCATAAGTCGGTTTTGTCATAATTTGCCTCCGTTGTTCTTTGCCTTTATGGCTTTCACCTGGGCAGTGAGTTCAGGAATCACCTGGAACAAGTCGCCGACGATCGCCAGGTCGGCAATCTGGAAAATGGACGCGTTCGGGTCGGTGTTGATGGCGAGGATAAAATCTGCTCCGCTCATCCCCACGCGATGTTGCACCGCGCCGGAAATACCCGCCGCGATGTACAGCTTGGGGCGCACGGTCTTGCCTGTCTGTCCCACCTGGTGATCGCGCGGCAGCCAGCCTGCGTCAATCACCGGTCGAGAGGCGCCCACCACGCCATCCAGTGCCTGCGCCAGTTCCTCCAAGACCTTAAACCCGTCCGGTCCGCCCACGCCGCGCCCGCCCGCAACGATCACGTCCGAATACTCGATGTTCAGTTGCTCGGCGCTGGGGATAAAACGCGCCAGCTTCACCGGCACGTCTTCTTCTTTTATATCCAGTGTCTCGCGCACCAATTCGCCCTGCGCCGCCGGCAGCGGTTGCGGCATGGGCAGCACGCGCGGGCGCACGGTTGCCATCTGCGGGCGCTGCTTCTGGCACAGAATTGTCGCCATCAAGTTCCCGCCAAAAGTCGGGCGGGTAGCTGCCAGGATTTTCTTATCCGGGTCAATCGCCAGTTCTGTGCAATCGGCAGTCAAGCCTGTTTTCACCTGCGTGGCGATCGTGCCTGCCAGGTCGCGCCCCAAAATCGTCGCCCCCACCAGGAATATTTCCGGCTTATATTTCTCCACCAGGTTACTGATTCCCGTCCCGTAAGGCAAGTTTCGATAATCCTTCAGCACCGCGTCTTCTATCAAGTACACCCGTTTGGCGCCGTAAAGGTAAGCCTCTTCAGCAATGTGAGCAACGTCCTGCCCCAGCAGCACCGCCTCCACCACACTACCTTCCAGTTCTGCCGCCAGCTTCTGCACTGCCCCCAGCAGTTCCCACGAAACCGGATGCGCCTTCCCGTTTTCCTGTTCAATAAACGTCCAAATACGCTTCACGTTGTCGCTCATTGTCCACCTCCTGCAGTCTCGCCAGCCAGAAACTCCACCACGCCGGATTCGCCAATTTTATCCAAAGCGTAAGTAACCGTCTCAGCCAGACCTTTCTCGGCAACCTTCACCACGTCACCGGCTTCCTTGGGCGGCGGTGTAAAGGCTTTGCCCACGATCGTCGGGGAGCCTTTAATGCCGATTTGCGCCGGGTCAAAGGGGTGCGGCGCTTCGCTGCTCCACACCTCCGGCTTGTATTCCAGCGCTTTAAGCACGTAGGAAAGCGGAGCGCGTTTGATCGGCGTGATCTCCTTGACCACCGTCAAAAGACAGGGCAGCTTTGTTTCCAATACCTCCGTGCCGTGTTCCGTCTTGCGATGGATGAGCGCCTTCTTCGCCAGCGGGTCAAACGCCTCGATTTCTGTGGCGTAACTGATCAGCGGCACCCCCAAGCGGGTAGCCACGCCCGGTCCGACCTGCGCCGTATCGCCGTCAATGGCTTGCATCCCAAAAATAAAAATGTCGGCTGGTTCTTCTTCCAAAATGGCTTCGATGGTTTTCCAGACGACATACGACGTGGCGAGGGTGTCCGCTGCGGCAAACTTGCGGTCTGTAACCAGAACACAGCGGTCTGCTCCCTGTTCCACACATTCCAATAACGCCTCCGCGGCTTTGGGTGGACCCATGGTAACCACCGTTACTTTACCGCCGTGCTGTTCTTTTAGGCGTACTGCCAACTCTACGGCGTGTACGTCGTAAGGGTTGATAATCGCCGGCACGCCCTCGCGTATCAAAGTCCCCGTTTCGGGGTTGATCCGCACGTTGGTTGTGTCCGGCACTTGTTTAATCGCTACAATCGCGTGCATACACATTCTCCTTGCAAGGATAAGTTACGCTCTATAGATGAAGAGCGAGATAGTCTCAGAGTGAGTCAACCAGGTTAACGTATCTATTATACTCTTTTTTGACGGAAAATCAGGTGCAATTTTTGAAAATCATTGCACATTTTCTGCCCTCTTCCCTTTGCCACCCCCCCATACCCGTGTTCGATTTACCCGTTTCCCTTGCGCCATCCCCTGTATTATAGTATAATGATTTTTGCCTGTGCCAGGGTGCCCCCCTCACCTTGTCGCAGGCTTTTCTTAAAAACCAACCACATTGCCTATGAATCTGCCGCTTGCCCTCGCTCAAATCAACACTCGCCTGGGAGACGTAGAAGCCAACCTGGAGAAACATCTCGCCTACGTCAAGGAAGCGCACCAATCGGGTGCTGAATTGATCATCTTCCCCGAGCTTTCCTTGACTGGTTACGTTCTGCAAGATTTAGCCTCCTCGCTCGCTCACCGCCCAAACGCCCAGGACCCGGTCTTCCGCCCCCTGCTGGAAGCCAGCCGCGACATAGACCTGCTCGTGGGCTTTGTGGATGAAGACGTGCGTTCCCGCTTCTACATCGCCGCTGCATACCTCTCTCGTGGAGAAGTATTGCACGTCCACCATAAGGTTTACCTGCCCACCTACACCTTGTTTGACGAAGGGCGCTTCTTCGCCTGGGGGGATAGCGTGCGCGCCTTTGACACCCGCTTTGGACGCGTGGGCGTATTAATTTGCGAAGATTTCTGGCACGTCTCGCCGCCCTACCTTCTCTGGCTGGATGGCGCAGACGTCTTCTTTTTCACCTCTGCTTCCCCTGGGCGTGGCTTAACCGACGCCCCACAGCTCGCCTCATCCCGTTGGGTGGACCAGGTCAACGGCGCCTACGCCAGCTTTTTCACCGCCTTCGTAGCACACACCAATCGCGTCGGCTACGAAGATGGCTTGAATTTCTGGGGCGGCGCGGCTGTCTACGACCCAGAAGGCGAGCGCATCTGCCAGGCGCCCTTCCACGAAGAGGCGCTCGTCCTGGCAGAAATGGACCTCAATCAAATTCATCGCACACGCGCGCGTTTACCCCTCCTGCGCGATGAACGTACCGCGCTGACCCTGCGCGAATTAAACCGCATTGTTGCCAAGGGCGATTAGAGAGCACTTATGAAAGAAATTAATCTCTCCATCAACACCGACCTGGTACGAAAAATTCTCACTGGCTTTATCCACAGCGAAATCACGCGCGCCGGTTTTTCACGCGCCGTGGTGGGTCTTTCCGGCGGCATCGACTCTGCCCTCTCCTGCACCCTCGCCGCCGAAGCCCTGGGACCTGAAAACGTCTTAGCCGTGCGCATGCCCTATCGCACTTCCTCCGCCGATTCTCTCGAACACGCCCAACTGGTCATTGACGCCCTGGGCGTGCAGTCTATCACAATTCCCATCACTGAGCTAGTCGAGCCGCTCCTCAACCGCTTCCCGGAGATGAATCACATGCGCCGCGGTAACATCATGGCGCGTACCCGCATGGTCGTCCTTTACGACCAATCCGAAGCCTTCAAAGGGCTGGTTGTCGGCACCGGCAATAAAACCGAAATCATGCTCGGTTACAGCACGCTTTACGGCGACGCCGCTTACGCCCTCAACCCCATCGGAGACCTGTACAAAGCCCAGGTACGCCAGCTTTCCACGGCTATGGATATTCCCGCAGTCATCATCCAAAAACCCCCCACCGCCGACCTGTGGGCTGGACAAACGGACGAAAGCGAGTTGGGCTTCACCTACGAGGAAGCCGATCAGTTGTTGTATCTCCTCGTGGATTTGCGCTACACCCCCGCCGAATGCATTGACGCCGGCTTCAACGAAAAATTCGTCCACACCGTTGTGGAACGCGTGCGCCGCAACCAGTTCAAACGCATCCTACCCCCCATTGCCAAACTGGGCAGCCGCACCGTCGGCTACGATTTTCTTTACCTGCGCGATTGGGGCACCTGACCCGTTTTAAAACACCTCGGTCAGTAAAATATGAATCGCGCCAGCCGTCTTTAAAGCACTGATCACGCGGCTAGCCGTATCGGGTGTTACCAGGGCGATCATGTTCCCGCCCCGTCCCCCGCCGGAAAGCTTCGCCCCCAGCGCGCCTGCCTGGCGCGCGGCTGTGATGAGCGCCTCCAACTCCGGCGACGAGACGTTAATCCGCTGCAACCATTCTTGATTCTCGTTCATCAACGGTCCCAGATCGCGCGGCTTGCCGCCTTCTATTGCCAGGCGCGCCTGTTTTGCAATCTCCCCCATCGCATCAAAAGCGGATTCGTAAAAAGGTTTGTCTGCTTTCCAGGATTTATTCACGTCACCCACCGCAATGGATGTGGGACTGGAAACGCGCGTATCGCCAATCACCAGGGAAAAGGGCATCGCCACCCGCAGAGTTTCAATTGGCTGTCCTTTAATGTAATACACCGGCTTGGCATACGTGATCACCGTGTTATCTATTCCGGAGGGTATTCCGTGATGGATCTTTTCTACTTCAAACGCCAACGCGTTCACCTTCTCGTCTGGCAAAGGATGCCCCAAAAAAGTTGCCATTCCGCGGGTTATCGCCACCGCGCAGGCTGCTCCCGATCCAAGCCCGGACGCAACCGGTATCGTCGAAGTCAAACGCAGCGTGCAAGCGGGTATGTGATCAATTTCCAGCGCATTCATGACGCCAATAATCGCCACGCGAATGGGGTGCTGCTCCGAAAGCTCGTCCAGCATGGCTTCCAAACCGATGTTGGGTGATTGGATGCGCACCGTCCCTGGTTTGGAACGCGGGTTCGCTGTGATGCTTACGCGCGCCTGCACCTGCGTAACCGGCACCGCCAGCGCCGGACGCCCATACACAACCGCGTGTTCTCCAACGAGAACGATCTTTCCTGGAGCAGAAGCTGCTATGGCTGGCATACCCTAATTATAGTACAAAACTCGCCGGATAGTGCAAGTTGAGCGAGATTTCTTCTTCCAATTCTGCGCCTCAAAACACGTAAAAAATAACCAGCACCGCCATTCCCCACAACAGAACTGTGATCTGCATCGGGCGATCAGAAACCAAAACCGTCTCCGGCGCGCCGCCGCAGTGCTTCACCTCCACCAGGTACATATAGCGGAAAATACCGTAAATAACGAACGGTATGGTAAGCATCATGCTGTGATTGCCAGGCAGGTTTGGCGCCGAAAACGTGTAAAAACTGTAAGATATGATCGTCGTGCTCGCCACAATCGTCATTATCTGCTCGAGCAGAGGCAGCGTGTAGCCTTCCAGCACCGGACGGTGACTGTTGGCATCACCCGCCAACAAAGCCAGTTCAGCGCGCCTTTTACCAAATCCCAGGTAAAGCGCCAGCATCGTAGTAACCACGTACAACCAGGGCGAAAAACGTTCCACCTGGATGAGCATCACTCCCGCCATAATGCGCAACACGAACACCGCCGCCAGGAACAACACGTCCAACAAAACGACGTGCTTCAACCAGCGCGAATACAACAGATTGGCGATGAAATATATCCCGGCAACCAGCGCAAACGCCGGAGAGAGCAAATACGCCAGCGGAAACACCCCAACCAGTACAAGAATGCCAAAAACGCGCCCCACCCCCGGCGTAATCTCTCCCGCCGCAATTGGACGGTGGCGTTTCAGCGGATGCTGCCGGTCGGCTTCCAGATCAACGATGTCGTTGAAAATATACACCACGCTGGAAAGCAAACAAAAAAGCACGAAACCTGCCAGCGTGTGCAACAAAGCCGGCAGATTCAACATCTGTCGGTCAAAAACCAGGGCAGCAAAAATGACCCCGTTTTTCAGCCACTGCACCGGGCGCATGGTTCGCCACAGGGCATATAGTTGTTTCACGCGCCTATCTCCTCGCCTTGCACCACTCGATTCCTGCGCCTCCTCAACCTGCCTCACTGTGCTGTTCTAACAACTGCTCGCGAAACACAATGTATCGCACCAGTTCGCTCATATCGAAAACAATGTGGCGATGGCGCATATAATCCGGCAGGTTTAGGTCACGACTCACCTGCTGGCTGATGGCGCCGTGCGGGCTGAAATGCGTGAAAAAACCTGGACTGCGCAACGCTTCAAAAGGATAGAACTGCACACAGATGCGCCGCTCCATGTCGTGATACATAAATGGCACCGGCACGAGCACCCTCAAGCTGCATCCCTGGCATACATACGTGTTGAGATTCCCTTCCAATAAAGATTTCTTTTCATCCGGGTCTAGCGAGGAATTGACCGATTCCCACACCCGCACCACGTTTTCTTTGTTACATTGAGGACACTGCACCGCAACTGTCCTGACAATAGACATAGCTCCATCTCCTTTCCGCGAAACCAGCACATTTACATGACATCCCGGTTGCCACGCGAACGTGCTCCATCGCTAATTTTCCACAAGTATATCATATTTCGCTGCACCTTTACTGATTTTAGCCCTTGACATGTTTATATGCTTGTGCTATTATAAGATTAATCATATATATTACTATTCACATATAGGATAAATCAGATAATATGTCCCTTGAATACGCCATCCTCGGTTTTCTAAATTACGGACCCTCCTCCGGCTATGACTTGAAAAAATACTTCGACATGTCCATCCAACACTTCTGGCACGCCGACCAGAGCCAGATCTATCGCACCCTCAACCGCCTCATGCAACAAGAACTGGTCAAAGTTGACGTCGTCCACCAGGAAACCCGTCCCGACCGCAAAATCTATCACATCACACCCGCCGGAAAAGAAGACCTGCAGCGCTGGTTAAAAACCAGTCTGCCGCCAGAGCAAGAGCGCAGCGCCCTGCTCATCCAGGTCTTTTTTGCCGCCCAGGTGGATGACGAGCAAGCCCTGGCGCATTTCCGCAATTACGCCCAGGAGATGCGCAATCTATTAGAAGTATACCAGCAAATCATCCAGCATAATGTAGACGCTCCTCACGCAGGTTTTTCAAAACGGGACGTGTTTTTCTGGGTGCTCACCCTCGAGTGTGGCGTGGTTAACGCCCAAGCGCAATTAGCCTGGGCAGAAAGCGTCATCGCACGGCTGGAGAAAAAACAATACAGTTCAACGCTTAAGAAAAAATAAGGAGATCCTATGTCAAAATCCATCATCATCATCGGCGCCGGCATAACCGGGCTGGCTGCCGGCTGTTACGGGCGCATGAACGGTTTCAAAACCACCATCTTTGAATTGCACAGCCTGCCGGGTGGGTTGTGTACCGCCTGGAAACGCAAAGGTTTCACCTTCGACGGCTGCATCCACTGGCTGGTGGGTTCCAATCCCAAATCCAGCATGAATATCTACTGGCGCGAATTAGGCGCCCTGCGCGAGCGTCAAATTTACAACTCGCCGGAATACGTGCGCGTGGAAGGAGCGGAGAAAACCTTCATCGTCTATACAAATCTAGAGCAACTGGAACAACACATGCTGAAGCTCGCTCCCGCCGACGCGGTTGCCATCCACGATTTCTGCGAAACCACGCGTAAATTTGCCCGCTTTGCCAACGCCCTGCCTGCGCCTGGCTCCCTGCCAGCCCTGGCGCAAATCGGCACCTTGCTCCTGGAAGGTCTACCCATGCTTGCCAGGTTGCGTACCTACGCCAGACTCTCCATTCAAGAATACGCCAAACGCTTCAGCGATCCTTTTCTGCGCCAGGCATTTATTTCCCTTTTCGATATGCCAGATTTCCCGATGACAGGAGTGTTTATGACCCTGGCATGGATGCACAACCAGGACGCCGGGTATCCCATCGGCGGCTCGCTTGCCTTCGCCCAATCCGTTGAGAAACGTTACCTCGAATTGGGCGGTGAGCTTCACTACAACAGCCGCGTGGAAAAGATCCTCGTCGAAGATGGGCGCGCCGTGGGTGTGCGCCTGAGCGATGGCAGCGAACAGCGCGCCGATTACGTTGTCTCCGCCGCCGATGGACACGCCACGATTTTTAACATGCTGGATGGAAAATACGTAACCGACGAGATTCGCAACAACTACGCCACACTGCCCATCTTTCCCCCCGTCATTCAAGTTTCCCTGGGAGTGGACATGGATACCTCCCACCTTCCCGGCTCTGTCTCGTTTACTCTGCCCGAACCAATCGTCATCGCCGGAAAAGAGCGCCGCAGCCTCGGCTTTCGCAATTTCTTCTTCGATCCCAGCATGGCGCCGCCAGGCAAAACCGCCATCACGTTGATCATTGATTCAAACTACGACTATTGGAAAGCCATGGCAGAGGATAGCGAGCGCTACGAAGCCGAAAAGAAACAGGTCGCCATCACCGTCATCGAGGCAATGAGCCAACGCATCCCCGGCTTGGCTGAACACATCGAAGTCGTGGACGTAGCCACTCCCCTGACCTACGAGCGCTACACCAACAACTGGAAGGGCTCTATGGAGGGTTGGTTATTGACCACCAAGACAATGAAATTCCTCACCGGCGGGCAAGGCATGTCCAAAACGCTGCCGGGTCTCGAGAATTTCTACATGGCAGGGCAATGGGTAGAACCCGGTGGCGGCATTCCCACCGCCGCCATGTCCGCCCGCCGCAGCATCGAAACCATCTGCAAACGCGAAAAGCGCCGCTTCCTTGCGCAACCCGACTGAGCCCCCCAGATAACCCCTTGCACTCCCGCGGCGTTCATCCTCGGTGCGGGGGTGAAAGGGGGCTTGGTATTGACCTACGCTATCCCTCTTGCTGGGCGTAAATACTGTGAATACCTACAATCAATGGGGTAAGTAACAGCGCCGCCAACAGCACCCACCAGGGAAACAAACGCTCCATATTCTCTGCCGCACCCGGCTTGCTATCAAAAATAGCGCGCTGCCAGCGTTGCTCCAGTTGCGCCAGGCTGGCGCCCAAAGCCACCTCCACCCCGCGTTCACATTCCATACCATCCATGTAACTTCCCAGCAACCGTTCCAAACCTGACGTACCATATTGCCGCTGCAAATACTGCATAAAAGACGTCGCCTGTGCATACGCGAGCACCGCCCCCGAAGCGTCCTTGGGAAAAGAACGGCACAACGCATCCATCGGGATTAAACTCTCGCGCTTGCGCGCCGTTTCCAAAAGCGTCGGATAATTCGCGTCCGGGTAAAGCTCCACCATGGAAGCCAATCCTTCCACGTACCAAACCGGCAGGTTCTTATACGCCTCCCCAACGCGATTATACAGTAGCACGTGCATCAACTCGTGTGGAATCTGGCGCGCCATTTCCAGGCGTTGGTCTGCTCCCGGCGGCAGGGAAATGGCAATCACTCCCAGGTCAGGGTCTGTATGCCCGGCTGCCCAATCCATCCCGCCAATTTGCAGGCTAGATTGCGCCTCGCCTGCGCTGGCATACGCGTATATGCGCACTTTCCCCGGCGGAGAAAGGGGCAAAATTGCCTGTGCGCGCGTCAAACCGTCCCAGGCTGTGTTAAACACTTCCTGGGCAAACTGCAAGTTCCCCTCGTACCAATACATTTCAAAAGGCTTGGCTTCCAGTGTCTGCCAGGCGTAGCGGTTATCTTCATAATAGAACGAGAACAGCGGGCTAGTTCGGATTGCCCCATCCTGCAACACAGCCCCAAACCAGTACGTAACGTCGCTGAAGGCGCGCAGAGATTGGCGCGTCAAATCGTGTGTATAGCTCACCACCCATTTCCCTGGGTCAGAGCCTTTTTGCAGCGTAGCTTTGCCTTGCAAAGTGTGCTGGCTGCCCTTCGACTGCAAAAACACCACCAAGTTCTGAATGGGAACAGCATCTGCGCTATTCCCGGCAGTTAAGCTCACCTCAGCGTGGATGACAAGTTTTCCGCCAAACGTGTAAGTAACTTCCGGGTTGCTCACTTCCAAGCCGGGTGTCTGTTGTGCGCCAAAATCTATTGCCCGCGCCCTGCCCGGCAAAAACAACAAACACAGCAACACAACCAAAACGCCGCTCATACGCGCCATACGTCATTGTCCTCCCATCCAGGCTAACAACGGAGTGATGGTAAACGGGCTGAGCAGAGTGGTAACGAAAACCGCACTGGCAATAAAAGCCGGCTCCACGTCGTACTCACTGGCTAAAACGGTGCTCATCACTGCGGTTGGCGTGGCGGCTTCCAGCATGGCTGCTTGCAGCGCCGCCCCGCGCATCCCAAACGCCAGCGTTGCCGCGTAAGTCAACAGCGGTCCCATTCCCAGGCGCAGCACGCACGCCGCCGCCAGACAGATCACCTGGTTGCGCGGCAAACGCAAAGACCACCCAACAGCAGCCGCGCTGTCGTTGGTCGCGTTCCCGTTAGAAGTCAGCACCTTCGCCGATAATTGCATGCCCAATAACACCAGCATAGCCGGACCCGTAGCGCTGCCCAGCAAAGATGTCGCCCTGTCTCAAAACACAGGCAACTGTATTTCCATGCGTGCAACAAACATGCCAAGTACCACCGCGTACACCGCCGGCACCTTTGTCAGATTCACCAGCGCCTGGCGCGGGCTGGATTTACCCATCGAGGCGACAAACACCCCAGCCGTATAAAATACGATCGAGGAAATCGTGAAATACAGACTGGCGTACGCCAGCGCTTCTTCCCCAAAAGCAAACTTGACCGTTGCCAGCCCGTAATTCCCCGCGTTTGGCAGCATCGCCGCCATGATCAATGCCGTTGCCAGGCTGCGCTCAAACCCCAGGGCGCGCCCTGCCAGCCAGGCAATTATCCCCACTGCTGCGTGGCTGCACGCCACAACCGCTGTCATTTGCAGCAATTCCGCGCCACTCAACTGGCTGTGAATGAGCAAATCAAAGATCAGACAAGGCGTAAAAAGGTAAAAGATTACTTGGGAGAGATGACGCGCATCAACCTGACGTTTTTTCGTCAGCCAAAAGCCTGCGCCTGCAATTAAAAAAATGGGGAGTAAGTTGTTAGCGAATAATCCGATGAGATAACTCAACGCCAAAGATCCTCGTCATCGTCGTCATCGTCGTCGAAATAAAGGTCTTCATCTTCTTCGTCTTCATATTCTTCGTATTCGTCTTCGTCGAATTCGTCCTCTTCGTCGAAATAGTCGTCCTCGTCGTCCTCATCAAAGTCGAACAATTCGTCCGCATCTATCTCGTCGTCATCCACCTCATCGCGCAAGGGGAACACGTCTTCCCCATCTCCACCCTCAATCTCGATGATGTCCAAATCCGTGCCCCCCTCGTTAAAGTCAAGATTATCAATTGCGCCTTCCAAGAATTCAATCTCCTCTTCATCGTCTGCATCGTGCATACGTTCTTGCAATATCTTGCGCACCCCTTTGCCCCCTATCAGCGATAATGCCCACAGGGCAGCTAAACTCACGTCTTGGTTTGCATCCTCCACCAGGTCGAAAAGGTTGGAACGCGCTTCCGAAATACCCAACTCCCCCGCCGCACGCGCCGCCTCAGCGCGTATACCCGGATTGGAATGGTTGAGCATACTCGTTACCTGCGGCTTCCAGCGTTCGTTGCCAGAGCGTCCCATCGCCACCAGGGCGCTGGTTTGCGTGGCAGGCTCAGTGGAATTATACGCCCCTTCAATTAAAGACGGTATTTCTTCCCGACTGGAATATCCCAGCGACTCGAGCGCGCAGCAGCGGGTTTCCGCATCACTGCTTTCCTTTATGATTGTCAACAGCCTGTCTTCCAGCTTTTGTTTTAGGTCGGCTTGCAGAGTATCCAGTTCCCCTTGATATACAAACCGTCCCAGTGCGCTGGCTGCCACCGCCCGCACTTTCAAATCGGGATCGTTTTCCATCATCCCCAAGTATACGTCCACCAGATCCGTTGACTCACACTCGTTTGCCGTGAGGGTCTCCAATGCTCCAAAGCGTACCTTGGCGTCCGCGTCCGTCAACGCCAACCGCCCCACCGCTTCAAAAGACAAAATCGTGTCTTTCTCCACCAGCATCTGCAAGTCTTCCATCAACGCCCGCCGCCGCCACACAGGTATGTGTTGCCAGTTCTTTCGTAATAGAGCCAGGTCCTCTTCTGCGATGTCGGACAGCCGATAGAGATAGCGCGGAGGAAGCGGCGTATTCTCGTCTAACATCGCCTCTATGAGCTGACCAAAAGGGATTTCCACCGCGCGAACGCTCGTTTGCAGTTCCCCTTCGTCTTCAAGTTCCTTGTTGTTCTCTATCCTCCGAGCCATTTTTCCTCCCGTCACCATTTTCAGGGGGTGGGCGTCATCGTTACGTTGGGCAACTGATTGCCAAGTTCAACCGGATTGACGAAATCCTGAATGTTGACGTACATTAATAACGCCAATAATAACATAAAACCAACCATGTGGAGTGCGTTTTCAAAACGTGCCGGCACGCGTTTGCGTATTAGCAATTCCGGCAGGAGGAATAAAATGCGTCCCCCGTCCAGCGCCGGAATGGGTAATAGATTGAGGATACCCAGCGAAGCGCTGATCATGGCAAAGAACGCCAGCGTCCCAACCCCGCGCGTCCTTGGTTGGGCAGTTTCCACCTCGCGCACACCTTGATATATATCGTACATACCCTTAAAGCCGACCACGCGCATCTCCTCGGAGGATATTGCCCCCTCCATAAAGCGCATCGGCAGCGTGAAAAGCAAATACCCCTGGTCAAAAACCGCCTTGCCGCCCAACGGCAACGCCGCCAGCAAAGAGATGGGGCGCGTCGGGTTGCTCATCGCAATTCCAATTGCCCCCTGCCCAGGCGGCGGGTTCAGGCGTGGAGTCAATTTTGTGTGATACATTTTCCCGTCCCGTTCGTATCCCAGGTTGATTTCCTTGCCCTTGTTCTGCGCCACCAGGCTTTGCACTTCGCTAATATTATCCAACGTTTCCCCGTTGATCTCCTTCAACAGGTCATTCGCCTGCAAGCCGGCAGATGCGGCGGGTGAATCCGCTACAACTTCCATCACCATCACCTTGTCCACTTCCGGCATGCCAATTTGGCTGATCGTCATGCTGTACAGCAACGCCGCCACGAGGATGTTCATCATCGGACCAGACACCATAACCGCAAAACGTACCAGCGGGCTTGCAGACGCCAAGCCGCCAGGCACGTCCGGGTCGTTTTCACCCTTGGGGCGCACAAAACCGCCCAGCGGAATCCAGTTCAACGTAAATTCGGTGCCGCGCCAGTTAAAGAGAGTCAGAATGCGCGGTGGAAAACCAAGCCCAAACTCTTCTACCTCCACACCACACACCAGCGAGGCAAGGTAATGCCCCAATTCGTGCAAAATAATAAAAGCGGCGATCGCGCCGATAAATAGTAGCAAATCCATAGTTTCCTCTTAACCCTGATTATAACACCCTTAAAGGCTGAACTGTCAAGAGTCAATTCCAGCCTGTTCCGCGCATAGCGTCGCCGCCCCGCCAACCCCGGCTTGTAATACCTGCAGCACGCCGCGGATTTCGCCTGCCCGCGCCGCCACCTCTGCCGCGCATTCCTCCTCGCAGATCAAATGCACGTTGGCGCCTGCGTCCATCGTGTAACACACCGCCAATCCACTGCGCCGCCATTCCCTTGCCAGATGCACGACTTCCAGCGTGGCGGGCGTCCAATACAGCAGCGCCGGTGTGGAGGTCATCATAACCGCGTGCATCATCATGCAGTCCTGCTCCACCACCTGCGCCAGCGCCTCAAAGTCGCGCTCCAGAATAGCGCGCCGGCAGATCTCCAGCCGCCGTGGCGCATCCGCCACTCGCGCCCCCTGGTACGGGCTGCTATCCGCCAGGGCGTGTCCCTCGCTAGAGCCGGTGGGTTTGTGCGTCGCGCTCACCACCGCGATACAATCCACCAGGCGCCAGTGCTCCGGCGCGGCGATCGAAAATGCGTACGAATCCGCATCCCCTTCCCCCTTCTGCCACTCCACAAACCCGCCGGGGATGGAACGGCACGCCGACCCAGACCCCGTGCGTGCCAGGCGCGACAGCTCGCCCTCCTCCAGCGTCAAACCCGCCGCCGCGCTGGCAGCCAGGCTCAACGCTGCAAAAGCCGCCGCCGAGGAAGCGATCCCTGCGCCGGTAGGGAAGTTATTCCGGCTCTTCACTGCGGCGCAGGCGCGCAAGCCTGCCAGGGCGCGCACGCCTGCCAGCATGGCGCTGACGCGCTCCAGCGCCGCACCGCCCTGCTCCACACCGTTTAGCGTCAGCGCGTCGGCGCATAACCCCTCGTCAAACCTGACCGTTGTGTGCGCGTACAGCCCCGCCAGGTTCATTGAAATCGAACCGTTGGCAGGCAGACGCAGGCTCGCCTGGCGGTTGCCCCAGTACTTAATAAATGCGATGTTTGCAAACGCCCGCGCCGTGGCGCTGTGAGCTGTCATGTTCCTCTCCTGTGTAAGACCCGATGGGTTTCCAAAAACCTGTCAGGTCCCAATTCTTTGTTGTATTATAACATATCCCAATCCAGCCCCGCCGCCCTGAAAATATGATACAATCATAGCGCTGCTCATTCTCTCACCTGTGGAGGAAAACGCGTGCCCCTGCTCAACCTGAAACCGCTCGAAACAAACGACCAGCCAGGTCTCTGGAATAAAATCTCACCATGAGCGACGTCGTCCTGCGCACCCAGCACCTCACGAAACGTTACGGCTCCCTCACCGCCGTAAAAGACCTCTCCCTGGATGTCTACGCCGGGGAAATCTTCGGCTTCCTCGGACCGAACGGAGCCGGCAAGACCACCTCCATCAACATGATGTGCGGCTTGCTCAAGCCCGATTCCGGGGCGGTGTTCATTCACGGCGCCCCGCTGAACGGCACAGACGCCCGCGCCCGCACGCACGTCGGCGTCTGCCCGCAGCAAATCGTCCTCTGGGAAAAACTCACCTGCCTGGAGCAGCTGCAATTCATCGGTGAAATGTACGGCGTGCACCCCAAAACCGCCCGTCAGCGCGCCGAGCGCCTGCTGCTCGAACTTGACCTGGCGGAAAAGCGCCACAAACTCTCGCGCACCCTCTCCGGGGGGATGCAGCGCCGCCTCAACCTCGCCATGGCACTCGTCCACGACCCCGCCATCATCGTCCTGGACGAGCCGGAAGCCGGGCTGGACCCGCAATCCCGCATCATCGTGCGCGAGTACGTCCAATCCCTGGCGCACCGCAAAACCGTCATCCTCACCACCCACAACATGGACGAAGCCGACCGCCTGGCAGACCGCCTGGCGATCATAGACCACGGTGAGCTGCTCGTCGTGGATACCCCTGCCGCCCTCAAGCAGCGCCTGGGCAGCGGCGACGTCATCGTCTTCAACATCGCCGACGACGCCGAATGGGAAGCCAAAACCCGCCGCGCCGCAGACACACTGAAAGGCACGGTGGAAGAAGTGAGCCTCAACCCCGCCGTAAAAACCATGCGCCTGCGCGCCCTGCACGCCGTCGGCTTGCTGCCGAAAATCCTCGCCGTACTGACCAGTGCCGGTTTACACACCACCGACATCAACATCCACGCCAACACACTCGAAGACGTCTTCATCCAACTCACCGGAAGGGGGCTGCGCGAATGAGATTCCTGACCGTTTTCGGCAAAACCCTGCGCGAGATGCGCCGCGACCTGCTCACCCTGAGCCTGACGGTGGTGTTTGCACCGTTTTTCGTCTTCCTTTACTGGCTGTTCACCTACGGCGGCTCGACCACCTACAACGTACTCGTCATCAATCAAGATCGCGGCGCGCTTTTAGAGGACGGCACGCGCCTGCACGCCGGCGAACAGGTTGCCAACGCCATCGCCGCGGTTGCCTACGCCGACGGCAAACCCATGCTGAAAACGCGCCTGCTGGAAAGCCGCTCCACAGCAGAAAACTTGCTGCGTGAGCGCGCCGCGGCTACCTTCATCCTCCTGCCGGAGGACTTCTCGCAAGCGCTGGCTGACATCCGCCGTGGGGAACGCCGCACCAGCGCCCAAATCGTCTTCGGCGGCGACCTGACCAACCCCTATTACATGATCAGCAGCATCCTTGCCACCACCGCCGTGGAAAAAGAAGTCGTGCGCATCACCGCCCAGGCGCCGCTGCTGCAATACGTAGAAGAACCGCTGGGCGCTTCGGCGGCGCGCACCGAGTTTGAAAATTACGTCCCGGGAATTCTCGTTTTCGCCGTCATCATGCTCGTCTTTCTCGCCGCCATGACCGTTGCCCGTGAAGTAGAATCCGGCACCCTGCGCCGCCTGCAGCTCACCCCGTTGACCTCACTGGAATTGCTCGGCGGCATCAGCGCCGCCCTGGTCCTGGTTGGCGTTGCTTCCGTTTTCCTTACCTTCTTCACTGCCGTCGCCCTGGGCTTTCACAGCCAGGGTCCCCTGTGGTTGGCAATCCTGATTGGTGCTGTTACCAGCCTGTCCATCATTGGCGTAGGGATGTTGGTAGCGTGCTTCTCGCGCACCGTTTCGCAAGCCTTCGTCATCGCCAATTTCCCCCTCGGGCTGCTCATGTTCTTCTCCGGCTCCATCTTCCCCATCCCAGCCGTCAAGCTCTTCACAGTTGCCGGGCGTGCCGTCAGCCTTTACGACGCATTACCCGCCACACACGCCGTCGCTGCCCTGCACAAAGTCTTGACCTTGGGCGCCGGTCTGCCGGAGGTAGCCTACGAACTCACCACCCTATGCGTACTATCCGCGCTCTACTTCGGCGCCGGTGTGTGGCTTTTCCAGCGCACCCACATGCGCGCCGAATAAGAAACTTTTATTGGCTCACCAGCCAATCCATTGCCGCTTCTTTGCTATCAAAGGTGTGCATTTCCCTGCCCGCAAAGCGCGCCACCGTCTGCAACGCCACCGAAAGAAGACCCTGCACACCGATGACTGCCACCGCTTTGATGTATGGCGTGTTTGTAGCGATGAAATCCTTCATTCGATCCAGCATCTCTTTATTGAACGTTATCCCGTTGATGTCAGCGAGCGCCAGCACCGAATGCGGCGGTTGGGCGCGAATGATAGCCGCCGCCTCGTCCAACGCGGCTACGTATTCGTCCAATTTTGTGTTGGAAAAATCCTCGTAAAGAATTTGCTTACCTTTGTGTTCAATAAAATTAATTCTACCCATGCTAATTTCCTTTGCAGTAACCAAAAATATTGGCTTTTAGATAATATTTAGTAAAATTATACCTCAACCTTTGATTTCCGAATAATTATAATCCAATTTTATTCATGCGTCTGCTCAGCCACCCATCGTTGCCGCCAGCGTTGCGTCGTAGGTTTGCAGCACCTCGCGCACCTCGTCCCGCGTGGGCACCTGGCGTCCCGAACCGAATTTTTGCACCTTGGCTGCCCCAACCGCGTTGGCAAACGCCGCCGTTTGCGCCAACGAGAACTTGTGCAGCCAGGCATAGATAAAGCCCGCCGCAAACGCATCGCCCGCTGCAGTGGTGTCGCGCACGGTAACCGCATACCCGCCGTGCTGCACGACCTCATCCGCTGTGAAAATCACACATCCCTGCCCGCCGCGCTTGACGCACACCATACTCGCCCCAAAATCTAGCAGCCCGCCCCCGCTTTGCCAGTTTCCCGGCTCCCCGGCAAAGGCAGGGATTTCGTCCGCCGTGAGCAGCACCACGTCGGTGTGCCGCAGCGTCTCCTTCCATATATCCTCCGGCAGGCGCGCCATGAACGGTCCCGGGTCAAAAAAGACCGTCCGCTGCTGGGCGCGCCCAAAACGCAGCGCATCCAGGCTTGCCGCAGCAATGCGCTCCTCGTTTAGCGTATACCCCCACAATTGCAGCGCGTCCGCCTGCAAAACCGCCTCCTGCCACTCACCAGAAAAAGGGATCACCTCCCCCGTTCCGTTTTGCCCCAAAAACACGTGTTCCGCTCGCTCGTCTGCCAAAACAAAGACGATCGTCGTCGTGCCGCCGCGCTGGCGCACGACGCGGTGCACGTCCACTCCCTCATACAGCAGGGCGTTGAGCGCCGCCGCTCCAAACGGATCGTCCGCCCCAACCACGCCCAACGCCGCCATGCGCAGTCCCAGCCGCGCCCCGGCGATGAGAAAATTTCCCGCCCCGCCCGGCTCTAATTGCACGCTTTGCACAATCTGGTTTTCCTCCGCCTGCACCGGCAGGCGCGGAATCGCCAGCATAACGTCCGTCACCAAATCGCCAATCGAGAGCACGCGAAAAGCGGGCAGCACGTCTTGCTCGTCTTGATAATCTAGTTCATTCTCATTCATCTCGTTAATAATACCCACCATCGTCCATCTTGGCAATAGTATCCACAGTCGTTCAACTAGATAACATCATCCACAATCGTTCAACTAGATAATATCATCCATAATCGTTCATCTAGATAATATCATCCATAATCGTTCAACTAGATAACATCATCCACAGTCGTTCACGCCGGATACACCGCAATGCGCACACCGGGCAGGCGTCGTCCCAACCGTTCCAGGCGGCTGGCTACCTCACGTTTCACACGTTCCTTGTCAATCGTCAGCAACCGCCGCTGCTGCATCAACAACCTGCCGTCGCAAATCACCGTATCCACGTCGCTCGCCCGCGTCGAATAAACCAGGTTCGCCGCCGGGTTCAGGCGCGGAAAGCTGTGCAGCCCGTCCTGGCGCAGCAAGGTGATATCCGCCAGCCTGCCGGGTGAAATGGCGCCCAAATCTGCCTCCCTTTGCAGCACACCCGCGCTGCCGTTGAATGCGATATCCAGCGCTTCGTAAACCGTCATCACGGTTGAATCGCCCGCCTCCTGCTTTTGAGTCAACGCCAGCAAGCGTAACTGCTCCAGGATGTCCAGCGTGTTACTGCTCACCGCGCCGTCGCTTGCCAGCCCCAGCGGGATGCCAAGCTGGCGGTAACGCCGCACCGGCGCCGTGCCCATGCCCAGTTTAAGATACGTCTTGGGCGCGTGGGCAATCCCCGCCCGCGCCGCCTGCAGCACAGGAAAATCCACCTCTTCGGGATACAGACAATGCGCCAGGATCACCGGCACCTCCAAAACGCCGCTCTCCGCCAGCATCTGCAGCGGAGTGATGCCGTGTTCGCGTTTGCTCAACGCCACCTGCTCTGCCGTCTCGGAAACGTGGACGTGAATTCCTACCCCCAGCGCTTTTGCGCGGCTGGCGCACAGGCGCAAGAAGTCGCTTCCCGTCGTATAGGGCGCGTGCGGTCCCAGCCAGGTGGTGATGCGCTCATCCGCCCCGCCCTGCCAGCGCTGCACGAACTCGCAAGTCTGGTCGAGCTTCGTCTCGCCCTCGTGTCCAAACACCGCCCACGCCAGGTTGGCGCGCGTGCCTGCCTCTTGCACCGCCTGCGCCACCTCGTCCATGAAAAAATAGTGGTCTGCCACACAGGTAACCCCACTCTCTATCATCTCCGCCACGCCCAGCAACGCCCCCCAATACACGTCCTCCGGCGTGAGGTTAGATTCCACCGGAAAGATGTAATCGTTAAACCATTTCTGCACGCTCACGTCCTCCGCCAGTCCGCGAAAGAGCACCATCGCTACGTGGGCGTGCGTATTCATCAAGCCTGGTATCGCCAGCATCCCGCTGCCATCAATCACCTGCGTGTGCTCCTGCGCATTCACCTCGCCAGCCGGCGTGGTGTGCGGCGTTATGGCGTGAATATACTTCCCCCGCACGTCAATATCCTGCTGCTGAACCACCCGCGCTTCACCCTCTTGCAAAGTGAGCACGTCACAATTTTGGATGAGAATGCCAGTTTTTTCTTGACTCATGCTTTTCTTGAATACTCCACACCGTTAATAATCCCTACCTCCACATTTTCACACGCCACATCCCCCTTAACGGACAATCTCATCAAAGCGTCCACGGGGAATTCCTTCGGCGTTTTGCGTGTCCGCCAATTTAACTTCAACGTTCAAGGGGAAATTAATCGTTACCCTTGTTCCCAGCCCCAATTTGCTGGCAACCTGGACCTCGCCCCCGTGAGCGCGCACGATCCCCTGGACGATAGACAGCCCAAGCCCAACACCCTTTCCTAACGGTCTTGTCGTGAAAAATGGATTAAAAATCTTGTCCAAAATTTCGCCCGCGATCCCTTCTCCGTTATCAGATATCGTCAATTCGATTTGATCGCTTTTGGCGTCGTAAGCAGTAGCAATGCTTATTTCTCCCCCCTCCCACAGCGCGTCGTGCGCGTTGGAAAAGAGATTAAGAATAACTTGCGTAATTCCGTTCCGGTCGCACATCAATTGCGGCAAATCATCCGCCAAATGAGTGTTGATCGCAATATCCTTCCAAGCCTCTGCCTGGCTCTCAATCAGCAGCATTGCATCTCGGATAATCTCATTCAGGTCTTGTTTCTCTGTTTTCGTCGGAGATGCCTGTGCATAGACTAACAAGGAATTCACAATTTTTGAAACCCTCCAGGCGTTACGGTTGAGGACGTTTAGTTTTCGGCACACTTCTTCAACGTTACAGCCTTCGCTTTGCAGAGATTCCAAAAGCACTTCCCCCGTCCCAATAATCACCTGCAAAGGCGAGTTGATTTCGTGAGAAACACCCGCCGCGAGCGTACCTATCTCTGTCAATTTATGGGAAGAGAGCAGTTTTTGAAAAGCACGCGCATTGGAGATTGACAAGGCACATACTCTGGCAACTCCCAGGGCAAGATTTAAGTATCTTGAACGATATTCGGGAAACGCCAAACCGTCTATCTCTATCATCCCCACTGTTTCATTCTGATAGCGTATGCGTAAAAGAAAACCATCCTCAATTTCTGTCCAGTCCTGGGGCTGGTTTATCCATTTCAATCGCTCTGCAACGAGATCGTCAGAAAGAGATTGAGACGGGGATGACTTAATCTCACCAAACTTGACCCCGAACACCGGATAGTAGATGACCTGCCTGGGAGCAAAAAGCATCGAAAATAAATCCATCGTACTTTCAATGGCTTGTTCTTCCGTCATAATACCCGTTAGCCTACCCAATACGTCCAGTGTCATGGCATACGCAGCTAACTGCTGGCTGACATGGTTTGTGGAAGCCGAATCGTTGGAAGGTAGAAGCTGGGAACGCGCTCGCCATTTAAGGACCATGTTTTCAAGCTGTACCCGGAATACATCCAACCCTACAGGAAGTACCTCATCGCGCAGGTTCAGGTACTCCGCAACACCTTTGAGCAATTCGGCGCATCGGGGGATTACCTGCGTGTCCAGCAACACAAGCTTTGTGATAGTCTCTGCATAAAAAGCACGGGCAGTTTCCTGGTCAAATCCTTGTATTCTTAGGCTTTCTTGCCACTTATCCAATTTTCCTGGGGCAAACAAATACGCCCCTTTTGCTAGATATTCATCCACAACACCTTTATTCGTGAACAAATAGAGACATTGTCCTTCCCTCTCAAAGTTCCAATCCTCAATTTTCCTTCCTTGCTGCCTGGCTTTTTCGCTGCAATTACAACAAACGACAGACACATCGTATCCTTCTCTAGGTTGTGTGGGTAAAGCTGACAATGGACAATGTCCCGTATGTAAACCGCAATTCGCCGGGAACGTTTCTACAATTACGTCCACAAAACCGACCTCGTGTATAATTGTTACCGCTTCCTGGCGAAAATACTCGCACACGTATATACACAGATGGCTAGGCATACCTTGAAACCCAATCGAGTGGATACCTGCCCCATTCGTGCACGGCTGCGGAGATTGCACTCAACACCTCGTCCGGAACTTGAAAGGGAATTTCTCCGTGATTATCCGAGAGGATAAACCCTCCTCCCACTCCTGCCTTGGCGATACAGTCTTTGACGATTTCGACCGTCTCCTCGTCCGACCAGCGCCGCATCTCGATCGCGTTGAGATTCCCAACCATAGCCATCCGTTTTTTACATACCCGTTTTAATTCCGCCAGGTCTTCCAGCGCGCTAACCCCCACCAGAACCGTTCCACTTTGCACTAACTCATCCATTATAGGCAAACAACGCCCCGAAGCCAGATGCGTGGCAACCGCTCCCTCTATGCGTTTGATCATCCGGCACGCAATCGGATAGCCGGTTTTAAGATACATATCTCTAGAGATGATGGTGGGGGAAGAAACCGGGTCAAAATAGACGATCGCCGTTGCACCAGCAGACAACTGGCTGTTTGCCCACTCTACACAAAATTCCTCATTTACTTTCATCAACTGCTCAAAACAAGCCGGTTGCTCTATCATCACGTCCAGATATTTATCAAAGCCCATTTGCATCACCGGCAGAGAAAATGGCGACATAACCACACCTAAAATAGGCGCCTCCCCTCCTACCTTTTCTTTCATCCGGCTGATGGCGTCCAGCACTTTTTGTAAACTGGCGCTACCTTTCACCCTGGGGGGTTGTAAAGAAAAAACGTCTTCTGCCTTTTTTATAAAAGGTTCGCCAGAATTCGGAGGTCCGTCGTCGTAAAACACGACTTCACCACCCCACGCTTCAATTTCTATTGGCGCATAAAAAAAGCCATAGAGACCATCCGATTGATATTTCGCCCGCAGGCGAAGCTGTCCTTCAACCACGTATTCAGGTTTTGAGAAATATTCTCGTATGGATAGTCCCAGTTCTTTCGCTCCGTGCATGGTCAAAAGCAGCAGAAAAGGTACCCGATCCGGCTCGTTATGTCCCAGGGTGGTGAGTACGCGTTGCAGGGAAGTCATGGCAGGTGTTGTCATAGGTTCTCCTCCGCCAACTTGTTTAGGATAGCAATTGCGTCCGCGGCTGTGTATCCAACCTCGTCGGCGCCCACTTCCTTTGATAATTGCTTATCAAAGCGAAACGGCGCCCCGCCTACCACAATTTTCGGAACAACACCCTTTTCTGCCAAAGCATCGCGTAACTTCTTTACCTTCAATGCAGAAGGTAACATAAGCACCGAGATTAACATGATTTCGATGTGGTCCGTTTGGATTTTTCTGATGATACTGTCTACGTCTGAATGACCGTAATCCAAAAGTTCAAATCCGCTGGCGCGCGCACAGGAATACACGATTCGTTTTCCTAATATGTGATGATCATCCAAAACGGCAATCGCCATTTTCGGCTGGTCTTTGCGCCTTGGGTCAGCCGGCGGAAGGACCATGTCAATTATATCTTCGCATATCCTTCCGCTCATGTATACCTGGGCAAGAGAAACATCCCCGGCTTCCCAGCCTGTTCCAATCCTATCCAGGCTGGGTATAACAATCCCCTCCACCACCTGCAAGATAAGGTTATCTTTGCCAGCGTCATCAATTATCCGTTCCGCCGCGAGTTTGTCAAACGACAACAACGCCTGTTCAAATTTTTTTGCCGCTTCTTGAAAAGAAACACCGTATTTCATACTCCTCCGTGCTCGTCATGGAAAAACTACCCAGAATTGCACCAATTTCTTGAAGTAGGCTAACGTTTGGAATTCTATTTTCATCCAATCAACGCCGCGCCCAAACGCGCCAGCTCCATGTCCTCCTCTTCTGGCAGGCTGCTCACCCCCACAGCGCCTACGAGTTGTCCTTGATAAAAAATAGGCACGCCCCCTCCCCAACCGGTGTAACGCAATTCGCCAAAATTGGTCAGCGGATATCCCTTCTCCCTGGAAGAATTGCCAACCTCTTTGCTCTCGCGCATCTCGCGCGCCGCAGTGTAGGCTTTATTGATCGCAATAGTGATGGAAGGCAGGCGGCAGCCATCTGTACGCAGAAAAGCCAGCAATTCCCCCTGGGAATCGCATACTGCGATAGCAGCGCCGCGCTTCGTCCGCTCCAGTTCCGCTTGGATGGCGGCAACGATTTTCAGCGCCTCGGCGTGGGAAAGTTGATATCTTTGATACATTACATTAACTCCTCAATCGTTGTGAATCATGCTTCTTTTTTACACAAAGCCAGTAACCCTGCGGCTGTTCCGTCAAAATCCAGTTCCGGGTTTGCCTTGCGCAGCTTTAGTACGTGTTGATAGGGAATAAACGTGATGCCCTTCCAAGCCCCGGCAATCGCGCACGCCATCGCCGCGATCGTATCTGCGTCTCCCGAAAGCCCGGCGGCGTAAATTGCCGCCTGGCACGGGTCACCCTCCGCCATCACCAGCACGCCAAACGCAGCCGGAACAGACTCGGAAATCGCCAGCGTCGCCCCGATCACGTCGTATATATCCTGCAATCGCTGGCGCGCCGGCTGCTTGGCGCGGGCAATCTCTACTGCCATAGAAATCCGTCGCGAAACCGAAGCGCCCATCCAGCGCTTTCCCGCCATGCGTCCCAAACCGGCGGCGTGAATACCACCCGCCACAACTTCATCGAGGGAAACGCCCGGCTGCATCGCCACCGCCACCGCTCCTGCCACTGCCGCCGCCCCGGAAACAGCCACGTCCGTATCGTGCGTGGGAACGCACGACAAATAGGCATCCCGCACCGCCCCTTCCAGGTCACCGGGGTGAATCAGTCCCACCGGAGAAACGCGCATCGCTGCCCCATTTGTATCTCCAAACCTGCCGGTGGTGTAAATGTCCTCCCCGCGCTTGATCGCCTGCACGGCGCGCCGCGTGGACGGACCGACGTATGGGCAGGCATCCCCGCCGATCTGCTCGTACCAGGCGACGATAGCCCGCGCTGCTCCCTCCGGCGTTACTTTTCCGTCTTCAATAATAACGCGCGCCAGCGCAAAGGCTTGCTCGGTGTCGTCGGTAACCCTGCCCGCCTTCAATCCGCTGTGCACCGGATGGTCAGGCGGCGCCGGGCGCAATTCGTTTATCCAACCGTTATAATAGTGATTCGTATCCTCCGGCGTCAGCAACGCTGGCATCGCCCATGCGTCTCCCAGCGCCTGCCCAAACAACCCACCCAGGATTTTTTCCAGCATTCTATCCTCCTGTTGATTTGCTTTGCATCAATTCGCGCTCCTGAAAACGGCGCGCCCGCTCCGCCATGCGACCTCGTCGTTGCAGCGCATACACCACCAGGGCAACGATTGTCGCCAGGTATGGGATGGTCTGCACCAATTGCGAAGGAATCGCCAGCGAACCAAGCTGGTTGGAGAGCGCATCTGCAAAACCAAAAATAATCGCCGCGATCAGCGTCCCCCACGGGTTGCGTCCGCCCAGATACACCGCCGCCAGGGCGATGAAACCGCGTCCGGCGGTCATCTCGCGTTGAAAGAGCGTCAGATACGCCATCGAAAGGTCAAGCCCACCCAGCGAGGCGAGAAAACCACTCAATAAAAAGGCAATCAATTGCGTCTGTTTGACGTTAATTCCCACCGTGCCAGCCGCTTCGGGGTTTTCACCGGCAGCGCGCAGGTGAAAGCCTAGCCGCGTGCGATAAAGAAACACCGCCACCAGAAAAGTCAGCAGGAAAGCCGCATAGGTGAAGATATTATGCCCGCTCAAAACCGTCCCCAGGAAAGGAATGTCGTGGATAAAAGGGATGTTAACCACCGGAACCTGCCCGCTCGCCAGCTTAGAGGAATTGCCCTTGTCGCCGGTCAGGATATACAGCAAGAAAATCGTCCCGCCGATCGCCATAATGTTAATCGCGATCCCAGCCAGAAACACATCCGTCTTCAAATACAGGTAAAAATACGCCAGCAAAGCCGCAATGAGCACGCCGGATAAGATGCCCGCCAAAACCCCCAGCCACACGTTGGAAGTGTACGCCGACACTACCACACCCGTAAACGCAGCCACGAGCATGATCCCTTCCAGGGCGATGTTGGTCGCGCCTGCCAGGTCCGTCACCAGCCCACCCAGGGCGGGCAGGATAATCGGCGTGCTGATGCGCAGCACACTCGCCAGAAATAACGCACTGAAAATACCCCGCAGCACAAGCTCAAGCGACATTGTTTCCTCCTTCCGCCAGCGCTTCGTTTTCCCGCGCGCTGCGCCGGGCGCTGATTTGTTGCTGCACCATAGGCAAAATCCGCTCGGCTGTAACCAGCAAAATGATGATCGCCTGAATGATCAGCACCATCTCGCGCGACACGTCCGAAGCGCGCTCCATCACGTCCGCCCCGGCGCGCATGTACCCGTAAGCCAGTCCGGCAATCGGAATGAACAACGGATTGTTACGCGCCATAATCGCCACCACAATCCCCTCGAAACCCAGGCTTACGGTAATATTGGCAATCAGCTTGGTGTGTATCCCCATCGCCAGGTGCGCTCCCGCCAATCCGGCGAATATCCCCGATACGGCAAACACCAGGATGATCGTCAACCGCGTATTGATGCCGCCATACCGCGCAAACTTGATGTTCTCGCCTACCATGCGCAATTCGTACCCAAACGGCGTGCGGTACATTAGATAATACGTGATAACAAACGCGATTACCACCAGGTAAAGCATTATTGTAATGTTCGTCTGGTTCACAAACAGCGTGCGCACCGCGTTTAAGAACGGCAAGTCTGGTATAAAGCTGGGCAAAATACCTTCTTCTGGGAAGAAATCAGACGCGTTATACCCCGCCCCCGGCGGCTTGATGTGAAAGATGAGAAAATAATCGTACAGGCGCACCGCAATGGCGTTCAACATCAGCGTCGAGACGATCTCATTGCAATCCAGGTATGCCTTCAAATAGCCTGGGATGGCACCCCACACAAAACCAACCAGCGCCGCCGCGATCAACGCCAACGGCACGCGCATCAGCAGCGGTATGGGCAGAAACAGCGCGATCACGCCCGAGACAAGCGCCCCCAACACCATCTGCCCCTCCTGTCCCAGGCTGAACTGCTTGGCTTTGAACGCCAGCCCTACGGCTAACCCCAGTAGAATCAGCGAAATGGACTCTTCCAGCCAATCGCCGATGCGGTTCAGCTTGCTCAACGGACCCAGCAAAAAGGCGCGATAGGCGCCGACCGGGTCCTTGGATACAAACAAAGTTATGATAAAACCCAAAGCCAGGGAAACAACCACTGCCAGCACAATGCGCAGCGTATCCCGAACAGCCGGTTTGGCGAGCAAAGTTCTCATAGAAGCGCCTCCATTTCTTGTGCGTCCTGGCGTTTAATACCCAGCATATATAGACCCAATTCTTCTTCCGAGACCTTAGACGCGTCTGGGAACACACCCGTAATCTCGCCCTCAAACATGGCAATAATCCGGTCAGCCAGGCTCATCACCTCCGAAAGGTCCGCCGAGACGAGCAGCACCGCCGTCCCGTCGCTGCGTTTTCGCACCAACTGCTCGCGAATAAATTCAGTGGCGCCCACGTCAATCCCGCGCGTCGGTTGCGCCGCAATGAGCAGATTTGGTGAAGATGAAAACTCGCGCGCCACGATCACCTTTTGCATATTCCCGCCCGAAAGCGAAGCCACCGGCAGCAGTCCGTCAGGCGTGCGGATGTCAAAATCTTTGATCATCTCCCTGCCCAACTGGTCAACCCGCTTATAGTTAATGAACAAACCACGCCGGTAAGGCTGGCGGAAATAGCGGTCCACGATCAAATTTTCGTCAATCGAGACGTTCTGCGCCAGCCCGTTCGTCAAACGGTCTTCAGGGATGTGCGCTACGCCCGCCATGCGCACCTCGCGCGGCGTCTGGTTGATGATATTCTTGTTTCCTACCAGCGCCTCCCCGGAAGTCGCCGGGCGCAAGCCAGAAAGCACCTCAACCAGTTCGCTTTGACCGTTGCCTTCTACCCCTGCCACGCCCAAAATCTCCCCCGCATAAACGTTAAACGATACCTTGTGCAGCATCCGCCTGCCCGATTCTGAGAGATAGGATATGTCTTTGACCTGCATCACCCTCTCCCCACGCTGGCAGGGCGGCTTGTGAATATCCAGAAAGACGTCGCGCCCCACCATCATCCGCGCCAGGCTTTCCCGCGTCGTCTCTGTAGTGGGCAAAGTTCCCACCACCTTCCCGCCGCGCATCACCGTAACCCGGTTCGAGATCTCCTTCACCTCGCGCAATTTATGCGTGATAAAGATGACCGTCTTACCCTGTTTTACCAACGCGCGCACCGCGTGGAAAAGGTCCTGAGGCTCCTGCGGGGTGAGCACCGCCGTCGGCTCATCCAGAATGAGCACCTGCGCCCCGCGATACAGCGTCTTGAGTATCTCCACGCGCTGGCGCATCCCCACGTTGATGCTCTCCACCGTCGCCTCCGGTTCCACTCGCAAGCCATATTGGTCTGCCAGGTCACTTGTGATCTGAATGGCTTTCTTGGCGTCCGTCAACCCGCGCTGAATTGGTTCCTGCCCCAACACGATGTTTTCGGCAACCGTAAAAGAGGGGACGAGCATGAAATTCTGATGCACCATGCCAATTCCAGAACGGATTGCATCGTGCGCCGAGTGAAAATGCACTAGTTTTTCATCGAATAAAATATCACCCCCGCTTGGCTGTTCCATGCCATACAGTATTTTCATCAGCGTTGTTTTTCCAGCACCGTTTTCCCCCACCAGGGCGTGGATTTCACCCCGCTCCACCGAAAAATTAACTCCGTCGTTTGCCTTTACACCGTTTGGATATATTTTCACGATATCGCGCATTTCAATCAGCGCCATAGCACCTCCGCGACAGGATTTCCATCCCTAAACAACAAGTACAGTCCATCAATAATATGCTACGCAGCGGCGCGCAGGCTGTCCTAATAAAGCGTTGTGCTTTTTCACTCCCAATATGCTCTTACTTTGCGAAACACAATCCATATCTGTAGCAAAAAAGCAAACTCAAGACCTACTGGATAGCCCCTTCGCCGCTGCGTTAAACATCGTTTTACGTGTTTTTATTCAAAAACCGTGTCAACCTTGATCTTCCCACCCATCAAGTCTTTTTCCGCCTGGTCAATTTTGGCTTTCACGTCCGCAGGGGTAGCTGCGTCGTAAAATTCGTTCTTCGCCAAGCCAACGCCGCCTTCCGCCACACCCAGCGATTCCGCCTTGCCGTAAGGCAGTTTGCCTTCGATGTGCAGCTTCAAGGCGCGGTACAGGCTGTTATCCACGTTCTTCATCATCGAAGTCGGGATGAATTTCGCCTGTTCGGGGTTGGTCTCTTTGATAATCATCGCCTGATCCGAGTCCACCCCAATCGCCATCTTACCCACTTCCTGCGCCGCCTGGAAAACACCCACGCCGGTGCCGCCTGCAATCTGGAAGACGATATCCGCACCCTGCTGATACATCGCCAGCGCCAGTTCTTTGCCTTTCGCTGGGTCATTCCAGCCGCCAGCGTATTGTTTGATGGACTGAACGTTCGGATTTACCGACTTCGCCCCTTGCTCGTAACCGACGATAAAGTCATTGATCACCGGAATGTCCTGTCCGCCGACTGAGCCGATAATACCGCTCTTCGACATCGCCCCGGCATACACGCCCGCCAGATACGAACCCTCGTTTTGCTTGTACATCACCGAATAGACGTTCTCGCACTTGCACTTCTCGTAATTCACTGCCACGTCGTAGATGATGAACTTTTTATCCGGGTACTTGGGTGCCACTTTCTCCAAAAATTCAGACATCTGGTACGTGCCCAAAATCATTACGTCGTAGTCTTCGTTCGCAGCGGCGTCTTCTAAAGCCGGCTGCCACTTTGCCGGATCAATGCCCGCCTCAATTGTTTTCACACTGAGTCCAAACTCTTTTTCTGCTTTACTAACACCACGCACAGCCGAGTCGAAGAAAGATTTATCACCCTGTACGCCGTTGAGCAGGTTGACGACTTTCAGTGCTTTCGTACCACCTTCCTGTTTGGGTGCTTCCGCGGCAGGAGCAGCACACGCCGCTAAAAGCAAACTGGCAATCATAATCAGCCCTATCAGAGCCACAATTTTCTTACTCATTCCTTATTCCTCCGTATTCTATTTCGTTGATCCAACACAGAACTCCAAATACACACTGTCTCTTTTTCCGTTCACCTCCTCTTGAAATTGAAACCGTTATCAGATTTGCTTAATTATATCATCTCTTCCCTGGCAATTTAATAGTCTATTTATTAAAATGATCTTGATTTCTCAAGTTCAGTGGCTATAAAAAACCGACCTGACCGGGAATTAAAAACCCGTCAGGTCTGTCCAAATCAATTTATTCCAGCGCGCTTATAAAAAGCGTGCATTACCCCAGCAACACCAATCCGCACAAGCTGCAAAACGACCACCCGTTACACAGATTGGCTGCGACGCCAGCCTGTTTCTTGCTTCGGGTTTTGAATACGCAGCAGATGCGTTTAATTCACAATCCGGGCTGCTCAGTTCCCTTACAGAACCACCGCTCTTGGCGCAAACTACGCCGCCACGTTGATCATTTGTTGATAGGCAGGTACTGTAGTAGCGCTTGCCTGTAGATAAGCAGCCTTAACAACAAACCCGCTGGGATAAGCAGCCGCTTGCTCGCCAGATTGGCGCGCCTCACGCTCTTGCGCTTCCGCTTTCAAGGTTTGCAAAGAAAACTCTTTCGTCAGCCCATTTCCAAAAGTCTGCTGTTGAAAGAGTTTTTTTGCCTGGTGGCTGTAATCTTCTTGTTCGTTTGCAAAAGGGGATCGAATAAACCTTTCGGACAGGTCTTCAAACGTGCCGTCCGCCTTCTGTCCGCTGCCATATAGCACAATCGCAAGAGGTGAGATTTCAGCTGCATCGCTGCCCGCGTAAGCATAGGAGGGAGATTTCCCCTTTGCGCCAGAGCGGCTGCCCGGCTCATTCCCAGGCTCATAACCAATCTGTACCCGCGTCCGGTACAGACGGTTAATCAGCATATCCACTTATCTCACCCCTTACGGTTTATACCCGATAAAATTGCTTATTCAATTTTATCCGGCAGCACCTTGAGACTGGCTTTCTCCCTCTCGTTGAGCACGCTGGCTAAGTCTAATAAAATAACCAGGCGCTCGTCCACTTTGGCAATCCCAATAATGAAGTTTGAGTCGATCGTGCTGACGATTGGCGGAGTGGGTTCGATGGCATCCTCAGGGATGGTCAACACTTCCGTAACCGCATCTACAATCATGCCCACCTTGCGATTGCCCTCCATGTTGACAACCACAATGCGCGTATCGTTGGTCGCTTCCACTGCTGCCAGTCCAAAGCGCTTGCGTAAATCAATCACCGGCAGCACAGAACCGCGCAGGTTTGTTACTCCTTCTACAAAGGAAGGCGCATGAGGGACAGATACGACTTCCTGCATTTTGATAATACCGTCCACAGTGGCAATTTCAATCCCGTAATGTTCATTTGCCAGGTCAAAAAGTACAAGCTGTTGTTCCATGGAAAACACTCCTTATGTGATCAAAATCTCAGGATAACCAATACCGGCTGGTGAGCGGTTTAAACGCAATAATATCACTGCTTTCCCACCTGCCCCTTAATTATAGCATGGATTTTCCGGCGCTGCTACTGTATATTTGTATCATAAGCCCTAATAGTATATAATAGGGAATAACCATTTTGGTAGATTGATATGAACCGCCGTAAAATACACAGCGCGTATCTATCTGTACCATATATCTCAACAGTTAACCATAGTAAAACACTTGGAGCAAGACCTTGAAACCCAATTTTTTTACCCGCTATAGTTTCCTGCGGCTGATTATGCTTTTTGCCGCAGCAGCCTTTCTGGCTGCCTGTGCTGCGGAAACGATAGATTCTACACAAAGCGCGCCCGCAACCGCGCTGCCTCTCCCTTTTGCTACGTCCCAGGTTGCCAGTCCTCCACCGCCCGCCATTACCGTCCAGACTCCCGTCACCGCAGCCGTTACTCCCGTACCCACCGCCACGCCCATTCCCAACCCCATCGCCATCGAGTTCATGCGCCGCCAAAACTATCCGGGCAGTGATATTGTCATTGAGCAAAATCTCGCCTCCGGCAGCAATTACCGCCGCTACATCGCCTCTTACATGTCAGAAGGTTTGAGAATCTACGCTTTGCTGACCATCCCTTTCAATCGCAAACCGGAAACCGGCTATCCCGTGATCGTCTTCAATCACGGCTACATCCCCCCCAGGGAATACCGCACTACCCAGCGCTACGTCGCCTACGTCGACGCGCTGGCGAGTAACGGTTACATCGTCCTGCGCCCCGATTACCGCGGGCACGATAAATCCGAAGGACAACCTGCCAACCCCTACACCTCTCCCGCCTATACCATTGACGTGCTCAACGCGGTCGCCTCAATTAAACGCCATCCCGACGCCGACCCCAACCGCATTGGCATGTGGGGGCACTCCATGGGCGGGCAAATCACCCTGCGTAACATGGTCATCAACCAGGACGTGAAAGCCGGCGTCATTTGGGCTGGCGTAGTAGCCTCCTACCCGGATTTATTCCACAACTGGCGCAGAAAGACGCCCTCCACTACACCTACTCCCATCGTGCGCCGTCACTTCGCCGAAAACCTCGCCGCCTCCAACGGCTCGCCGGAAGAAAACCCCCTCTTTTGGGCTTCCATTTCCCCCAATTCCTACTTAAAGGACCTCTCCGGACCCATCCAGTTACATCACGGCAGCGACGATAAAGACGTGCCGGTCGAATTTTCCGAAATGCTGTACTCCGAAATTCTGGCTGCCGGCAAAAGCGCCGAAGTATACATTTACAAAGGGGATAATCACAACATCTCCACAAACTTCGCCACAGCCATGCAGCGCACACTCTCGTTCTTCGACCGCTACGTAAAACAAATTCCCACTCCATCCTAATATACAGGCAGGTTTCGGGAAAAGTATGCAGACCATCACCAGCCGCAGCAACCCGCGTATCAAAGCGTTGCGCGCCCTTTGCCAGCGCAAGGGGCGCGCCATCACAGCCGCCTTCCTCGTTGAAGGCATTCACGCCGTCGGGCAGGCTGTCGCTGCCCAGGCGCACATAGACTCAATTTATTACGCCCCCGACCTGCTCACCAGCGAATTTGCCCTGCGCCTGGTGCGCGAACAAACCGAGCGCGGCTTGCCTTGCTTTCCCGTCGCCGCAGACGTTTTTACATCCATCTCCGAAAAAGACAACCCGCAAGGTATTCTCGCACTACTGCACAAGCGCAGCTTTGCCCTGGCAGAATTGTCCCCTTCCAATTTTCCCTGGGGCGTCGCTCTCCTCTCTCCACAGGACCCCGGCAACGTGGGCACAATTTTACGCACCCTGGATGCTGTCGGCGCCAGTGGCTTGCTCTTGCTAGAGCAGAGCGTGGACGAAACCCACCCCAGCTCCGTTCGCGCCAGCATGGGCGCCCTGTTCTGGTACCCGGTCGTGCGCGCTTCCTTCTCCGAATTCATCGCCTGGGCGCGCCAGCACGACTACACCCTTTACGGCACTTCTGCCCGCGCCGCCCAGGACTTCACCGAAATCCCGCGCTACACCCCTCCGCTCATTCTGCTGATGGGCAGTGAACGCGAAGGTTTGGAAGAGGAGCATCGCCGCGCCTGCACGCACCTGCTGCGTCTGCCCATGCACGGTAAGGTTACTTCGCTAAACCTCGCCGTTGCTACCGGCGTTTTGCTTTACGACATACTGCGCAAGCTGCAAATCCCCTCCCCTGCCCGCTAAACCAGTGGGACGTACAGGCATATATCCTGGTCTGCGCGCGCGCCTGGCGGAACGTGTGTATATCCCTCCATTACCAGGGCGCGCGACGTTCTTCTGCCGCACCCCGGCTGCCAGGTGTGATACACGTAATCCAGTGTGAGCGCCAGGCTTTGCCACACCCCGCGATGGATAAAACGGGTCCACGTTGCAGCCGGCAGTGTGCGCGTCATCATCCCCGCCCTCACATTTTCGCCAGGCTGCACCTCCACCGCCGCCGTGTACAAATAACCGTGCTGTTCCCATCCGGGTGGGTAATCGCGCAGCGCAAAATAACGCCGCGGCTTGCTCAAATCCCCCCATTCATCCACTCGGCTGGCAAACAACTGCCACAAATCAAAAATCACCCCGGCGTCGTCTTTCACCAGCGTCATCATTCCCGCCGCCTGAAAAGCAGGCAGGTCTTCGATCCGCGCCCTGGCACTGGAATTCCTCTGGATTTGTTCCAGATGAGCAGCGTTTAAACGCGGCATAAACCAGCGCCCATCCACGTTCTTTTCCCGGCGCAACTGGTTGGGCTGCACGTTATACACCCTTTTGAATGCACGTGAAAACACTTCGGGAGAATTGAATTGATAGTCCATTGCCACGTGGATGATCTTCCGCCGGCTGTGTAACAATTCTTTCGCCGCTTCCGCCAGCCGCCTGCGCATCAGATAATCGTACGGGGTATGGTGTGTCGTCTGATTAAACGTGCGGCAAAAATAAAACAGCGAATAAGACACCGCCTCTGCCATGTCTGCCACGCTGATGTTTTCCTTCAGGTTTGTTTCTATAAAATCAATCGCCCTGACTACAGACTCAAGAGATTGCATCTTCGCCACCGCTTCTCTTGACCGGTATATACACGTCCAGCACGGATTCTTCGAGACGGTCTAACCCTTTGAAACGTTCGTCATACCTTTCAAAGGAATAATCCCCCCCGCTCTCATACCCGGAACCCGGCATCCAAACCGAAAAAATCTCCCTTGCCCAGTCCGAGATGATCTCCTGCCCTCGAAACGTGAACACCGCGTACGTCGCCGCCGGGATGAGCTTCAACGACAGTTCCACCGGCATGGCACCAATTTGCTCCACCTCCACGCCGACGAATATTTCGTATTCGCCGGTGGTTTTCGATTCGGCGTGCAAGATGTGCATTTCATACATAACCTGCTCGCTCTTCAGGAAACCGAGCTTGTCTTGATTGGCAGCGCAATATTGCATAAAACGCTTCCACGATCTGCCGATCTCGTTTTCCTCGCTCCAATCCCCGCTCATCTTGAACGGATCCCCGAAGAAACTGAAACCAGCCAGATTGAGTTGGGAGATTTTTTTAATGATGGGTTTCATAAACAATCACCTCCGCCAGACCAACACCCGGCGCTGTGAAACAAGGCAGGGATTCGTCTGTGCGCACAGACGAATCCCCCGCTCAACGCTAAAGCTATCCTTCTTCCTCCCACTCTTCCAGCCCAATCCCTTCGTCCGGCATCCATTCCGGCCAGCCCACCAGCCAGGGTGGGATGCTTGCATCCTTCACCCGGTCGCAAACGGGGAAATACGCCTTCAAGTCGAGGATAGACGTGCCGTCCAACGCGTCTATATTCTTAATATACACCACACCGTTTTCCTCGTCCACCTTTAATATCTTACACGTCGTCATCACCAACGGATTGGGGCGGTAGGGCGCCCGCGTGGCAAAAATGCCCGTAACGTGATCTTCTGCGTAAGGCGGTTTCGTTTGCAGCATGGCGCGCACTTCCTCGCTGGGAAAGCGGTCTGCCCACCAGAATACCATAACGTGGCTGAACTGGTCAAGCTCCTTCAACGCCGGGCGATATTCCGCCAATATCTCCAAACGGATTTCTTCTTTCTCCCTCCGCACCCGTCCTATCGGGCTGACTTGATAACTCTCTTGCTTTTTTGCTGGGTTTGCCATAACTAATCGTCTCCTTTTTTTGAATATACCTGCAAGGCGCCTGCATTTCAACTATACCACGCTCGCCCGGCGCCGTCTTGACCCACATTGCCCTGCAAAAACAGCAAACGCCCCACCCTTGCTGAAACCTTGACGTTTCTTGCTCTCGCCTTCTTATACGTGCCGAAAGCCCCAGATGCGCGCTCAACACCTATCAGCGCTTCACCCTCCACCCGTCATCTGTGCTTGAACAAATCGTAAAACGCTGGATTTTTATGGCTTGCGCCGCACAACAGCGCTTTGATATACTATACATACGAATTTATTATGGAAGAAAATACACAATTCTACGCCTCCCAAAGAGACAAAATGGTAACAGAACAGCTTGCCGGGCGCGACATTCGCCAGCCGCGCGTGCTGGAAGCTATGCGGAATATCCCGCGCCATCTCTTCGTGCCGCTTGCATATCGCGACGACGCCTACGCCGACTGCCCCTTGCCCATCGGCTATGGACAGACCATCTCTCAACCTTACATCGTCGCACTGATGACCCAGGCTTTAGAATTAGACGGCTCAGAAACCGTCCTCGAAATCGGCACAGGCTCAGGCTATCAAACTGCCGTGCTGGCAAAACTGGTGAAATTTGTCTACAGCGTAGAACGCCACGCTCCGCTCGCCGCCCAGGCGCGCCAACGCCTGGCTGACCTGAACCTCCTGAACACACAAGTCATCACAGGAGACGGCTCACTTGGGCTAGCCGACTACGCCCCCTACCAAGCCCTCATGGTTACCGCTGCCGCCCCAGAACCCCCGCGTCCCCTCCTGAACCAACTGGCGCAGGGTGGACGTCTCGTCATCCCCATCGGCAGACGTTGGGAACAGTCTTTGCAAATTTGGGTGCGCCACGGCGACGATTTTGAGACGCACAAAATCCTCCCCGTCGCCTTCGTGCCGTTGCGCGGCAAACATGGCTGGAACGACTCAGACTGGGCAGAAAACGATCGCTAACAGGCTAGACTTTACGCGCCAGGATGAAAATTTCCGGGCGCCGTTTCGTTATTCCATACAGGTAAGCGCGCAAACTCTGCTTCAAGTCCTTGTCCAGAGTGGTTATATCCGCCGGCATGTTTGCCTCACTGGGCTTGGCGATGGAACCCGCCATCTCGTTGGCGTCGCGCTCGTGGACGTAGCCGCGCGTGATGATCTCCGGTGGCACGTGTAACTTGCCGGTGTGGCGATTGAGTGATAGATTCACCAGGACAATTCCATCCCTTGCCAGCGACTCGCGCTCGCGCACCACGCTGGTGTCAATATCTCCCACGCTGGAACCATCCACAAAGACGTAACCACCCGGCAGGCGTTCACCCAGGCGCATTTTTCCCTTTTGAAATTCAATGATTTGCCCGTTTTGCACCACCGCCACGTGCTCCGCATCCAAACCCACCTGCTGCGCAATCTTGGCGTGCTGGTGTAACTGGCGCAATTCGCCGTGGATGGGAATGAGATATTTGGGTTTCACCAGGTGCAGCAAGAGCTTGATTTCTTCCTGGCTGGCGTGCCCTGAAACGTGCACCGGCGCCACCGACGCGTATAACACGTCCGCCCCGCGCCCAAACAGGCGATTGATCGTGCGGTAGATCGTCTCCTCGTTACCCGGAATGGGGTGGGAAGAAACCACCACCGTGTCGCCAGTCTGCACATCAAAGCGATAATTGCTCCCCGTAGAAAGCCTCCCCAGGATGGAAGACGGCTCACCCTGCGACCCCGTGCACATCAACACCACCTGCGCAGGAGACATGTTCAACGCCTGTTCAAGGCTCACCTCCACGTTATTGGGCAGTTCCAGATACCCCAGGCGCCGCGCCATCTTGGCATTATCGTTCATACCGGTGCCCACAAAAGCCAGCTTGCGCCCGTTTTTCGCCGCCGCATTTGCCACTTGCTGCATGCGAGATATGAGGGAGGCGAACGTCGCCACGATCACCCGTCCTTTGGCGTTGCGAAACACCTGTTCCAGCGCCGGGTCTATCACCCGTTCCGACGGCGTCCAGCCGGCTTTATCGGCGTTCGTAGAATCTGCCAGCAGCGCCAGAACACCTCTGCCCGCCAGTTCCCCCAGTTTGGCGTAATCCGTTGGCCAGTTGTCCACCGGCGTGTGATCGAATTTATAATCTCCCGAGTGCACGATCAAACCCTCCGGCGTGGTGATGCCCAGACCAATCGCATCTGGGATGGAGTGGCACACGTGGAATGTTTCCACCCGAAAACAGCCGATTTCTACCGTGTCTCCGGCGTTGATCTTGATCAATTGCGCCTTGTCCAGCATCTTGCCGCGCGTGAGTTTATCTTCCAGCAGCCCCAGCGTGAGGGACGTCGCGTAAATCGGCGCGTTGACCTCCTCCAGTATGTGGCAAATTGCACCGGTGTGATCCTCGTGTCCATGCGTGATGATGATCCCGCGTACCTTTGCCTTGTTATCTATAACATACTGAAAGTCTGGAATGATGTAATCAATTCCTAGCATGTCATTTTCAGGGAACATGATGCCTGCGTCAATCAGCAAAATGTCATTGCCATATTCAATGACCATCATGTTCTTACCGACCTCCCCCAATCCTCCCAGGGGAATAATTCGTAATGGATGTTTTTTCACAATAACCTCGATAATATAAAAAATAATTGCATGAAAAAGTGTTCCACGCTTATTATACCCGAAAACGCGCCATAAATCTCCCGTCATTTCTCCCATTCCACCCACATACCAGCACGTCTCCACCAACCCCAATCCCATCTTCCTCCGTGACCTCTGTGTCCTTGGTGGTTTAAAACCGCTTTCTCACCCCTCGCTGAACCTCCCCAGTCATGTGACCAACGACGTGACCTCCTGCACTTATCACTATGACCCTCTTCCAGGTAAGATAGGAACAATCATACAAAAGAAGCCGAAAGGCATTACAAAAGGATTTTTTGGAGGTAATAAAATGAACAAAAAACACACACTCAAATGGTTTAGCATCCTCAGCCTCGTGCTGCTGGTATCCCTCTTGCTGGCGCCCGCCGCGCTCGCTTACGAAGGGCGCGAAGGAGACGAAATCGTCATCTCCGAGGAAGAGACCGTGAACGACGACGTTTACGCCGGCGCCAGGGTCATCATCGTGGATGGCACCATCAACGGCGATCTGATTGGTTTCGCCGAGAGCATCATCGTCAACGGCACAATAAACGGCGACTTGCTCGGTGTTGCCCAAAGCATCATCATTAATGGCACCGTTAAAGACGACGTGCGCGCCGCGGCTGCCTCGTTTACCCTTGGTGAGAGTGCCAAAGTCGGCGAAGACTTTGTCGCCGCCGCCTACGGATTGGAGACGAAACCAGGCAGTTCCATCGGTCGTTCCATGATTTACGTCGGCTACCAGGGTTTGCTGGCAGGCAGTGTAGCAAAAGACGCCAAACTCGCTGGCGAAGGGTTTGACCTGCGCGGTGAAATCGGCGGTGACGTGAGCATGGAAGTCGGCTCAAAACAAGATAAAGTAGACTTTGACCCGCGCACCTTCTGGCAGAACATGCCCCCTATGCCCGTCGTCAATCCCGGCTTGCTGGTTGCTTCGGAAGCCAAAATCGGTGGCAACTTTACCTACACCTCGCGCGACACGGTTGAATTTCCCTCTAGCGTGATCGGCGGTCAAACGACCCACCTTATGCCCAAAACCGAAACCGACACTCGCGACACCGTAGTCGCCACCCCGCAATCTATGGCAATCAGTTGGGCGCTGGATAACGTACGCTTCCTTGTAACCCTGATCATTGTCGGGTTGCTCTCTGCCTGGCTCATCCCTGCCTGGATCAAACGCCCAGCCGACGCCCTGCAAGAGAAGCCCATGCCCAGCCTGGGTTGGGGTGTGGTCTCTTCCATCGCCTTCTGGTTTGTGGTTGCGTTTGCCTTCTCCCTCGTATTACTGGTCGGTGTTATCCTGGCTGCGCTGACCTTGGGTGGCTTATCCGCTACTGCTTTCGTCCTGGGTTTCTCCGCCATCTTCTCCTCGGTTGCAGTATTCCTGTTGGTACTGTGCTACTTCACCCAGGTCATCGTCAGCTACTGGGCTGGGCGTGCCCTTCTCAAGCGCTTCAAGCCTGAACTGGCTGACAACATCTACTGGAGCGTGCTGCTGGGCGTCGTCATCCTCGCCATCGTCGCCGCCATCCCGCTGCTTGGCTGGCTAACCAAAGTGGTCGTGTCCTTCTTCGGTCTGGGTGCGCTGTTCCTGGTGCTGCGTGAGATGTGGAGAAACCGCAAATCCGCCGCTGTGGTCGCCCCTGCTGCGCCGCTAGTGTAATACGGATAAAAACTCAGCTACGTATAGACTGACAACCCTCAACAAAGGGATAGCCCCGATGGTCATCGGGGCTATCCCGCGTTTAGACACTACCGTTCGTAGCTGCTTTCAAGTACCGCTTGATTCACCTCGCTCGCCTTGTACCGCGAGATTCACCTCGCCCCCGCCTCGCCAGATTCATCTCGCCAGTGCGCCCCGAAATTCCCGCCCCACACATCATTATCTTAAATCCAGCGCCTATGGTAAAATTACCCCATACGAAACATAACGGGAGAAACTTATGCCGCAAAGCAGCACACGCAAACTTGTGATAACCGGCGCCCTGGGCGCCATATCAATTCTACTGGGCTGGACGCATTGGGGCTTCATCCCCTGGATATCGGGCGCCTCGCTCACCATCATGCACGTGCCGGTCATCATCGGCGCCGTGCTGGAAGGTCCCCTCGTTGGTCTCACCATCGGCTTGATTTTCGGCATGTTCAGCCTGGTTCAGGCTGCCATCGCCCCCACCGGACCGGCAGACGTGTGGTTCACCAACCCGCTTTTATCTATATTGCCGCGCCTCTTCATCGGTCCCATCGCCTGGCTGGTTTGGATGGCGCTGCGCCGTCTGCCCGTGGTCGGATTAATTGCCGCTGGCATAGCCGGCAGCCTGACCAACACCCTCCTCGTCCTGGGGATGATCGCCCTGCTGGGATTTCTTCCCTGGCAGGCAATTCTGCCCATCATCGTCGCCAATGGTCTGCCGGAAGCCGCCGTCTCCGCCATCCTGACCCTGGCGGTGGTGGGTGCGGTTCTGCGCATCAACATTCGCCCCAAACCCGGCGCAGATTTATAAGCGCTCGCGCCCCTAACTCTCGCCCGCCTTGTACCGCGAGAGTCATCTCGCCCGCCTTATACTACGAGATTTATCTCGTCCATCTGCCTTAAGATTCACCTCGCCCGCCTCGTGCCGCCAGATTCATCTCGCTCCGTACTACGAGATTTATCTCGTCCATCTGCCCAAGATTCACCTCGCCCCTTACACACCATACATCCAAACCCATCAGTCTGGCGCCATCTCAATCTCCAGCGCCACCACGCCCAGAGCCTCTTTTTCGGCAGGGTAAATCATGCGCAGCGCCCCCAGCAATTCCCCAGCTGGGATATCCGGCGCAATCGCCTCCGCCTTCTCGTGTGTAAGCAAATCTTCAAAATCGGCGTACCGCCCCACGCGACGGATGACGCAGGGGTACTGTTCATTAAGCAACAAACCGTCCCCGGCTTGCAGCCTGTTGATATTCGTGTAACCGACGCGCACCTCAATCGTCTTGCGCCCGTCTAATATTTGGCGCAAATACTCTTCTTTAATCCACAACGTCTTAACAAGCATAATGTTAATTAAACCCAAAACCCGACAGGATCAACCTGCCGGGTTCTGACACTTCACCTTACAGCCCCAACGCCTGGATTTTTTGCTGCACCTTATTAATGGCATCGTTGCCCTTGGTCTTGGCTTCGGCTGCCTGGGTTACCTTCTCGGCGTTCTTGTCCGTAATATACTCCGTGAGGAGTTTTACGGCGTTATCCAGGTTCGTAGCCGCCTCCACCACGTCGGGTTGGATGTCCGCCATCCTTTGCGGCGGGCTAAGCTGGCGCAGAGAATCGCTGGTTTGGGTAACGTTCGCCGTTGCGGAGCTGAACTCCGATTTCCATTGCTCGTCGTTGAGCTTGTTGGCGTCCGCCTGGGCTGCGTTAAGCAACTCGTCAATTTTACTCATGGCTGTGTTATACGCAGTGATGCCGTCTTTGACCGCCTGAACGTATTGCGTTTCCGCCGCGTCAGCCGCCGGTGGCTGCTCCGCAGGCGGTTGTTGTGCGGCTGGCGGCGCCGCAGCGCTGACAGCCGTTTGCGTCAGCGCAATCTGCGCCTGCACCGTAGCAGGAATGTCCACGCTCACAGCCGCCGTCTGGGTCAACCCCATTTGGATGTCCAGTTGAACCTGCGTCTCTCTCCCAGAAGGGTCAAAAATCCCTGTTGCCGTATCCATCAGCGCCTCGCGCTGCACAAAAGCCACCACCGCGCAAATCACCACAAAGAGCAACACCAGCACAGCCGCGCCGATGATAATCATGCGCTGTTGATTCGATTTATCCATCCCGCCCATGCGCGCCTGGGGTTGGCGCGGCGGAGGATACCCGCCCCTCATTCTTTGTCCGCCAGACTCCACGCGCGGGATTTGCTCCAGGCGTGCCTGGCGCGGTTGCACCACCTCTCCCTGTGCTGGAGCAGCAGGGCGCGCTGCCGGTTTGCGCGCCTCCGCAAACGTCGGTGGGGGTGGCGCCGGGCGCACCTGCGCTGCAGGCGGCGCTGGAGGTGGAGCGGCTTCTGGCTGGGGCGCTGCGCTTGCTGCCGCAGCGCCTGCCGTCATGTTCGTTCCACAATAGCCGCAAAACTTTGCGCTATCTGGATTATCTTTGCCACAATTTGGACATTTCATACGATTTCACCTATTTTCAATGAGATCAACCCTTTGTACCGCGCATACGCGGGTCAAACACGTCCCGCACCGCATCTCCAAGCAAATTCCACGCCAACACAAACAGAATGAGCGTTACGCCGGGGAAAACAACGATATACCAATACATATCCAGATTGGTGATCCAGTCTCGCGCAAAGGCGATGATCTGTCCCCAATCTGCATAACCGACTTCTACGCCAACGCCCAGGAAACTGAGCGCCGCAAAGGAAAGCACCACCGACCCAACGTCCATCGAAGCCATCACCAGCGTCGAGAAAATGGCGTTCGGCAAGATGTGACGCAATAAAATTCGGCTGTCCCTCGCTCCAATAACGCGCGCCGCGGTTACATAATCGCGCTCGCGCACCGCCAGAATGTCTCCCCGCACCAGGCGGGCGTAATTCATCCAACCAAAAACAATCAGCGCAATCATCGCTGGCGCCAGGCTTTTTCCAAACATGGGAGTAAGCACAGCGGAAAGGGTCAGCGCCGCCACCAGGTATGGAAATGCCATAAACACGTCCGTTACGCGCATCAAGATCATATCCACCACTCCGCCGTAATACGCCGAAATTGAACCGACGATCAAACCAATCGTCAACATGAAGAAAGTAACCACAATGCCGACGAAGAAAGCCGTGCGCGTGCCCCACACAATGCCATAAAAAATATCCCATTGCCCGCTGGTGGTGCCCAACAGATGCACCCATTTATCCGCACCAGTTACAGGCTCTAGCCAAAAAGCCTTGGGCGGGGGAAAACGCGTCCACGCCGTCATGGGTGGGCGCGGGTTATGGCTGAACCCGTCGCGCGGGATGGTATACGCTTTATCCCGGTGCGTGGGGGGAGCCAGAAATGGCGCCAGAACCGCAACGAATACAAACATCGCCATAATAATTAGACCGGCAATCGAAAGAGGGTTGGTTGCCATACCTTTGACGAGGTAATACCCTTCCGGTCCCAATACACGTGCAAGTTTTGGAACGGGACGCACCGACAAATCATCAATCAATTCCTCTGCGTTGACGGTTTGCCCGCCTTCCTTTATTGATATCGAATCAGCCATTCGAATACTCCTTCATAATGATTTGGCGTTGGTTACTCCAGGGTAACACGCGGGTCAATAAACACATATAACACGTCCACTGCCAGGTTTGCTAAGATCAAAATAAGTCCATTTAGTAAAATAAAACCCAGCGACGTTACCACGTCCAACTGCACTGCGGCTTCTGCTACAGCCGAACCGATACCAGGATAATTAAACACCGTTTCAGTAATCACCACCCCATTCAACAGAAGGATGACGGAAAAACCCGCCGTAGTCGCCACCGGAATCAAGGCGTTCGGGCGAGCGTGTGTGTTGATGACCTCCTTTTCCGGTAAACCTTTGGCGCGCGCTGTGGTTACGTAATCTTGACGCAAAGTCTCCAGCATCGAAGAGCGCGTCACGCGCAACAGCAACGCCCAATCTATATACGCCAGCGTAAAAATGGGTAGCACCAGGTGGCGTATGGCGTCTATAAAAATGTCAAAGCGTCCGTTGATGAGCGCGTCAATGGTCATCAGGTGGGTGTATTGCACAAACACCGGGCTGACCACGTCCCTCATCGCCCAGTCCGAAAGCCTGCCGGGCATGAACCAGCCTAATTTGGCGTAGAAAAACATCAGCACCAGCAAGCCAAACACAAAAGTGGGAAACGACCAACCGATGATACTAAATATGCGCGCCATCTGGTCAATCGGCTTGTTGTGATTCACCGCCGCCTGCACCCCCAGCCAGATGCCCACCCCAATCACCGGTATCGCCGCCCACAGCGCCAGTTCCACCGTAGCCGGGAAGCGCCGCTTGATCATTTCGATCACGTACTCCTTGCCCGTCTGCGAATAGCCCAGGTCACCGCGCAAAATCCCGCCGCGTATCTCACCGCTCACCGGGTCTTTGCGTCCCACCAGCCAGTTCCAATATTGCACCGGCAGGGGGCAATCCAGACAATACTGCTTGATCGCCGATTCCCACAGGTCGCGGCTGTTTGGTACGTCTTTAACCCAAAGGGATGCTCTTTCTACGGGGGATAAAAATTGAATAAACCCAAAAATCAGTAGTGTTGCCCCAAACAAAATAATCGGGATCAACAACAAACGCCGAATAATATATCTGCCCATAAACGTTCCTCCATCTGTCCAGATCTTTCTAAGACCTGTCGAGTCTCCAAAACAAAACTCACTTTGGAAACCCATTTTCCTGCCTGTGCAGGGGCAGTTTTCTGCCCCTGCACGCTAGAAACAGGTTTTAGATTAGTCTTTCGACAACACGTAGTAGTACCACTCGTTGGGGTAAATGGGATTGTAGTAATATCCCTTCACCCAGCGCTGCAGATACCAACGCGTTGTTGGAACAGACAGGCGGATTGCCGGAACGTTTTCGTAATCCAGATCGTTGATCTGCTTGTAGATTTCAGCGCGTTTCGCCGGGTCGCTCTCGGAAACGCCCTTGGACACCAGGTCTTTGAACGTAGCCAGCATGTCGGCAGGCATGTTCTGACGCTGCGCGTAATCGCCAGCCAGGAAAGGCTGCGCCCAGTTGTGCGAGTCGTGAATGTCTTCCTGCCAGCCGCTGACGAACATGGGCAGACGTTTCTGCTTCTGCAAACCATTGAAGGTTGGCCAGGGCAGAGCTAATACTTCGACGACGTATTTCGGGTCAAGCTGTTGCCAGGTAGATTGGATAATTTGGGTAATGGTCTGGCGGTTCATGTTGCCAGAGTTGTAAGCTAATTGGAAGCGGAAGCCGTTCTTCGCCACTTCGCCGCCCCAAGCCTGTTCGATTTCTTCTTTGCACTTGTCTAGGTCGAAATCGTACTTCTTGCCATCCGGGTCCCAACCGATTGCGCCGGGGATGAGCACGCCACCGCCGCGCACCGCCTCGCCGTGTTGCACTTCGTTGATGAAAGCGTCGTAATCGAAGCAGTAAGCAAACGCCTTGCGTACGTGGATGTCGCTGAAGAAGTCAGGCGTGATGCCGTTCCCATCCAGTTTACCGGAACCGATCAGGTTGTTGCCGCCTTCGACGTTGATGGCGAAGTTGAACATGGCATCCTGGCGGGTAACGCCGGGTGCGCCCTTAAACAGACGCAGCGGTTGGTTCGGATTTTCCGTGGGTTTGCAATCGTAATCGTCCTTCTCGGCGACGTATTCACACAGTTCACCTACCAGCGGATCCACCTGGGTGATGTTGACCAGGTCAATCGTCTGTAGGTCAGAATCGCCGGCTTTGACCATAGCGAAACGCGTGCCCCATTCTTCCACGTTCTTGATGATGATGCGGCTGATCGCGGCAGGTCCAGTAGGAGCGCCTTCCCAGGCAGGTTCCGTGCGCCAGTAGTCATCATTGCGCACCAGCACGATCTCTTCATTGGGTGTCCAGCTTTCCAGCTTGTAAGCTCCCGTGCCGTTGATCTTATCGCGCAGCGGCGTGGTCTCGGCGGTCTTGGCGTAGAAGTTCTGCCAGGTGGCGCAATCGCCGTCCCAGGCACCCTGCTCCATCGCCCACTTCTTGTCAATAATAGAAGCTACCTGGTGTGCCAGGCTGACCATAAAAGGCGACCAGGGCTGCGCCAGGTTGAAGGTAACCGTACCGGCAGCGCTATCCGCCACCACGGCGGCTTTGGTCTGCTCGCAGACTTCTGCCAACACGGCTGCGTCCACCTTCGCCAGCGCTTCGGGGTCGTCCGCCGGGGCTTCTTCCAAGCCTGCTTTCGTCGCCACCACTTCAGCCACGTCGTAATACCCAACGCCGTAGATGGGTTCTGTCAGCAGCAACTGCGGCGAGAAATACGAACCCTGCAGCAAACCGCGCTGGAAGGAATACGCCACGTCTTCGGGGGTCATTTCGTCCCCATTGTGGAATTTTACGCCCTTGCGAATGGTGAACGTGTAGGTCTTTCCATCTTCAGAGACCTTCCACTCAGTTGCCAGTTGCGGCACCAGTTCGGTGGGGCTTTGGCGTTTAAAATTGACTAGCGTTTCGTAAGTGTTCCAAAGCACGTGCCCGCCAGCCGTTTCGTAGTCCAGCGCCGGGTCGAAGTTCTCGGGATCGCCATACGTGGTGTACACCAAAGTACTCGGGTCTTTGGACTTGAACTCGACAGCCTGTTCCGGCGCCGGGGTCGAAGTTACCTCAACTACCTTCTCGACGACTTTTTCTTCACCCGCGACGATCTGGGTGACGATGACCTCTTTAGGAGCAGCCGGTGCACAGGCTGCCAGGATCATACTAAAGACGATCAATACGGAAAACAAAACAGAAACCTTTTTAATCATTTTTTTCCTCCTTAGAACTAGATTTATAAACGGTCTCCAACAGACATTACTCCTCATTTTTGGCTGTTTCACCTCCTAAAAGATGAACTGCTTTCACCACCACGTACCATTTACCTAAACAATGGTTACGCCAAATGACAAGCCACCCAATGTTCGGGGGCAATATCCCTCCATTCTGGTTCTTGCTCCGAGCAAACCTTTTCGGCGATGGGGCAGCGCGGGTGAAACCGGCAGCCCTGTGGCGGATTCGCCGGGCTGGGTACGTCCCCTTCCAAAATCGTGCGCTTGCGCTGGCGTTCCAGCGCCGGGTTTGGTATAGGCACGGCTGAAAGCAGCGCCTGCGTGTAGGGGTGCGCCGCGTGCGTGTACAATTCATCGCGGCTGCCCAGCTCCACCACCTTTCCCAAATACATCACTGCCGTGCGATCGGAAATATGCCGCACCATGCTCAAATCGTGGGCGATGAACAGGTACGTCAATCCCAATTGGCGTTGCAATTCTTGCAACAGGTTGACCACCTGCGCCTGAATAGAAACGTCCAACGCCGCAATTGGCTCATCACACACGATGAAATCCGGCTGCAACGCCAGCGCCCGCGCGATGCCGATGCGCTGGCGCTGTCCGCCCGAAAATTCGTGCGGATAACGTCCCACAAAATAAGGGCTTAACCCCACGATGCGCAATAATTCCGCCACGCGCTCTTCCCGTTCCTTTGCCGTTCCAATTCCATGAATGTACATCGGTTCAGAAAGGATGCTGCCCACCGTCATACGCGGGTTCAGCGATGCGTACGGGTCCTGGAAGATCATTTGCATGTGGCGGCGCGCCTTGCGTAATTGTTCTCCCTTCAGGTTGGTTAAGTCTACATCTTTATAATATACTTTCCCCGCCGTGGGGCGGTAAAGCTGTAATATCGTCCGTCCGGTAGTGGATTTTCCACAACCGCTCTCCCCCACCAAGCCTAACGTCTCGTGATTGCGAATGTCAAAATTCACTCTGTCCACAGCCTGAACAGAGCCAATTTGTTTTTGAATTACAATCCCGCGCGTAATGGGAAAATGCTTGGTTAAATTATCTACTTTAACGAGTACTTCTTTTTCTTCTGTCATCGCAACGTACCTGTGTCTATATTCACCCAGCAAGCCAGACGACGCCCCCCGTCAAACGCATCCAAAGGCGGCATTTGTTGGCGGCAAACGTCCTTCACAAAACCGCAGCGCGGCGCAAAAGGACAACCCTTGGGCAGTTGAATCAAATCGGGAGGCAAACCGCGAATGGTTTCCAGTTTTTCACCCGGGCTGCCATCCATGCGCGGTAAGGCGCGCAGTAACGCAGCCGTGTAGGGATGGCGCGGGAAAGCATACAAATCGTTGACCGGCGCTTCCTCCACAATATATCCCGCATACATGACAATCACGCGGTCCGCCAAGCCCGCCACCACAGCCAGATCGTGCGTGATCCAGATCAGCGCCATACCAAATTCATCGCGCAGGCGTTTGACCAGATCCACAATTTGCGCTTGAATGGTAACGTCCAGCGCCGTGGTTGGTTCGTCTGCAATCACCAGCGGCGGGTTGCACGCCAGCGCCATGGCAATCATCACCCTCTGGCGCATACCCCCGGAAAACTGATGCGGGAAATCCTTCAAGCGCGTGCGCGCTTCGGGAATACCCACCATTTGCAGCAACTCTGCCGCCCGTTCTTCCGCCTGCTTCTCCGTAAACTTCAGGTGCAATCGCAGCGGCTCCATCAACTGAAAACCAATGGTTAACACCGGGTTGAGAAACGTCATCGGGTCCTGAAAGATCATCGCCAGTTGTCTGCCTCTCAGACTCTGCATTTCAGGCAGCGGCAGCTCTAACAAATTCTTATTGTAGAAATTGACCTTGTCCGCACTGATGCGCGCCGGCGGTGTGGATAACAAACGCATCACCGAAAGCATAGATACACTTTTTCCGCATCCGCTTTCGCCGACGATCCCCAACGTTTCTCCCTCGTGCAGCAGGTAAGAAACCCCATTCACTGCATGAACGACGCCCTCGTCTGTGCCAAATTCCGTACGTAAATTTTGAATATCAAGTATGACAGTGCCTTTCAACTGTTTCTCCTCTCACTCTATCCGAAAAGAGAGCTTCGCTGTGTAACCATATTACATCCCTATGTTAAAGAATTCTACCACATTTTTCCAAATGAATGAAGCGCGGCGCCAAGCCCTTTTCACAAGTCGTCTGCGCCGCGGATCACGTTTGCCGAGCTAGGCGAGGTGGTGTTGGCGATGATAGTTTTTCCTGCACGCGTCAGCGTGCCTTTATACGCCACGCCGTCGCTGTGCGCCACCCAGCCGCCCAGGTCAAACGGCAGTGCTCCGTCCGCCGCGATCCATTCACCGTTATATTTGCGAGCGAAATGCAGGTGCGTGCCAGTGGCAATACCGCCTTCACAGGAAGGGTGCCCTATCTTATCGTCGCGGTCGAGCGGTGTGCCCGCCTTTACGCTGCCTTCCTTGGCAATGTGCAAATACAGCAGCACCCAACCGGTCAACTCCGAACCATCGCCGTCCAGGTCCAGCGCCACAATCCCATTTTCAGAGCGGGTAACAATGCCGGGCGCCGCCGCCAGCACCCACGCATCCGAGCGCACGCAGCCAAACGTCAAACTGCCCGGTGCAAAATCCAGCGCCGCCCAGGCGCCGTCACGCTCCCAGGCGGGATGCGGTCCGCCGGTGTACGCCCACAATTTTTCCCGCTCAAACGGCAGACTTAACTCCGGCTGCATAATCCCTTCCGGAAAAATCGGCTCGTACGTCTTTGCCCGCATCCACGGGTCGCCAAACATCTTTACGTATAGCGCCGGAACACCCTTCTTGGGATCAATCGCCTTGCGCCACTCCCCTTCATCATAAACCTGGGAAAAATAAAATTGCAACGCCACCGTCCCGGCGTTCAAGTCAGGCGCTAGCCGCACCGAGGACCCATCCGCGAACTTCAATTCCGTTAAATGTCCCTCGCGCCAGCCGTAATACCCGTTTGCCAGGGCGTTAGCCGCCCATTCCAATTGGCGGAAAAGGTCCTTCTGCTCTGTGGTGTGCGTTCCCAACGGATAATGCAATTTCTCCAAGTCTTTCGGCTGCCCATTGACCCACCCGCTTTGATACTCCAACACCGCCAGCAACAAACGCGGATTGATCGAATTTTCAATTGCCACGCGCTGCACTACTTGCGCGCCGCTGTTCATGCGCGTGCTCTCCAGCCACTGGCGGTGCTTGCTCAAATACCCGCCAGCCTGCTCGACAAACGGCTCGACGTTAAACCCCACGTTAGAAGGACCGTACACCAGTTCGCTGTCTGGCAGCAGACGCTCTTTGGGGGTTTGCTCGACTCCTGCCAGCGCGTTGGGAATAATGAGCAAATGCTCCGGGCGGATAAACCCGGATTGCGCAAAAGGCTTGTCCGATTCAATTTCATCCGCAGAGACGCCAAAGCGCGTCGCCAACACCTTGAGTGTATCCCCAGACTGAGCGTAATAAATCAGCGTGGGCGTGTCGCTGGAAGTGGGCACGCGCACCACCACTTCTGGTGTGATGGTCGGAAAAGCCGTCCCTCCCGGCGCAGCCGTCAGAGCGCCGGGCATTTCGCGAAACCAGCCCGGTTCCTCACTCGGCAGGGCGGACGAAGCGTTTAACGTCGCCTGAATCTGCGCAACCTCTCCTTCCGGGTAACTGCGCGCGCAGTTTAGCGCACTCACAGCCAAAAGCAGCGCCGCAGCCAGCAAGCGCGCAAAAATGGATTGGTTTTGTTTAGCCAAGAAATTCATCGTCGCTTTCCTGTCATCGTTGTATTTCATTTTCGGGAGAACGTCCTTCGTAGGCAGAGATAACCTTTCCGCCGCGGCTTAACGTCCCGTCATATTCCGCGCCCGCGCCGCCAGAAACCCACCCGTCCAGCACAAACGGTAGTTTTCCATCCGCCGCAATCCATTCACCGTTATAACGCCGCGCCACGTGCACGTGCGTGCCGGTGGAAACCCCGCCCTCGCAGGAAGGGTGTCCTATGCGCTCACCGGCGCGTACTTGTGTACCCACCTGTACGCGCTCGCGGCTTTCCACGTGCATATACAGCAACGACCAGCCGGTCTGCCAGACTCCGTCTCCGTCCAGGTCTTGAATCACTTCCCCGTTTTCGGCGTGCACGATCAAACCATCCGCCATTGCAGTTACCCAATCGTTACTGGGCAGGCAGCCCACGTCCTCCGCCGGTGGGGCAAAATCCAGCGCCGCCCAGCCGGTGGAGGCGCTCCAACCGCCGTGCGGTCCGCCGGTGAACGCCCACACCACCCCTTTCTCAAAAGGCAATTGCATCTGCGGCTGCTGTAAATCTTCCGGCACCAGCGGCTCCAGCGCGTAGTCGAATGGGTAGCCGAACATGGTTGTGTAAGTTGCCGCCAACCCATCCGCTGAAATCGCCTTTTCCCAGTCCTGCCTGCCGTAAAGATCGGAAAACAGGTTTTGCACCGCCGCCGTCCCGGCGTTGACGTACGGAGACGCCATCACCACGCTGCCATCGTTGAGCACCCACACGCCAATCCCGTTTACACGCCACAAATAATAACCGCGCGCCAGGCTGCTCGCCGCCAGGTTCAATTGCGCATACAAACCGCGCCAGTTTGGGGCGGCAAATCCAAGCGCATACTCCTGCGTTTGCACATTTGGGCTGGGGTTGCTCACCCAGCCGCTCTGATATTCCAGCGCCGCCAGCAGCAAAAGCGGGTTGATAGAATACAACCGGCTGATTTCTTCCACCACCTGCGCCGCGTTCATGCTCTTCCCGTTCACGTCCTCCTGGTATTGCGCCAGGTAACCGCCCTTCTGTTGGATAAATCCTGCCAGGTCGTACCCGGCATTGTACGGGCTGTACACAAATTCAGAATCGGGGATGATCTTAAAATCCGTCGCCTCTCCCTGCGCTGTCGCGCCAGGGACGTTGAGCACCTGCCCAACCGAGAGTAAATCAGGATTGGGCAAAGTGTTTGCCTGCACAATCTGCGCCACGCTCACCTGATAACGTGCGGCAATTTGTTTAAGCGTTTCACCCTGCTTCACCGTAACCTGCACCGCCTGGCTGCGCAAAGTGGGCAGGGGATGGGGAGCGTCCGGCGTAGGTGAGGAGCGCGCCGCCCCAGGCTGCTGCCCCGCTGCCTGCTCGCGCAGGGGCGCTGCGCCCTTGGGATTCACCCCCCCAACCGCTCTGGGAGTAGTGTGCGCGCCAGGCTTCTTCCCTTCTGCACGCGCCGTCCACAACCCCTCAATCGTCCCTTCAGAAGAAGAGCAGGCGTTCATCCCAAATACGAAAAATGCCAGGGTGAGAAAAACCCACCCGCAAGCGAACCTGGTTGCAAGCTTCATTCCAGACCTAATTTTACCCCGGTTATCCGTAAAAAGACAGTCGCCAGAAGAAAAACCATCCCTGCGCAGAGTTTTCAGGCGCGCGGCGTGCAGGCGTATGTTATAATAATACAGGTTAACAAGGACTCAAACAGGGGAGCGATATATGCTGCGATGGATTACTTTTTTGTTTTCCGTTCTGGCGGGGCTTGCCGTTGGACTGCTCTACGGCTGGGTGATCAACCCTGTCCGTTACGTGGATGCTTCACTGGCTGACCTGCACGAAAATTTCAAGAGCGATTACGTCTGGATGGTCTCTGAAGCCTATCAGGTAGAACACAATCCCGATTTAGCCGCCCAGCGGCTCAGTTTGTTGGGCGCTGATTCTCCCGCCGATGCCGTTCACCAGGCTTTGTTGATCGCCATGCAAGCCAAACCGCGCCTGCGCGACACCGATTTGCAGCGCATCCGCGACCTGGAAAAAGCCATGCGCGCCTGGAAACCTGACCTCACAGACGAAATCAAACCGGAGGCAACCCCATGAGAGAGGTGCGTAAACCGCGCAGAACACCTCAACGAACGCCTTCGCCTGCTTCAGAGCGCAAGCCCTGGTACCTGCTCACCGGCTTTGTGTTCGGTCTCGTTTTGGGATTGGTGTTCGCCTGGTGGATTGCCCCGGTGCAGTACGTGGATACACCGCCTTCTTCTCTGCGTTCAGATTTCAAAGACAAATACCGCGTCATGATCGCCCTCAGCTACGCCGTCAACCGCGACCTGGGGCGGGCGGAGAGCCGCCTTGCCATCCTGGATGGCAGCGCCGACAAAGCCAATTCCCCCAAACCGCTTTCCACCTCAGCCGCCCTGCTCGCCGCCCAGGCGCAGCGTTCCCTGGCAGACGGACGCCCGGAGACCGAGGCGCAATCCTTGGGCATTCTGGCTGCCGCCCTGGGTCAAAAACCGACCCCGCTGCCCAGCCCAACCGCACCGACCCCGCCGCAAAGCACGCCTGCAACCTCTCCCACCCCAACCGAAGACGCCATTCCTTCCCTCACCCCTCTGGCAGAGTTAGCCCAACCCACCCTCTCGCAAACACCTGTGCCTGCTTCTACAACACTCACGCACAAAGAAGCCAGCGCCTTC
>CAZGDA010000003.1:5595-54992 GCA_964524425.1 uncultured Anaerolineaceae bacterium | reverse complement strand
CCTCTGCGGCCTGAAGCCCACTCCAGCCGCGACTTCCAGCAGCTCTGACGCAGACCTGAAATAGGCAAAGCCCTTGACGATGTCCATGGTGCGATACCACTCGATCCACACTGCCCCGGGGAAGCGCCCCTTGCGCGGGCAAAAATCAATCACGTAGGGAGATGAACTCACTCCCAGCCACTCGGCGCGGTCGCGGCAATCGAGGATAGTGATGGAGGGATTGCCAAGCGCTTGCAGCATTTGCTCGGTGGTGATCATTTCTGTGGTGTCCACCTGGGCAGCGTAATCGGAAGAATCGATTTCCGGCTCAAGGCGCGTGGTGGGCAGTTTCCCCGCCAGCCAGGCGCGGTAACCGCCGTGCAGCACTTTGACGTCCGGCTGCCCAAAATATTTGAGCATAAAGCGCGCTCTGCACGACTGCCCATAACCGTTGTCCATTGCATCTTCGTAGACAACCACGCGATGGTCGTGACGCAAGCCGGCAAAGCCCAGCCACGAATTGAAGTGGCGCACCATGGCTGGCAATCCGCCCGAGCCGCTGGTGCATAAATACGTGAAGAATTCGGAGATGTTAATTGCGCCAGGAATGTGGCTCTTGTTGTATTCCATGGCGTCGCGCGTGTCAATAATGAACAGTTTTTCGTCGTTTAGCGTATCCGCAAGTTCTTCTACCTCAACCAGGTATGGATTTGTCATTGGCTGCACCTTCGTTATTTTGCGCCGGCTTCTTTGGCAAAGCGGGTGTCTACGAATTTTTCCAGGTCAATTTTGCTCGTCATCACGGAGATGACCTTGGTCAAGTAATTTTGCATGGCTTCCAGCGGTTCGAGGGAGGGGAAGAGTTCGCCGGTGGAAACGTGCTTGAGCGACAAAACCCGGTCCACCACTTCCACTTTTTGGTCCAGGAAACGTGCGCCAATTTTAGCGGCTTCTTTTGGATTCTGCTCAATGAAAAAGCCGGATTGTACGAAGCTGTTGGTCAGTTCTTGCACTGCATCTGGGTATTTGCCGACGATCTCATCTTTCATCACCAAAATACAACAGGGGTGCTTGGGCCAAATATCTTTGGAGAGGGCAAATTCTTCGCCATCGCCTGCCATGACGACTTGGGAGCCGTAAGGCTCGGCGACGATGAAACCGCCGATGGCGCCTTCTTCGTCCCATGCAACGATCTCAGGGATGTCGGAAGGGGCGACGGTCTCAAAGGTTACATCTTTGCCAATCCCCACGCTCAAGCCTTTTTCGCGCAGCAGGCGGTCAAAAATCAGGTGGTGAATGGAAAGGTAATGGGGAATGAGCACCGTCTTTCCTTTGAAATCTTCAATTTTTTGGATGTTGGCGCGCTTGTTCTTGATAATCACACTGCCGTCGCGGTGTCCAAAGAGGACGAGACGGATTTTTGCGCCTGCCGAGAAAAGGTCCATCGCCAGGGGCGCTAGAATGAAAGCGCCGTCCACGCTGCCTTCTTTCAGCGCGTCTTTGAGAGGATTCCACCCCGCATAATATTGCGTCTCCAGGCTCGCATATTCAAGCTTCTCTTGTCCGCTCTCCAATTTGTCCCTGGTTACACCGAGCACAAGATGGTCGGTGAGTTTCAGATGTCCAATCTTGATGGTGGGTTTCTCTGACATGTTTTTACTCCTTGGTAGATCTGTTCTGGTTAAATGGCGACATGCATATATCGTAGGAAAACGACCCCACCAGGAGGTTAACCTGGTGTGTTTTGAAATGTTATGCGTTTTGATTTTAACAAAGCTACATCCACATGTCAAGAAAGTACCGAGTTTTTCGAGATTTCTAACGAAATTCGGCGCTTATGGTATGATTATACGGAAATTAATTGGATTGGAATGAGTTTATGGAGCACGAGCAAACAACTTTCACGGTAGATTTACAACCCGTAGGGCGGCGCGTGGCGCTGGCAAAGGGAGACACTTTGCTGGCAGCCGCGCAAGCAGCTGGTATTGAACTGACTGCGCTGTGTAATGGAGAAGCGTGGTGCGGCAAGTGCCGGATGCGGCTGGTAACGGGCACTCTTTCAGCGCTTACGGATGAGGAGCGCAAAAGCCTGAGCGTCGAAGACGTGCGCGCCGGCGTGCGTCTCGCCTGCCAGGCGCGCCCGCTGAGTGACGTGAAAGTGGACATCCCGCCAGATTCACTCACCACGGCGCAACGCTTGCAAATTGAGGGGTTGGAAGAACCAAGCCGAGACAGGCTGCCCTTCGACCCGCCCGTCGTACCGGTTGACCTCACCCTCGAACGTCCCAGCCTGACAGATTTGCAATCCGATCTGACGCGTTTGAAGGCACATTTACAGGACGTGGGGATTCTCAGCTTGAACACCGACCTGCCCGTTTTGGATAAAATCTCTGAGACCTTGCGCACCCAAGATTGGTCGCTGCGCCTGGCGCTGCGCGGCAACCAGGTGGTGGGTGCGCTGCCCAAAGCTAAACCTTTGCTGGGGTTGGCAGTGGATATTGGCACAACCAAGATGGCGGCTTACCTGGTGAGCATGGAAACGGGTGAGACGCTGGCAAAAGGCGGTGCAACCAATCCGCAGGTGGTGTATGGGGAGGACGTCGTCAGCCGAATTGCCTTCGCCAACCAGAATCACAACGGCAGGCAAACCCTGCAAAATGCGCTCGTTGAGCGTCTGAACGAATTAAGCGCAGATTTGTGTGCGCAATGCGGCGCCTCGGTGGAGCAAATTGTGGAAGCCGCGGTCGTGGGCAACACCGCCATTCATCACCTGTTTTTAGGGCTGCCGGTGCACCAGTTGGGAGAAGCGCCTTACGTGCCCTCGGTGAGCGACGCGGTGGAAGCGCGCGCCCGCGACGTGGGTCTTAGCTTAGCCGCCGGTGCTTACATCTACATGCCGCCCAACATCGCCGGATACGTGGGCGCCGATCACGTATCCATGCTGCTGGCGGCGGACGTGTTGAGCAAACGCCATGCCGTCGTGGCTTTGGACATCGGCACAAACACCGAGATCAGCCTGTATAGCAAGAGACTTCAACGTCTGTTGAGTTGTTCGTGCGCTTCGGGACCTGCCTTTGAGGGTGCGCACATCCGCGATGGGATGCGCGCCGTGCCGGGCGCCATCGAGCGGATGCAGATTATGGAAGGCAAGATTTATACGCACACAATTAATAACGCACCCGCCATCGGTTTGTGCGGTTCGGGAATTTTGGACGCGGTCGCCGAACTGCGCCGCTCTGGCGTGGTGGACGAGACGGGCAGGTTGAGAAAAGACGCCGCCGGTGTGCGCCTTGCGGGGAACAGTGCCGAAGTTGTCCTCGTTCCGGCAGAAAAAAGCGGGCACGGGCGCGACGTGGTCATCAACCGCCGCGACGTAAACGAAGTGCAGCTCGCCAAGGGCGCCATTCGCGCCGGCATAGAGGTTCTGCTGGAAGTGGCAGGCATCTGCGCCGCAGACGTCGAGGAGGTCATCATCGCTGGCGCTTTCGGTACGTATCTGGATATTGCCAATGCGGTGCGCATTGGTATGTTTCCGTCTCTGCCGTTGGTGCGCTTTCACCAGGTGGGCAACGCCGCAGGTATGGGCGCCAAACAGCTTCTCATCTCGCGCAGCCAGCGCAAGAAAGCTCACTTTATCGCCAGCCAGGTTGAGTACGTGGAATTGACAACCCATCCGCATTTCTCAGACGTATACGTAAACGCCTTGACGTTGTAAAGGGGTGTGTTCTCAATGAATAGTAAACGCATTTGGCAAGATATTCAAGCGCTGCCCGAGCAGGCGCAACAGCAGGCGCTGGATTTCGTCGCTTTTTTGCGCACACGGTATGCGGTGCAGGCGCGCAAAGATTCGTCCGCACTTACAAACGAACCGTTCATTGGCATGTGGCGCGGGCGCGCCGACCTGCGCGACAGCCGCGCCTGGGTGCGCGCTCAACGCGCCTGCCCCAAGGACGGCGGACATGTTTAACGCAGTGCTTGTGGACACAGACGTGCTGGTTGACGCCGGACGGGGAGACCTGGCGACTGTGGCGACTCTGCGCCAGTACGCAATCACCACCAGCCTGGCAGCCAGCGCGGTTACGCAGGTAGAATTGTTGAACGCTTGTACTAGCGACGCTGAAATGCAGGCTGTGGAACGCTTTTTGACGTGTTTCCAGATTCATCCTTTAGACGAAGCCGTTAGCCGCGTTGCCTTGGAAATATTCCGCAAACAGCGCTTGCGGCGCCCTATTTGTCTCGCCACTGCGCTGCTTGCAGCCACGGCTCTCGTGCATGACGAAGCGCTGCTGACGAAAAGCCCGGAAGATTACGCCTTTATCGAAACGCTGAAGTTACTACCCTGCGGCTAGACACTCCCTAGCCGCAGAAACATTAAAACTGGAGGGAATGCTGTATGATTGATGCACAAATACTTACGTTTACCGGGATCGTCTTGCTCCTCACGCTCACCCCGGGAGCGGATACGATGTTGGTGTTGCGCTGTGCTTTGGGGCGCGGCGCGAAAGCCGGCATTTTAGCGGCGTTGGGCATTTGCCTGGGGCTGTTCTTTCACGCCACGCTATCGGCGCTGGGGCTTTCGGTGATTCTGGTGAAATCGGCGTTGGCTTTCGAGGTGGTTAAATATGCCGGCGCGGCTTATCTCATTTACTTGGGTGGACAATCGTTGTGGCAGGTGTATCGCCAGGCGCAAACGCCAGACGTAGCCAGCCTGCAAGACGAACGTGGCGAGATTTCGAGCGCCGGTTTACGCCCGTTTTGGGACGGCTTATTAACGGACGTGCTCAACCCCAAAGTGGCGGTTTTTTACCTGGCGTTTCTGCCGCAATTCATTCGCCCAGGCGAGCCTGTGCTGGCGAAGTCGCTTTTTCTGGCAGGCATTCACGGCGTGCTGGGCTTGATTTGGCTTTCCCTGATCGCGCTTTTCGTCGGGCGCATCCGTCCCCTGTTTGCCGATGCGCGCTTGCGGCGCGGGCTGGAAACTACCGCCGCGACGGTGTTGATTCTGTTTGGGGTGCGCCTGGCAATGGAGCGGCGTTGAGGATATCCTTCCCGAATGGGTAAAATTTGTGTATAATAATTGCAGGGTATTTCCTTTAAATGCAATAATTCTATAAATTCACGAGGAGGTTTGCATGACGCCCAGGTTTTTTACAACGCATAACAAGCAACGCGGTTTCATCGCCGTAGTCATCGTCGCGCTAGCTTTTTTGGCTTTGGTGGCGTTGGGCTGGCAGAACGTATCTGCCGGGGCGGGCACGCCTACGCCTCTTCAGCCAGATGGGGCGGTTGGCAGCGCGCCGATAGAAGCAGACGACAACGTTGGCAGTGGACGCGATCCCGCTCTCATCCAACCTGCCGCTGCGGATAGTCTGCCCGCCAACCTTACCTCCGCCGCGCCAGATTTGGCTGCTCCCAGCGCCACCCCCGGCGGGCTGAGAGCGGAAGTGGGCGCGCCGAAAAGCGGCGTGGCTGCCGAATCTAGCTTCACGGTCAATACCACCACAGACGACGTAGACGCCGACCTCGGTGACGGCGCGTGCGCGGCTGCCAGTGGAGCCTGCACCTTGCGCGCCGCCGTGCAGGAAGCCAACGCCAACCCAGACGCCAGCCTCATCATTTTGCCGCAGGGCACGTATTCCATTGCCATTCCCGGCAGCGGTGAGGACGCCAGCGCTTCTGGCGACCTGGACATCACCAGCCGCGTTACCATCCAGGGAGCCGGCAACGGACTGACCATTGTCTCCGGCGGTGGACTGGACCGCGTTTTTGACATCGGTGAGAGCGGCAGCGCCGGCATTCCCGTTATGCTCACCAACCTCATTGTGCGCGACGGAACGGACAACGGTACAAACGCGCCCGGCGGCGTGCGCATCCGCGCTTACGCCGTTACCATGCAGCAGGTTACCGTCAGTGATAACATTGGCGAGGGCATCGGCGTAGATGGAGGTGTCTTAACCCTTAATGACTGCCGCGTGAGCGATAACGTCAGCATCGGCGTCGGCGGTGTACGGGCTACTTCCTCGACCCTCATCGTCAACCGCTCTTCTATCCAGAATAACAGCGGCGTGTGGGGCGGGGTGTTCTCCGACACAAGCCTGACGCTAACCGCATCTACGGTCAGCGGCAATCGCGGTTCGACAGGTCCTGGCGGACTGCGCCTGATGGGTAAGGCTGTAATTAATAACAGCACCATCAGCGGCAACACCGGCAGTGAAGGCGGCGCGATCTGGGCAGACCAGGCAGTTATCACGATTAGTAGCAGCACCATCACGAATAACACCGCCGACGGTTCGGGCGGCGAGTGGCAGTCTGGCAGCGGCGGCGGTATCTTCTTCAAGGACTCCAGTGGTAGTATCACCCTGCAGAATACAATCCTGGCAGGCAATACAGCCAGGAGCGGAAAACCAGACTGCGCCGGGAATATACTTTCCGGCGGGCATAATCTGATCGGCGACCTCAATGGTTGCACGTTCACGCCCGCCAATGGCGATTTGAGCGGTGTGGCGGCGCGCCTGGCTGCCTTGCAAGACAACGGCGGCGCTACGTTCACCCACGCCCTGCAAAGCGGCAGCCCGGCGCTGGACGCCGGCGACCCTGCCGTGTGCAAATCCACTGGCAGCGCCAGCCTGGCGACCGACCAGCGCGGCAGCCCGCGCTGCGCCGATGGCAACGGCGACGGAACGCCTGTGTGTGATATCGGTGCATTTGAGGTGGAAGGGACCTTGCTTTCCAGCGCGGTAACTTTACCCGCCGCCACAACACTGCCTTCCGCAACGCCCGCTCCGCCGGTTGTAGCAACCCCGCTCGCACATGCGCCGCAGGGAGAACCTGGCGTTCCCTCTGCGCTGCCGTCTTTGACGCTGGTTGCAGTAACCCCGCTCGCGCATGCGCCGCAGTCAGCGCCCGGTTTTCCCCCTTTGCCGCCCTTGCTTCCACCACCTGGTATTCCCGCTCCCCTGCCCAGCCTGCCGGCGAACTGCCGTGAGGTCATTTCCAATGGCAGTTTCGAGGGGGATGACGGTTGGTATATCCCCGCCACCCAGTTTACTGCTGGTTACGACGTTAGTATAGCCCATTCAGGCAGCCGCTCAGCGCGCACGGGCATCCTCAATCCTTTGCAAAACGTGTATAGCTACTCCTCGGTTTGGCAGCAAATCAACATTCCCGCCAACGTTACCCGCGCCACGCTCAGTTTTTGGCTTTACCCTACGAACAACGGACCGATCGAGAACTACACCGGCGGCGACTTGCAGATGAGCATGCTGGTGGACTATCCCAACTGGGGATACGCCCTTTCCCCCGTTCGCGAGACGTTGGTTTCCACGCGCAGCGACAGCCGCACTTGGACGAAGTATCAGTTTGAGTTGAACAAATACGCCGGGCAGACGTTGTGGCTGTATTTCGGTACGTATAACAACGGCTGGGCTGCCAGTTGGGGCAGCCCGATGGCGATGTTCGTGGACGACGTGTCCTTAGTTGTATGTCAACCCTAAAGAGAGGTGATATGGATTTTCAATTAACAGAAGAGCACCAGATGGTGCAAAAGATGGTGCGCGATTTCGCTCAAAAAGAAGTCGCCGCGGTGATCAAGGAATGTGACCAGAAACAAGAAATGGCGCCCTTTGTGTTGCCGCGCATGGCAGAACTGGGCATTTTGGGCATTTGCCTGCCCGTGCGTTATGGCGGGCAAGGCATGGATTATATCGCGCTGGGCTTAGCCTGTGAGGAGTTGGAAGCGGTGGACACGACTCTGCGGGTCGTCCTTTCCGTTCACATCGGGTTGTGCTGCCTGGTGCTTTTGCAATGGGGCACGCAGGAGCAAAAACGGCGCTTTCTCACTCCCCTGGCAAAAGGGGAGAAAATTGGGGCGGGGATATTCACCGAACCCGGCGCAGGCTCCGATTTTGGCGCCGTTCAAACCAGCGCCCGCCGCGACGGAGACAGCTACATCCTTAACGGAGAGAAGATGTGGATCTCGCTTGCTACCAAAGCCGATTACGGCATCGTTACCGTGCGCACCGGGAAAGAGGGCGAAAAATCTAACCAGGGGCTTTCCACTTTACTGGTGGACCTGCACAGTCCTGGTATTACGCGCGGCGATCTGCACGGGAAGCTGGGCGTGCGCGCCGGCTCCACCGGCTGGCTGGCTTTTCAGGACGTGCGCGTGCCGGTGGAAAATCTCATCGGTCAGGAAGGTGAGGGCTTCAAGATTACCATGTCGGCTTTCGATAACGGGCGCTACACCGTTGCCGCTGGCGCCACCGGTTTGGTGCGCGCTTCCCTGGAAGCCAGTGTCAGCTACGCTAAGGAACGCAAGACCTTTGGCAAACCGATTGCAGAGCATCAACTTATTCAGGCGAAAATCGCCCGCATGCTGCGCGATTACGAAGCCGCCCGCTTGCTGTATTTACAGGCTGGCTGGTATAAGAACGCCGGGATGCGCAACACGCGCCAGACTTCGCTGGCAAAATGGTACGCCACCGATGCCTCCTTTGAAGCCGCTTCGGAGGCGGTGCAGATCCACGGCGCCTACGGTTACAGCGATGAATACAACGTGGAACGTTACCTGCGTAATTCAAAAGGCGCAGTGATTTACGAAGGCAGCAGTGAAATCCAGAATCTCATTCTGGCGGGGTATGCACTGGGAATGCGCCAGGACAAACCCCTGCGCTGTGAATTACCAGCTTACGACCCCGATTTCTGGCAGGAAGAAGAATAAGGCGGAGAAAATCGGATTGTTAATAAAAGGGGCTGTCTAATAAGTTCTGAGTTTGCATTTTTCATACCAGAGATGGGGTAAATTTCTCAGAGAAACACCACAGATGGCATGAACAAAGGCACACCCTTCTTTTTAGACAGCCTCTTTTGTATTCCAGAAAACCCAGGCGTGGCGTTCAACTGCGCAGTTTTGCGCCCAGTTCTTTTTCCAGGCGCTGGATGATGCGCGTGCGGATTTTCGCCGCCTGCTCGTCGGTCAGGGTGCGGTCTTCCGCCTGATAGGTGAGGTTGAACGCCAGGCTCTTCTTGCCCGCGCCGATTTTTTCGCCGCGATAGACGTCAAAGAGGCGCACGGCGGTGAGCGTCACCCCGCCTGTCTGGCGGATCAATTCTTCCACTTTGCCAGCCGGGACGGTTTCATCCAGAACGAATGCCAGGTCTTCCAGCACGGGCGGGAAGGCAGGCACCGGCGTCACCAGGTAAAGCTCGGACACCAGCCCGCGCAGGGCTTCCATATCCAGTTCAGCGGCTAAAATAGGGGTGGAAGGCAATTCCTCGTAGTTCTGGCGCAGCAGCGGATGCAGTTCGCCCATCACACCCAGGTCGTAATACCCACTCACGTTGGCTGTACCGGGGGAGTCAGAAGTATGCTCGTGCCCAGCCCAGATGCGGGCGCATTTGCCGGGGTGAAACGAGGGATGCTCGGTGGGTTCGAAGCGCACGTTCTCCACGTGCAGCCCGTTTAGCAGCGCCTCGATAACGCCTTTGAGGTCGTAGAAATCCATTGGTGTGTTGTCGGCGGGCTGCCAGGCGGGCAGGGCGCGTGGACCGCTGATAGCGATTGCCAGGCGCACCGGTTCGTTGCAAAACGTGCCCGTAGCGGCGTCAAATTGTTCCAGGGGGATAAAGACGTTGCCAATTTCGAATATGGCGATGCGCGGGCGGATGCGAGTGTTGTGTTCCATACTTTCCATCACACTCGCCAGCAAGCTGCGGCGTAACACGGTGCGCTCGCAGGTGATGGGATTCGCCAGCCACACGTAAGGGCGTTCCACATCCGTACCTTTGGGTTGCAAGCGTGCTTCCCGCTCCGGGGTGGTCATGCGGTAAGACATCACTTCTTGCAAGCCGCAGCGCACGAGCAAATCACGCACCTTTTCCTCGAAATCCAGCGTCAGGTTACCGCGCTGCGGGGGCAGCGCTTCGGCGAGGCGTGCTTCGGGGATGCGTTCGTAGCCATAGATGCGAGCGATTTCCTCTATTACGTCCGCCTTGCCGATGACTCCCTCGCCGATGTCCAGGCGGTGGTCGGGAGCCGTAACGCGTAACGCACCGTCCAGCGCTTCCACTTTGAATTCCAGGCGCTGTAAGATGGAGCTGACCTCCGCTGCGCTTAAGACAATGCCCAGCCAGCGGTGCACGTCTTTTAGAGTAATCTCCACCACGGAGTCCTTGGGAGGCAGGGGATATGCGTCCACCAGTCCCTGGGCGATGGTGCCGCCGCTCCACTGGCGCATCAATTCCAGGGCGCGCCGCGTACCGCGCTCCGCCATGGCAGGATGCACGCCGCGTGACATACGATAGCCCGCCTCGGAGGAAAGTTTTTGCGCCAGGGTGGTTTTGCGAATGTTGATGTAGTTCCAGGAGGCGCCTTCCAGTAAGACGTTACGGGTGCGCTCGCTCACTTCACTCTCGGCGCCGCCCATCACTCCAGCAATACTCAGGATGCCTTGCGTATCGCAAACCAGTTCGGTGAAATCGTCGAGCGGACGATCCACGCCGTCCAGAGTGGTTAACCTTTCGCCGGGACGAGCAGTGCGGGTGATGATGGTGGGAGCCTTGCCGCCGGCGCGTTGGACGAGCACGTCGTAATCGAAGGCGTGCAGCGGTTCCCCCAGCTCGAGCATGACGTAGTTGGTCGCGTCCACGATGTTGTTGATCGGGCGCATACCTGCCAGCGTCAAACGGCGCTGAATGAGAGCCGGGCTGGGTTTGATCTCTATGTTCTCGATGAGACCCACTGCGAAGCGCGGGTTCAGGACGGGGTCGGTGATTTCAATGCTCACCCTGCCCTGAAGGGGCGCCCCCTGGGCGAGCATGCTTAAATCTGGCTGGCGCAGGGGCGCGCCGGTGAGGGCGGCAATTTCGCGCGCCACACCGACAATATTAGCGTCGCGGGCGATGTTGGGTGTGATGGCGATTTCCAGCACGGCGTCTCCCAGGTAATCTGCCAGGGGCATACCCACCGGCGCGTCGTCATCGAAATACATGATGTCTTCGGCGGTATCTGATATGCCCAATTCTTTTTCCGAACAAACCATCGAATAGGACACCACGCCGCGAATCTTGGTCTTTTTCAAGCGCACCGGCTCGTTGCCGGGTTTGTGTCCGTCGTAGAGCAGGGCGTTTTCCCTGGCGTAAGCTACCTTGAGCGGTTTGGGCAGTTTACCGATGGTTTTATACGGCAGCAGGCTGGGTGAGCCGGTGAGGACGGTGTGGATTTGTTCGCCGTCGTCCAGTTGCAAAAGGGTCAGGCGGTCCGCGTCGGGGTGCGGGTGCACTTCCAGCACGGCGCCAATGACAATTTTATCCCTTTCCCAGGGTAGCCCGCAGAATTTGGATTGATTCTGCTTGCATTCGGGCAGGGGCAAGCCGATGACGCGCACTTCTTCTACTTCCAATCCTGCCCAGGTCAACATGCGCGCCAGTTCGTCCAGGGGCAGGTCCACGTCTACGTAATCTTTTATCCAGGAAAGCGGTACTTTCATGGCGGTTTCTCCTCGTACTATACTTCAATAATTTCAATCCAGTTTAGACCTGGCAGGTTTTTATTCCAAGACAGGTCTGGTTTGACTTTGTTCGTAAGGCTAAAATTGCTCCAGAAAGCGCAAGTCGTTTTGCCAAAAATAACGGATGTCGTTGATCTGGTGGCGCAGCAACGTGATGCGCTCTGTACCCATGCCGAAGGCGAAACCGGTGTAACGCTGCGGATCGTAACCGCCGTTGTACAGAACCGTTGGGTGGATCATACCGCAGCCCAAGATTTCCAGCCAGCCGGCGAATTTGCATACCTGGCAGCCTTTGCCGCCGCACAAGAAGCACTCGATGTCCATTTCAGCGCTCGGTTCGGTGAAAGGGAAGTGCGAGGCGCGGAAGCGCGACTGCACGTTTTGTCCGAACATGCGCCGCGCGAAATCTGCCAGCGTGCCCTTCAAATTGCTCATGGTGATCGTCTCCCCCACGACGATGCCTTCCACCTGGTGGAATTGGATTTCAGAGCGGTGGGTGATTTGCTCAAAACGATAACACATACCCGGCAGGATGACGCGCAGCGGCGGCGGGTTCTGTGGATTGAGGGCGGCGTATTCGCGCATGGAATGAATTTGCCCCGGCGAGGTGTGCGTGCGCAGCAAGATGGGGTTATCCTCTTGGGTGTCTTCTTTTCTGCTGCGGATGTAGAACGTATCTTGCATCTCGCGCGCCGGGTGGTTTGGGGGGAAATTGAGCAACTGAAAATTATATTCGTCCGTCTCCACGTCGCGCGAGCGGTAGATCTGAAAGCCCATGTCGCCAAAAATGCGATAAACTTCGTGCAGGGTTTGCATGGCGATGTGCAGCCTGCCTTGCGTCAAGGGACGTCCCGGCAGGGTTACGTCCAGGCGTTCGCTGGCGAGGGAATGTTGCAGGGCGTGTGCCTGAACGGCGGCGCTTTTTTCTTCCAGGGCGGCTTCGAGCGTTTGTTTAATTTCGTTGGCTTTCTGCCCGATCTGGCGGCGCTCTTCTTTCGCCAGTGTGCCCAGGTCACTGAAGATGTGCATGAGCGGCGAACTGCGCCCGAGATTGACAACACGCCACTTCTCCAGCCCTTCAAGGTCGTGTAGCTCTTGCAGGGCTGCCAGGGCGTTTTGCTGAATTTGGTTTAGTTTTTCGACCATTTCCGTCTCCATAAAATGATAAATGCTTGTATACGTGCAATTAAACACTGCCTTGCAGGGATTGAATAGTCTCCTGCCGGGTGTTGAACAGAGTTGTGCGTTGTGTTTCTCAGGGGGTCAAAAGCTGCCCATGCCGCCCAGACCTCTTCCGCGCGGGAAACGCGCGGCGAAGGTCATGGCGATCGCGGCACAAGATTCCCTCTCCCCATCTGCTAAAGAAGAGAGGGGCTGAAGATCAGAAGGTAGGGAATCACCAGAGCCTTTCATAATCTATAAATTCTTGACAAGATTATATCACAGCACGTTATTTTCTACCAGAAGGACTTTCAAGCGCGGGTGGCGGCTATACACACCGCGATATCTCTCCGGCAGCATGGCGGCGATGCGGCACATTATCTCGTCCGTGTTTTCTTCTAAAATGGTGTCGCGGTTTTTGGAATCCAGGGCTGGCAGTTGAAAGGCTGCGCCAAAACGCAGGGTGAGTGTGGGGCGGCGCAGGCGTTTCCAATCTGCAACTGCGTTTTCCGTGCCCGTTACCGCCACCGGCACGATGAGGGCGTTGGTTTTGGCTGCCAGGTACGCCACGCCGGTTTTGGCTTTGATGAGCTGATTTGTCTGGCTGCGCGTGCCCTCCGGGGATATGCCAATGATGCCGCCTTCTTTGAGGTGCCTGGTGATCTGGCGCAGCGGTTCAAGCTCCACCATGTAACGGTCAATCCACACCCCGTCCACCTGGCTCACCAGCCAGCGGATAAAGGGGTTTTTCTTGTGTTTGCGGGCAATCAAGGCGGTGAAATCTTTGCGCGTAACTGCCGTGAAGATCAGCGGCGCGTCTAAGATGCTCAAGTGATTGGTGGCGATGATACAGGCGCCTTGAGCGGGAATGTTTTCAGCGCCCTGGATTTCAGGGCGGGCGATCAAGTGGAAGAGAAAAGCAAGGATTTTGCGAACGGTTTCGAGCACAGGCACACCTCATGCAGAAAGTACTTAACCAAAGTTAATAACACCAGGCGGTGAGAAAGGATGCTGTTGATTCATTTCACGGCAGGGCACACACCGCAGCTGCCACGGCGCGGCTGCGCCTAAGCAAGCAAAGCAAAAACGAAGTCTTTGTATTCCAGGTATAGCAACAGAGTCAGCCAGCCAACCAGCACGCCGATGAGCGCGCCGACGAGCACATCGGAGAGGTAATGCACACCCATGCCCACGCGCGCCAGTGCCACCAGAACTGCCCAAGCCAGGAGCAGCAGTCCAAACCATTGGGGGGCGAGCGCCAACCCCAGCAACGCCAGCATCACACAGCGGGCGGCGTGCCCGGAAGGGAAGGAGTGCGGATTGGTCAGGCGGTAGATGTTGCCCCACTCTCCCTGGGGTCTCTGGCGTCGGACGGTGTATTTGATGACGAACACCACTGCTGCGGTGATCAACGTGCCGGCGAACAAGACCAGGGCGCGCGTTTTCCAATATTCGTTGCCCCAAAACCACAGCAGGGCGAGGGCGATCAGGCAGTTCCACGGGTCGGCGGAATGCGCCAGAAAAATTGCAGCCTGGCGCACGATCACAGTGCGTTCGATAAAGCGTAACGTGTTGGAAAAGCGCCGGTCCAGGCTGGGAAAATCATTCATGGAGATTGCTGCATGTCCTTCAGCACCAATTCATATTGCGCTGGTTTATCCACGTCCATGCCCGCCTCGGCAAAGGGGCAGAGCACTACCTGCCCGCGTATCCCAAGGCGGCGGCAGACACGCTGGGCTAACTCCGCGAGCGTCCACCAATGGAACAAAAATCCCAGCAGCGTATCAAAGCCGATCAGGGCGGCTTGTTGAAAGGCGTTCTTGCGCGATTCCATTAAGCTCTGCCACAGGTCTTCGCGCCGCGCCAACAGGTCTATCTGCAGGGCGTGAATGTCTGCGCCGCACACTTCCACGTCCTTCACCCAATAATAACTGCGCTTCGAGTTTGGATAGCGCGCTTCCATCACCTGGCGCGATATGACCAGGTAATACACGTCCGCCTGGCTGGCACGCGTGAGTTGCGCAACCCAGTCAATGATTTCGGCGTTGATGGAGGGTAAATCTGAAGAAATGGCGATGACGAGTTTTTCGTGCGGGTCAAGCTCAACGAGTTTGAGAGCGCCTGTTTTCAGGTTGTTAAACACGTTTCCCTGGCTTGGCAGGTAGGTTACGGGCTTGGCGCAGGTCAGCCCGCTGGGGTCATCCAAGCCGATGACGACCGCCTGCTGCACTTCTTTGGCGGCGCTGACGGCGTCCAAGACGTACTGGATCATCGGCTTGCCGTTAATTTCCAGCAGCGCCTTCGGTTTGCCTTGCGTATAAGGGTAAAGCGGCTCGCCGGGGCGTGGTATTCCCCCGGCTGTAATGACAACGTTCATGTGCTTTGTGTCTCTTTTACCTATAATTCCTGTAATTGTGGATGAAAGCCAATTTCGTCCAACAAAACGTTTAATTCCGCGTGAGTCAAGGGGCGGCGCTTGCCAGAAACGGCGACCAGAGCCGCTTCCATCAAGTTCGTGCCAAACGAGCGTCCCTCTAAGACGGGGGTAGTGGTGAGTAAATATTTTACCCCCATCTGGCGGAACAAGGCAAGGTCTTGCGGTGTGGTTGTGTTGGTGGCAATCACTTTGCCTTGCATATCGTCTGGCATGTAGCGTTTGATGTAATGGCAGTCGCCGGCGATTACGGTTGCCCAATGATAGTAGTTTTCCCATTTTGGCGTGCGGATGTGCTGTTTTTCTCCGGTGGGGTACACCCAGGTAAACGGCAGCCGGCTGATGATGGGCACGAGCAAAGCCGCCATCCCTTTGATGGTGCGCGGGCTGCGAATTGGGATGGGCAGCCCCAGGCTGAATAGAAAATCTCCCAGGATGTAATCGTACCCCGCCTGTATAAAAGACACCGTCATTCCCCAGCGGTCAATCGCTGATGAAATGAGCACGCGCCTGCCGATTTCATCCAGGTAGGGGCGGATGTGCGTTTCCAGGGTGGCGGCGGTGCGGTTTTCCAAGGTGTTTTTCAGCCCCGTGCCGTCCACGAGCGGGGTTTGTTTTACGTAGCGGGTGATGGAAGTTACGGAGTGCAGGGTATACCAACGTCCATCAACCATCAAACCCAGGTCGGTGCCGCCCAAACCAAACGCGTCCGCTTTTCCGTCCCATTCTTGAAAAAGCCGGGCTGCTTTTTCCATGTCGCCGTTTGTGCCGATGCGCTGGATGCGCACCTTCTCGCCGAGCAACTCTATCTCAACACTTTTATCTCTTTCCGATGATCCAATACTGATACTAATTACGTGCTTCATTTCAGGATTTAAAACACCATTCCGTTTGAAAAGATTTCCACAATGTTATACAGTTACGGAAACATGGTAGAATCCTAAGCATGATACCACAGAAAATAACAATTTCAGGCTTTCTTTCCTATCGGGATGCGGTGGAAATTGATTTCAGTTCTTTTGACCTGGCGTGTATCTCCGGTGCGAATGGCGCCGGCAAGTCCAGCCTGCTGGATGCGATAACCTGGGTGTTGTTTGGCAAGGCGCGCAGCCGCGACCACACGTTAATCCATTTGGATAGCAACGTCAAAGCCGCCGAAGTGTGCCTGATTTTTGAGTACGAGGGCAATTATTTTCGCGTGCGTCGTGCCATTCCGCGCGGGCGCACCACAGTGTTGGAATTTCACGTCGCCCAGCCGCACATCACCCACTGGGAAGAAACGGGGGCGTGGAAGCCGCTGACAGAGCGTTCGGTTGGCGCCACACAAACGCGCATCGAAGAGACCCTGCGCATGGATTACGACACCTTCATCAATGCTTCGTTTTTCTTGCAGGGCAAAGCGGACCAATTCACGCAGCAGAAGCCCAGCGAGCGCAAACGTATCTTGGGCAGCATCCTTGGCTTGGATGTTTGGGAGGATTACCGTCAGCGCACTGTGGAGCGCCGCCGCGATTTGGAAGGCGAATTGGGCGCCATAGACGGGCGCATGTTGGAGATCAACGCTGAATTGAACGAGGAGGAGCCGCGCCGCGCCGCCCTCGCCGCCCTGGAAGCTGAACTCCATCAGATCGCGCAACTGGTCGCCGCCAAAGAAGCGGAACTTGAAAACGCCCGCCGAATAGCCGCCTTGTTGAACGAGAAACGCCAGCAAGTGCAAAAACTGGCTATCGAACTGGACAAAACCCGCCAGCGCCTGGGTGATTTGGAAACGCGCTGCCGCGAACGCCAGGAAGAAATGGAACGTTACACGCACGTGCAAGCGCGGGAAACCCAGATCACCAGCGCCTATCAGGCTTGGCAGCAGGCGCGCCAGGAATTGGAGGAATGGGAAAAAACAGCCGATGCGTATCGCGAGCAGGAACGCCGCCGTCAGGCGCCCCTGACGGAAATGGAAGCCGAACGCGCCCGCCTGCTGCAAGAGCAAAACACGCTGGAGCAGCGCCAGGCAAATCTGAACGAATGGCTGGCGCAAATCCCATCTTTGCAAACGCAATTGACAGCCGCCCAGGCAGCCGCCCAGCTTGCCCGTCAAAAACTGGAGCGCGCCAAAACTCTGGAGGAGGGGCGCGAAACCCTGCGTCAACGCCTGGCGGAAGCCAAAGCCGAAAACCCGCGCCTGGCAGAGGAGATGAAGCGCCTGAAAGCCCGCCTGGAGCAATTGACGAGCGAACACGACGCCCCTTGCCCGGTGTGCGGCAAGCCCCTTTCCAATTCGGAACGGGACACCCTCGCCGCCGAAATTGAGGCGGAAGGGAAACAAAAAGGCGACCGCTGGCGCGAAAATAAAGCCTTGCTGGAGGAAGCCGAAGCCCAGTTACAGGAACTGGAAACGGAAATTCAAACGCTGCTAAGCGCCGAGACAGACTTGCGCAATTCCACGCGCAATATAGACCAGATGAGTACAAACCTGGAGCAAATTGAGCAAGCGCGCACGGAATGGGAAACGCAAGCCGCACCCCGCCTGGCAGAAGTGATGCAACTTCTGGTAGAGCAGACCTATGCCCAGTCGGCGCGCAGCCAGTTGGCGCAAATTGATGCGGAGTTGAAAACCATTGGCTACGACGCTGCCGCGCACGACGCAGTGCGCCGCGCCGAAGCGCAAGGGCAGACGGCTGTTGAGGAGTACCGCCTGCTCAACGTGGCGCAGGCTAACCTGGCAAATCTGCAACGTGAACTTACCATTTTGCAAACAGACCTGGCAAACCAGCGCGGCGAAGCCGAACAGCGCCAGGTTGCCCATCGCGACATGCTCGCCGCTTTAGAGGAACAGGAAGCGCAGGTACCCGACCTGCAAGCCAGCGAGCGCGCCCTCTTTCAACAACGCGAGCAGGAAAACATCAAGCGCCAGGCTATCGGCGCTGCCAAACAAAAAGTGCTCGTATTAAAAGACTTGAAACAGCGCCGCACGCGCCTGGAAAGCGAACGGCAAACCCTTGCCATGCGCATTGAACAATATCGTAAACTGGAACGCGCCTTCAGCAAGAATGGCATCCCTGCCCTGCTCATTGAGCAGGCTTTGCCGGAAATTGAAGAGAAAGCCAACGACATCCTCGCTGCGCTTTCAGACAACAGCATGACGGTTGCCTTCCTAACCCAGGTGCGCTACAAGAACGAACAACGCACCGATTTAAAGGAAACCCTGGACATTCAGATCACCGACGGCAGCGGCACACGCGATTACGAGATGTATTCCGGTGGCGAAGCCTTCCGCGTCAATTTTGCTATCCGCCTGGCGCTTTCGGAAGTGTTGGCGCAGCGCGCCGGGGCGCGCTTGCAAACTCTGGTCATAGACGAAGGCTTTGGCAGCCAGGATACGGAAGGGCGCCAACGCCTGGTGGAAACGATCAACCGCGTGCGCGAATATTTTGCCAAAATCCTCGTCATTACCCACATCGAGGAAATCAAAGAGCTTTTCCCGGCGCGCATCGAGGTTGAGAAAACAGCCAGGGGATCGGTGGTGAAAATTATATGAGCGATTTGAAATTGGCTTTGAATTCGGCTTTGAATTCGGCAAGGAAAAAACCCTCAATTCTTAACATCTAAGGTATATATGTTATAATAGAAAGGGTCAGGGTCATAATCAAATTTCAGGAAATTCCTTACAATGCGCCTCTTCGAGAGCCTTTTCCTGAATGATGCTTGTTAATCGAAACGATTCGCGAGGGTAGTATGGAAAATCAGCCTATGACACCTAAACCAGATTTACGGCTTTCGGCAGAGATCCTGGTAGTGGATGACGCTCCGGTCAATTTGCGCATCCTTTCCCAGGTGCTAAGCGAGCAGGGATACCACGTGCGGGTTGCGCCCGATGGTGCACGCGCCCTGGAAATCGCCCGTACCGCCCCGCTGGATTTGATCCTCCTCGATATCATCATGCCTGAAATGGATGGTTACGAAGTCTGCCAGCAGCTCAAAGCCGACATCAACACCCACGACATACCGATTATCTTTCTCACCGCTCTGGACCAGCTTGACAACAAAGTGAAAGGCTTTGAAGTTGGCGGGGTGGATTATATTACCAAACCATTTCAGTTCCCGGAAGTGCTGGCGCGCGTGCAAACGCATCTCGCCTTGCGTTTTTTACAAGTGCAGCTCATCGAAGCCAACCGCGACCTCGAAAAACGCGTTCAAGAGCGCACGCTGGAACTGATGGAAGCCAACCGCGAACTGGAAAATGAAATTGCAGAGCGCCGGCGTGCAGACCAGGCGCTGCGGGAAAGCGAAGAGCGTTACGCCCTCGCCATGCAGGGCAGCAACGACGGGCTTTGGGATTGGGATTTGATCAGCGACTGCATCTACCTTTCCCCGCGCTGGAAAGCCATCCTGGGATATGCCGCCGGTGAAATTGGGGATACACCGGACGAGTGGTTCAACCGCGTTCACGCAGACGACCTGGCGCGCTTTCGCATGAGTATATTAAATCACATGGAAAGCATCTCAGCGCACCTGGAAGAAGAATACCGCATGCTGCATAAAGACGGCACGTATCGTTACGTGCTCACGCGCGGGCTGGCAGTGCGAGACGCAAACGGGGTGGCTTACCGCATGGCAGGTTCCCAGACCGACATCACTTACCGCCGCCGCATAGAAGAACAACTCCTGCATCACGCCTATTACGATTCCCTGACCGCCCTGCCCAACCGAGCCTTGTTCCTGGAGCGTATTTCGAACGCCCTCGATCTCGTCCGTTCACGCCAGGGATACGGCTGCGCTGTTCTTACCCTGGATATTGACCACTTCAAGAGCGTCAACGAGAGGCTGGGACACGAAATGGGGGACTTGTTGCTCGCGGAAGTCAGTTGGAAGCTGAAATCGTTGATGCGCTCCATTGACACCATCGCCCGCATTGGTGAGGACGAGTTTGGCATCCTCTTGGAAAACGTGAATTCTGAAGAAGAAGTGGCGCAGGTTGTGCAACAAATTCGCCACGCAATTGCGCAACCGCTGGCTTTGGGCGGAGAAGAAATCCAGGTATCCCTGCGCATTGGCTGCGCCCTCAGCGAACTGCTCACTCTCCCTGCCGAAGGTGGTGAGGCGCCTTCCACACCCGAATTGAGAGACCAGATTTTACGTAACGCCAGCCTGGCAATGCAACGCGCCAGGCAATCGCATAAAAACGGTTACGTCCTTTTCACCCCAGAGCTGAGAGAAAACGGTAAAACGCATTCTTGAGCAGGCAACGACGTGGACGATAAAGCCATTCAAGTCCTGTTAGTAGAAGATGACGATGGAGATGCTTATCTGTTGCAGGAATATCTGGCACAGAGCAAGAAGTCCAGGTTTCGCGTGGTGTTGGCGAACAGGTTAGATAAAGCCATTCCTTTGCTTGCAGAAAGCGCATACGACATCATCCTTTTAGATTTATCCTTGCCCGATGCAAGCGGGTTAGACACGTTTGAAAAAATGCACGCGGCGGCAGAGGGCTTGCCCATTGTCGTCCTTAGCGGCTTGATGAACGACGCTGTGGTTGTGCAAGCCATGCAAGCCGGCGCGCAAGATTATCTCGTCAAGGGGCAGACTGACTCAGACGGGGTGATCCGCTCGCTCTTGTATTCCATTGAGCGAAAACACATCGAAACCGCCTTGCGGGCGAGTGAAAACCTATACCGCACGCTGGTGGAAATATCTCCCGATCCGATCGTTTACCTTGACATGGATTTATTGTTTATCTTTGCCAACCCACAAATTGTCTACCTGTTAGGTTTGCAATCCATTGAACAAATTCGCGGCAGGAGCATACTGGACTCCGTTGTGCCAGAAGACAGAAAAAAATTTAGAGAAAGCGTTGATTTGGCAACAGAAAGCGGCAGCATACGCAACGTGGAAATGACATTTTTTGGACGAAATAAAAATTTTCTGGGAGAGGTCAGCCTAAAGGTGGTATACGACAGCGCAAATAGAGCGCAGGGATACATTGGCGTTATCCGCGACGTAACAGAGCGCAAGCAGATGGAATCCGTGTTGCTTTCATCGCAAAAACTAGCCAGCCTGGGAACGCTGGCAGCCGGCGTGGCGCACGAGATCAACTCTCCCTTGCAGGTGATCACCGGCATGAGCGAAAGCCTGCTAAAGCGCAGCAGGAGAGGCAACCTCGAAATGGAACATCTTTATCGCGACCTGGAAACCATCAACCGCAGCGGCTGGCGTGTGGCTGAAATTGTGCGTTCGCTGCTCGCCTACGCCCGGATTTCCACCGACCAGGTGGACCTGTACGACCTGAACATCCTGGTGCACGATTCGCTTTTGCTCATCGAGCACCAGTTAAAAAGCTGGTCTAACATCATTGTGGTTACTGAGCTTACGCCGGATTTGAAACCGTTGCGCTGCGACCGTAATAAAATCACCCAGGTGTTGATCAATCTGTTGACAAACGCTCGCGACGCCATGCCGCAAGGGGGTGAGATTACCATCCGCACCGCCTATGATGGAAAGACGCAAAAATACATCCTGCAAATATCCGATGACGGCAACGGCATCCCTGAAGCGATACGCGAGAAAATATTCGACCCCTTTTTCACCACGAAACCGGTAGGGAAAGGCACCGGACTGGGGCTTTCGATTGTTCAAAGCATCGTACAAGCGCACGGCGGAGACGTATTTGTGGAAAGCACCCCCGGACAAGGCACAACCTTCACCATTTTATTGCCGTCTATAAACGCGGCTACCAACCTCCCTGAAGGAAACAGCAGCATACTTTCAGATTTAAACGAATACATCAGCGGGCGCTTTGACGATTGAACCCACCCCCGGGCTGCCGCGCGCAGAGAATGTGGCTGCTTCCTGGATGGTAAACAAGTGCTTAAGAGTAGGCAACAGCCATGTCCGGTGCAATATCGCGTTTTTCAGGCAGCCCGCCTTTCTTTCCCAAGCGCGTTATAATTGAAATTGTTTCACCAACCCCTGCAAGCCTTCCGCCATTTCGGCGAGGTCCTGTGCCGAGTTGCTAACTTCCTCCACCTGTGCGCCCATTTCTTGCACCGCAGCGGATACTTCTTCCACCGCAGCGCTGTTTTCCTCGCTGATACTGGCGATGTTTTCAATTGCCTGTGAGACAACTGAAGAACTTGCCGACATTTCCTCGGTGGCGGCGCTGTTCTCCTCCACAATTGCGCTCACGCTGTTTAGTTTTTCAGCTACCAGGTCGTTTAGCTCTATCATGTTCTGCCCAATGTTGATATTCTCATCCGCCACGTGGTTGAGTTCGTCAATTTGGCTGGAGAGAGTCATGCTCAATGCAGCCATTCCATCCGAAGCGGCACGGTTGTGTTCGGCTATTGCCAGGGTAGAGTGAATGACGCCCTCCATATTCTTTTGAGCGGCTTCCATAGCTTGAATGGCTTGGTAAATCGTGCTCACACGCTCTGCTGAAGAGGTAGTGCTGTTTACAATGGATTCGAAAGCCGCGCTGGCTTTCTGAGAAGTCAACACTGCCAGGCGGACGTCATTACCTGTGCTTTGCATAGCTTGTAACGACTCTTGTGCGCCGGACTGCACCGATTTGATGATCCCGGATATTTCTTTCGTGGCTACCGCAGATTTCTCGGCGAGTTTGCGCACTTCGTCCGCCACTACAGCAAAGCCACGCCCGTGTTCTCCTGCGCGTGCCGCTTCGATGGCGGCGTTCAGTGCCAGGAGGTTTGTTTGTGAAGCGATGTCTTCTATGGTAACAATAATGGCGCCAATTTGTTCTGAACGCTGCCCCAAGTCTGTGATGCTCTGCGCCAGGCTTTGCGTAGCTGCGCGCACTTTCTCCATCTCTTGTGCAATTTGCTGAAGCACCTGCGCGCCGTCCTTGGCATTATTAGCCGCCTGTTCCGTATCACTGTTAACCTGGTTGACAGTTTGATTGACGTTATCAATTGCCAACGTCAATTGGCGGTTGGCGTCCGAAGCCTGATTAAGCCCTGCGGCTTGTTCGATGGCGCCTTGCTTAACCGCCCCGGAGGTTTGAGAAAGCTGCTCCACCAGCGTTACGCTCTGCGCAACGGTTTGGGCTTGTTTTTTCGCCCCATCAAGAATATTGACAATGGAATGGGATAGGTTCTGCATTGAGTCAACCGTCTGGGTGATGGCGTTTGACTGTTCTTGCGCGCCCAAAGCCACTCCCTCGATGGCACGGCTCATTTGGTCCACAGAAGAAGCCGTTTTGGTAACGCTCTCCGCCTGCTGGGACGTGCCATTTGCTACCTGCTGCATGGTGGTTGTAATTTGGGAAGCAGCCTGTTCCGATTGTTTCGCCGCCAAAGCCATGTGAGCGGAAACGTCGTTCAAACGCATGGCGCTGTCATTGATGCTGCCAACGATATTGCGCAATCCTGTCATCATTTCATTAAAGGCGGCGCTGGCTTCCTGTAAGCGGTTAATCATGCGATTGAACATGGCTGTTAACGTTCCCACCTCGTCGGCAGATTGGTACGTTACCACGTCACTGTGCACCTGGAATGTCTGGTTCAAATTGCCCTGGGATAATCCGATGCTGGCATGAGCCAGGTTTGCCAGGTCAATGTCGGCGATTCTCTGGGCGATGCCCACCACTTCTTCAATTGGACGCAGCGAACGCTGGATAATCCAACGCACAAACAAAAAGCCAACGACGAACAGAGCCACCACAACAAGCAGAACGGTTTGTAAACGTCCATATTTCGCCTGGCTTTCCGTCTCAAATGCCTTGGCAATTTCTTCACTGCGCTGGGAAAGCGTCCCGCTTGCCTGCGCCAGGTTGTTAGCGGCGCGCTTCATTTCCTGGTAAGGCGTAATCCATTCCCCCATTTTCTTGTAATCACCAAACAAGGGCGCCCAAACCCGATCAAGTGCATCGAGTTGGGCAAGCAAGCCTCCCTTCCCTATCTGTTCCCTTAAGTCTTTGTATGTTTTATCGAACGTATTTGCGTCTGCCAACAAAGCACCGGCTTCTTCATCTCGCCCGGCGGCTACCGCCAGAGATTGCTGTGAAAGCCGCACGCTCAAACTGGTGAGTTGCTGCACCATCTCTTGGATAGGTTGAGGCTGGCTAGTATTTTCTGCCTGGGTGAGGAGTTCATTTGTTACCGAGCCTAACGCAGTGGCGCGTTGTCCCATAGTAACGTTGAGCGATTGAATGGTTACTGCCGCTTCCACGCCGCCGATGATCACCTGCACCTCGTTGGCGTGCGGCTGCCACAATTCTTTTACTTCGCCTAACAAGGCTGCGATGTGCGCCGGAGCGGGCGGTTGCGCTTCTGCAGCGTCGCCGTCGCGCAGCAACACCAGATTGCGCTCGAAAGAGGCAGCCGTATCTACCAGTTCACCCCCGGCGATCCATTCCCCTTGCGCAGCGCGCAACGCCAGCGCGCCCATGCGCTCCGCCAAAACGCGCTGACCGGCAGCGATGTTTATCGTGCGGCTGTCCGCTTTTTGCTCATTCGTGGTAAGAAATACAAAGAAAATGGCTGCCAATACCAAAACAGTCAGGATCACCAACCCCAGGGTAACTTTTCTGGCAAGTGATTTCTTGATCCAGTTTATCATGTTCTTTACTCCCTCGTTGCTCTAGAATCCGCTTACACCAATCCACGTTCGCGCCATTTGCCAAAAATAGGGATCATGGCGGCTTCTGCCCATTTGGCAGCCTCTTCGGGTTTCATTTGACCCTGGGCGACGAGTGCAAACATTTTGGGAATGATAAACGCGTCTACTGCCTCGTTCACGGCTGCATTGCTCATCCCAGGGTAACCCAAATTGGTAGACCACTCTTCTGCGCTGCTGAGCAAATTGTATTTATCCGGCGGGTCCCCTGCCGCATCCTTTGCCACTAACTCTTTCAGGCTGGGCACGGAGCCGGGAAAAGCAGGCAGGTTGTAACCTTCGCTCTTCCGAAACGCGGTATCGTAATTTACAATTAAATCAACGAGGAATTTCTTAGCCAGTTCCGCTTTTGGGGAAAATTTCCAAATTATGTAAGTCCCTAAAACGTTTTGTGGAGCCATGCGCTGCGCTGCACCGGCGGGGACTTTCCAGAGGAGGATGTTCTTTGCCAGGTCTGGTTTTTTCTTTTCTACTGCGCGTAAACCGGAAACGGCATTCATCACCAGCGAACCCGTTCCCGATAACAGGTAAGCGTTGTTTGAAGAGGCGCTCCACGCCAGGACTTCTGGCGTCATTGTCTCTTTATAAATAGCTGCGGCGACTTTCAACGCCTCAATTGTCTGGGGAGAGTTAATCGCCACGTTTCCCTCGGCGTCTTGTTCTGAAGCCCCGTAAGAGTAAAGCAGCCCGCGCAAACCGCAGTTTGAGTCCAATTCGGAAGATATGCCGATGCCAATCGGGTAGCCCATATTTTTTAGTTTCTGTCCCACGCGCAAAATATCTTCCCACGTGTCGGGCGTCGAACCAGGTTCAGCCGCTTCCCACAGGTCTTTGCGCCAATGCACTGGGTCGGGTGCCCAGAAGTCCACGAGCCCGAATTGCTTCTTTGTCTTGGGGTTGTATGTGCTGTTCTTAGCAATTGTGTTCATCTGCCCCACTTTACCCTCGATTTCCTGCACGACGTCCGTCAGGTCAAGCACCTCGTTCTCAAATGCGGAGGGGGGGCTGACAAAACCGAACAAGTCGTGCCCGCTGCGCGCCGACGCTTCCGCTGCGGCGCGGGCGTAAAGCGAGGCAAACGGTAGATGTTCAACCAGCACCTCTACTCCGTTTTCCTCCCCCCATTTCTTCGCATACTCTTTATCAAACCATTCGTCGTAGGCGGGGACAAAATGGGTCTGTTGCAATATCTTTAACGTGTTATCCGAATTTGTTTTTTCCACTTCGGCAGATGTACTCACACCGGCGGGCAGACGGCTGCCACAGCCTGCGCTTAAACCAGCGAATACGGAACTGACCCCCATAAACCGCAAGAAATCCCGCCTGCTCATCTGAACCTTTCCCATAAACACCTCCCAATTGCCTGTTGTCAGATTCTTACTATATAAATATTATGGGTTTGATTATCTAAAAAGTCAAGCATGCATCATCCCAAGAATCTCCCATTTAGCATAGCAGTACCCTTCCGTATCTGACGTTTTTTCTGCGCGCCGCCTGCTCCGCAACGCTGGCGACTTCGTCCTTTACACAACGTTTCCTGTGGTAAAATGGAAAGGGATACCTCTACATCTGGTGGTTCTTTCTCCCGTGTCGTTCAACCCCAGCCAATCGTATAAAGAAGGAGAGGACATGCAATTTAATAAACTACTCGTATTCTTCATTCTGGTTTCTTTTCTGCTGGTGGCGCTTTCCGGCTGCAGCACGTTGCAACCCTTAGCCATAGAAAGCATCCCCACGTACTCAAAGGCGCAGGTGCTGACGGAAGCCAAGCTGCTTGAACTCGTTAAAGATATTGACGCCGAATTGCAAAGCAATAATCCCGACATTCAAAATATACAGACAAAATCTTACACCGTGGAGAAGGACATCACCTGGGAGGAAATTGAGGGGTATTATAACGAAGAATTAGCCAAATCGGACTGGAAGACAGACGCCGATCTGGTCTATAACGACGCCCAGACGAATGTCAGGGGTTGGATTCGCGGCAAACAGGCGTTGATTGTCTGGTATCTGCACGACCCGGTGTTGACGGTGAACCTGTTTGGGGTAATGCTGGGTTCTGGCAAATGAAGCTGGCATTTGCAGGCGCTGGCAATGACAGAAACGGAACAGAAACCAACTTACCGCATCACCGATTTTCTTGAATCGGAACGTCCGCGCGAACGCCTGGCAAAGCGCGGCTCGGACGCCCTTTCCGATGCAGAATTGTTGGCTATTTTGCTGCGCGTGGGTGTGGAAGGTGAAAACGCGGTGCAGGTAGGGCAGCGCTTGTTGAAAGACCTGGGAGGGATTGCCGGAATCCATCGCGCCAGTTTTGACGAAGTGTGCGCCCAACACGGCATTGGACCTGCCAAAGCCGCCCAAATCAAAGCCGCCATCGAGTTGGGCAGGCGGCTTGCCCAGCAAGCCCCCCAGGAAAAGCCCGTCATCCATCAGCCGCACGACGCAGCCCGCCTGGTGTTATACGAAATGGGCGCGCTGGAACAGGAAGAATTGCGCGTGCTTCTGCTGGACACGCGCAATCACGTGTTGCGCATGGAGACGATCTATCGCGGCTCGCTGAATTCCTCGCACATTCGCGTGGGTGAGGTGTTTAAAGCCGCCATCCGTGCCAATGCCGCGGGGTTGATCGTCGTTCACAACCACCCTTCAGGAGACCCAACCCCCAGCGTGGATGACGTTACTGTAACGCGGGCTTTTATCCAGGCGGGCAAATTGCTGGACATTGACGTGCTGGATCACCTCGTCATCGGGCGTGGCGCGTGGGTTTCTTTAAAACAAAAAAACCTGGCTTTTAGCTGATCTCAATCCATTCTCTTTTGGCTCATGCGCGCCTGGTGGGCGCACTAATTTCTGTTCGGATCGTAACGATAAATGCCCGATTATTTACTCGCAGTTTATCGCCGAATGGGCAGGATGTGTTAAAATTACTATGGGCTGATTTAAACGAAGCCCTTAAAGGCTGAAAGAAACGTAGAAACAGGTGGCGAAAATGATCAAGAGTGCGGGAACGCAAACCATCACAAAGATTTTGCTCATTTCCCTTTTCGCTTTGCTGCTGAGCGGTTGCGCAGGTAAAACGTATTGCCAACAGGTCGCTGAACGGTTGATGAAAGGCGATTATTCTGACATTAAACCCGCGGCAAAACTAGCCGGTTGCGACCTGACCGGCGCGCAAATCCCTACCACCGACCTGAGTAACGCCATCCTCACCGAGACGAACTTCAGTGGCGGGGACCTGCGGGCAGTGAATTTTAGCGGAACAGACCTGCGAGCAGCTACGATCGCCGGGGCAGACCTCACCGGCGCCAATTTTGGCAAGGCGAAAATGGACGCGGTAGATATGAGCGGCTCGGTGCTGCGCGCCGCCTCGCTGAAAAACGCCCTGTTAAACGGCGCCAATCTGGCTAGCGCAGACCTCACCGGCGCAGATTTGACCGGCGCATCGCTGCGCGGCGCTAACCTGTACGGCGCGGTGCTGGACAAAGAACAACTCGCCAAAGCCAAGGTGTTGGATGGTGTTACCCTGCCGGACGGCACGGTTTACATCCCACCCACGCCGACGCGTACTCCCACCGCCACGCCGCGCGTTACTGCCAAAGTGCCGCCAGCTACCGCTACAAATACCACCGTTCCTCCCACCCGACCACCTGTACCCACCTCCACCACAGTCCCCCTTTCCACTGGATAAAACCTCATTTTTCACGCTTGCCATACCAGGGGCTTGGGCGTATACTTTGTAAAAAGGAGGGTAAATTCTTATGGATACAGATTCATCCATCCTCGAGCCTTTTGTGCAAAGAGGGATATTTGCCGACACGCAACAAGCAATTCTGACGCTGGCAATTGAGCCGCGCTGTTATTCAAAAAGAAGATGCACTGGACTAGAAAATTGCTTCAGAAATGATGGAAAGTTGGTTGGGTCTCAGAGCAATAACTATATAATGAACACCCTACCACAAGTTATGCAATTCAAAATTTCCACTTTACAGACATCTGGTATATTTAAAGATGTGCACGTTGTGGAAACAAAACAATTTTCTGCGTTACAATTTGCAATAAAAGTACGCACCGTTACAAAATCTGATAATTTTTTTCAAGTACGAATTTATCAAAATGAGGAATACATTGATTACGCTTATCAATACCTTTAATGATGATATAACCATGTTACGCTGGGATAACAAGGAGCATTTTCCAACAATTTCTATGCATCCTCATTGTTTTCATAATCTCGATGGGGAAGTGGTTGATTCTCCTTTGACAGGAGATGTCCAAACGGATTTGTTGAAAGTTGTTGAGCTAATGAAGAATATAGGATAAGACATGGATAACTTTGAAGAAGTATCTCCCCTTTACACACCGAAACGCATCGCCCTCATCGCCCACGATAGTAAAAAGCGCGACCTGTTGGAATGGGCGCGCTTCAACCGCGAGAACCTCGCCCAACACATTCTCTACGCCACCGGAACAACCGGCAAACTGTTGGAGCGCGAGCTGGACTTTCCGGTTCATAAACTGCAAAGCGGTCCGCTGGGCGGCGACCAGCAAATTGGGGCGATGATCGCCGAAGGCGCCGTTGACCGGATGATTTTCTTCTGGGACCCGCTCGCATCTCACCCGCACGACCCGGACGTGAAGGCGTTGCTGCGCATTGCCGTGGTGTGGAACATCCCGGTGGCGTGCAACCGTGCTTCAGCCGATTTCATCTTTTCTTCCCCGCTGATGACCGAACCTTACGAGCGCATTTTACCCGATTACGGCACCTACCTGAAACGTCAAATTACGCGCCAGGAAGACGCGCCATGAAGAAAAAATTAGCTTTAGATACCCTCGCCATCCAGGCGGCAGAAGAACCGCAGGATAACGATTCCCTCGCCATCCGCCTGCCGCTGAACATGTCCACCAGCTACCTGGTGCCCGGTTTCGACGCCGACACGATCGACTCCATGTTCCTGGGTTCGGACCGCCCCAGGTATCATAATTACACGCGCTGGAGCAACCCAACCCTGCGCGCTTTTGAAGACCGTGTGGCAGAGATGGAAGGCGCGGAAGCCGGATTGGCTTTTGCCGGCGGAATGGCGGCGATCTCTGCCCTGGCGCTTACGCTGCTAAGCAAGGGCGACCACTTTATATACAGCGACATGTGTTACGTGGGCGCCCTGGAACTGTTTGGGCAGCACCTCTCCCGTTGGGGCATCGAGATGAGCCGCGTGAACACCAGCGATGCGCAGCAGGTGCAGGCTGCCGTGCGCCCCAACACCAAACTCATTTACGTGGAGACCCCGGCAAACCCCATCATCCGCCTCACCGATATCGCCCGCATGGCGGAGATCGCGCATCAGGCGGGCGCAGTTTTGGCAGTGGACTCAACGTTTTGCGGTCCTACCATCCAGCGCCCCCTGGAACTGGGCGCCGATTACGTGATTCACGCCGCCACCAAGTATTTGTGCGGACACGGAGACGCGCTGGGCGGGGTGATCGTGGGCAGGAAACATGACCTGCATAAAATACGTCAGGACGCCCTGGTTCACCTGGGCGGGGCGATGAGTCCCTTCAACGCCTGGCTGATCTTGCGCGGGATGATGACCCTGCCGGTGCGTATGCAGCGCCACAGCCAGAATGCCCTGCAAATCGCGCGCTTCCTGGAAGCGCACCCCGCCGTGCGACGCGTGATTTACCCGGGGCTGGAAAGCCACCCGCATCACGAGCTTGCCAAACGCCAGATGCACACCGGTTTTGGGGGTATGCTCAGTTTCAGCCTGAAGGACGGCATCGGCGCAGCGGTCTCGTTTTGCGAAAAGGTGAACGTGTTTGCCTTTGCCACATCCTTGGGACATTTGCGCAGTATGGTCTACTTTTACCCCACCGACGTGTACTTGAACATCCCTCCGGCTCTTTCCGCAGTGCAGAGGGATGAGATTGTGGACTGGATGGGTAAAGACGGCGTGATCCGTACCAACGTGGGCTTGGAAGACGTGAACGATTTGATCGCCGACCTCGATCAGGCGTTGAAAGGACGCTCGCTTAAAAGCCGTCTCGCCCCGCTGGCGTACCGCGTTTATATGAGCCAGTTGCAGCAGAGCGCAGAAAAGGACAAGAAAAGCGAAGAATTGCCCGAACTCACGCCCCAGCCGTCAGATGCCAGTTCGTGACGCGCTCGGGTACGTGTTCGCTGGAGACTCACGCTGTTCGCAAGTTTGCGGGATGAAAAGAAGAAGCGCAGACCTGGCGGATTTCCAGGAACCTGTTAGCTCTATGGAGACCATGAAGAACATACACTCAGATTTTTTCAAGCAAGGTTGTGATAACCGTGCTTAAAGACGAAACAGCCTGTTGAAAAGAGGAAGGAAGGCGGGATAGAAGCATGACCCGGCAGGAACGTTCCCTGCGCGCAGAGGCAGTTGTCCTCTATCACTGGGATTACGGCGAAGCTGACCGGATGGTCGGGCTGTATACGCGCCAGATGGGCAAGATCACCGCCCTGGGGAAGGGTTTGCGCAAGACACGTTCGCGCAAGGCTGGGCATCTGGAGCCGTTTACCTGCGTCAATTTGATGCTGGCGCGCGGGCAGAATTTGTACATTATCACCCAGGCGGAGACCATCAACGCCTACCTGCCGCTGCGCGAGAATTTAGACGCTTTTGGCTGCGCCTCGTACGTGCTGGAATTGGTTGAACGTTTTACCTTCGAGGGGGAAGAAAACCAGGCACTTTATCGCCTGCTCATCAGCACCTTACAGCGATTAATGGACGCCGGGGACGTGCAGCTCGTCTTGCGTTATTTTGAAATTCGTTTGTTAGATTTAACCGGTTACCGTCCCAAGCTGTTTTTATGCGCCGCCTGCCAGGAACAGATTCAGGCGCAAGACCAGTATTTCTCTGCCGAGATGGGCGGCGTGTTGTGCCCCAATTGCGGGGCGGGACGCAGCGGTGTGCGCCCGGTCTCGGTTACTGCGTTGAAATATCTGCGCCACTTGCAGCGTTCCAACTTCGTTGAGGCAGACAAAGCCAGACCGGCGCCGGAAATTCACCGCGAGATGGAAAATCTTATGCAGTATTATCTGACGTATCTGCTGGAACGACGCCTGAACACGCCGTATTTTATGCGCCGGGTGCGCGCCAATTTGAACAGCGTGGAAGATGAAAACGAGTAAAGAAGTTGATTTCTGGCAGGCGCGCTACGTTCAGCAGGCGCGCTGGACGCAAAGCCTGCGCGCCTGGCTTTACGAGCGGGCTGGATTGAGCGCCGGTGGGCGGCGCGTTTTAGAGGTCGGCTGCGGCACGGGCGCTCTGCTGGGAGAACTCACCCAGGCGTACCGGGCGCAGGTTTGCGGGCTGGATATCAACTGGCAGGCGTTGACGGCTGCCAACACCTGTCTGGCGCGCCTGCTTCAAGCCGACGCCCACGCCCTGCCTTTTCCGACGCACGTCTTCGATGCGTGCCTGTGCCACTTCTTGCTTTTGTGGGTGCGCCAGCCGCTGCAAGTGTTGACAGAGATGCGCCGCGTCACCCGCCCGGGCGGGTACGTGTTGGCACTGGCAGAGCCGGATTACGGCGGGCGGATTGATTTCCCTGACGATTTGGTGCAGCTTGGGGAATGGCAAACGCAAGCCCTGCGCCGCCAGGGAGCCGACCCTTTGCTGGGACGGGGTTTGCACGCCCTGATGCTGCGCGCCGGTTTACACCAGGTGGAGACGGGCGTGCTGGGTGGGGCGTGGGGAAAACCCGCTGACCCCGCCGACCGCCAACTGGAATGGCAAGTTCTCGAAGAGGATTTGAAAGATTTCGTGCCTTGCGATACAATCAAGCAATTCCGCTGCCGCGACGAGGAAGCCTGGCAAAGCGGCGGGCGCATTTTGTTTGTGCCCACCTTTTATAGCATTGGACAGGTATAGCCCGCCCGGCAGGCTTTTGATACCTGCTGGGTATGAGCCATATTCTGCGCTTGATTCTTCGCAGCGCCGATGGAGTTAGTTTGCATGAGGAGGAAAGTATGACCAAAAATGAGCACCACCACGGCAGGACGTTGTTTGCCCTGGGGTTCGGCTATTTCATTGACCAGGGAGAAGCGCAGTCTATGGGCGCGCTGCAAAACAGCATTTTACGCTTCTTCCCAGCGGTCAGTGCCGGGCAATTCGGGTTGATGGAAACCCTGCGCACCATCTTTGAAACCGTCAGCGCCCCGTTTTGGGGTTACGCCGCCGACCGTTTCTCGCGTAAAAAGATCATGATGCTTGGAACGGGCATCTGGGGTTTGTGGACGATCGCAGTCGGTTTCGCCCCCAATTTCGACATGCTCCTGATTTTGCGGGCGGTTTCTGGTTTGGGCTTGGGTTGTCTCATGCCCGCCACGTTTTCCCTGCTGGCAGACCACTTTCCACAAGCACGGCGCGGTATGGCGATGGGCGTCATCGGTCTGGTGGGGATGCTGGGGACGATCGTAGGCGTGCTCGTGCTGGGGCTGTTCACCGCTGGGGAAATGTGGCGCTGGGGGTTCGCCTGTTTGGGGCTTGCCAGCGTCATTTCCGGGGTGGTGATCTGGCTCTTTGTGGACGAACCGCCGCGCGGCTCCGCCGAACCGGAACTGGCAGGTATTATCACCCACGCCGACGAGTCGCGTTATAAGATCAACGTGCGCGACATGCTCTCCACGCTGCGCATTCCCACCATCTGGGTGGCAATTGCACAGGGGGTCAGCGGGACGGTACCCTGGGTGGTGATGGGTATTTATTTCATCAAGTGGATGATCACCGAGTTGGGATACGCCGAAGGAACGACGTTAAGCCATCCCAAGGGCAGCGCCCACATCATCTTCGCCGCCATCCTGCTTGGCAGCGCCATCAGCAGCCTGATCGGCGGTTTGATCGGCGATTACGCCGAGAAGATCAGCCCCAAGTACGGGCGCACGATCATCGGGCAATTCTCGGTGTTCAGCGGCGTACCGCTCACTTACGTATTATTCACCCAGGGCGCGAACCTGAGCTTTTTGCAGATGTTTGGGTTGGCTTTCTTCACCGCCTTGATGATCGGTTGGCCCGGCAGAGGCGCCAAAGAACCCATGATGCAGGCAGTTACCCTGCCCGAACTGCGCTCCAGCGCTTACGCCGTCGTGCAGGTGGTGGAGGGCGGGCTTTCCGCTTTCGGCGGTTGGATCGCGGGCAGTTTGATCGATTCCCTGGGCATGACTCAGGCGATGCTGTGGACGATACCTTTCCCGTGGATTATCTGCGGCTTGTTCTTCTCGCTGTTTTATTTCACTTACCCGCGCGATGCGGCGTGGGCGCGCCAGCGTATTGCCGGTATGCGCGAAGAATTAATCTCTGCACATCAGGGAGATTCATAACATGAAATCGTCCCTGATTGTCTTGCACGCTGCCCTAAGCATTTCACAACCGCCGCTGCGCGCCCTGGCTGGCGTGCTGGGGGCAGCGCGCATTGCCGACATGCAGGACGATTTGAGCGAGAAAATGGGAAAAGAATGCCAGCGGGTGGTGGTGTGTGCGCCGTTTACGGGTGCGGCAGACGTGCTGGCTTGGCTGGCGGCGCATCGGTCAGCTTTGCAAGACGTGCCGGCGCTTAGTTTCGTGGAGATCGCCAGCCAGGACGAGCCGGACTCGTGGTTGATCGAGGCGCAGGCGCGCCTGCCGCTCTCGCGCGACCCGCACCTTTCGGCGCGCATTCCCGCTGATGATGTGCCTGCTGCGGTGGATTTTGCCCTGGCGCTCAAGTCCGCCGAAAACCAGCCCAGCGGGCAGATTTCCACAAACGAGGTAAAGACACACGTCGAAAACTTCCTGCGCCAACACAACACCTGCACGTTGTCCACCTGCCTGCAAGGGCAGGTGCATGCCACTCCGCTGGAATATCGCTATCAAGACGGGCACGTTTATCTCGTCAGCGAGGGAGGTGAAAAGCTGGCGGCGCTTTTCCTCAACCCGCGCCTGGCGCTGTGCGTGTACGAGCCGTATCAAGGCTTTGCTCACCTGGCGGGTGCCCAGCTGAGCGGCGTTGCCAACCTGCCCGAACCTGCTGACGCGGCTTATGCAAACGGACTGGCTGCCTTCGGCTTGAGCAAGGCAAATATCCAAGCCATGCCGTTTCTCATGCACGTGATTGACGTGCGCCTGACGCGAGCGGTTTTCCTATGGAGCGGCTTCAAAGACCTGGGCTGTAACACTCGCCAGGTTTATTTTTTTGCATGATTTATTCATCCTCGTCAAATGATTAAAATCTATCACATCACTCACGTACAAAATCTATCTGCAATATTAAACGCGGGTGGTTTGTTGTGTGATTCGATCATCACCAACCAAAAAACCGACATTACTGGAATCGCACACGCTCATATTAAAGATCGTCGCGCGCACCGTGTGGTGCCTGTTTCTGCTAAAGGAATGCTCTCGGATTACGTGCCATTTTACTTTTGTTCGCGTTCCGTCATGCTTTACGTCATCCATAACGGACAAGTGAAAGGATACCAGGGAGGGCAAAAACCAATTCTCCACCTCGTGTCATCTGCAGAAAAAGTGGCGCAGGCAAAGTTGCCCTTCGCTTTTACCGATGGTCATGCAGAAGTACAAATCAGTCATTATTATGACACTCTTGCGGATACAAACCAGTTGGATTGGAAAATCATCCATTCCTGGAAATGGTCGAATCAACCCCCGGATTATGACCAGAAACGCCGTAAACAAGCTGAATTTTTGGTCCATCACTTCTTTCCCTGGGGTCTGGTTGAAGAAATTGGCGTATTCGATGACGAAATAGCCCAGCAGGTAAATGAATTATTGCTAAACCAAACCCATCGTCCGATTGTAAGAATCCAGCGAAAATGGTATTATCAGGGCGGAGGATAAAATGATTAATTTTATCAAGGGTGATCTGCTGAATGCAGACGTAGATGCCCTGGTGAACACGGTGAACATGGTGGGCATCATGGGTAAGGGAATTGCCTTGCAGTTTCGCCAAACCTTTCCCGAAAATTATAAATACTACCAGCGTGCTTGCCAGCGCGGTGAAATGCAGTTTGGAGAAATGCTGGTTTACCACACGAATCGCTGGGATAATCCAAAATTCATCATTAACTTTCCCACGAAACAGCATTGGCGCGAGAAAACCAAGATCGAAAACGTCGAGAGCGGGTTACAAAACCTCATCCAGGTCGTCCGCGATCTAAATATTCGTTCTATTGCCATCCCTCCCCTGGGTTGTGGAAGCGGAGGACTGGACTGGGATCAGGTAAAACCACTGATGTTACGTTATTTAAGCGATCTTCCTGACATTGACGTTCTCATTTACGAACCGGAAGGTGCACCCTTACCCGATGATATCCGAATTCAACCCCAAGTGCCCACTCTCACCGTCGGGCGGGCTGCGTTGATTTTTTTGATAGACCATTACGCTTTGTCCGCCTATCGTTTGTGCTTGCTGGAAGTACAGAAATTAATGTATTTTCTTCAAGAAGCCGGAGAACCATTAAGGCTTGCGTATGAGAAAAAGCAGTACGGTCCCTACGCTGAAAATCTCAATCACGTTCTTCAACGCCTTGAAGGTCATTACATTGCTGGCTACGGAGACCGCAGTGGAAACAGAGCCAGCATCCATCTGAAATCCGGTGCTGCTCAAGCAGCGCAAGCCTTTTTGAAAAGCCATTGGGAGACGTTATCTCGTCTGAAAAGAGTAACGGATTTAATCGAGGGGTTTGAAACTCCTTACGGCATGGAGTTGTTGGCGACAGTGCATTGGCTTGCCCAGGAAATCCCTGCCATTCAAAGGGATTACTCAGCCGCCGTGAAAGGATTTGAAGCGTGGAATCCACGCAAGAGAGAACATTTCCGCCCGGAACATATCCGAATCGCCTGGGAGCGATTGCGCGATCAAGGGTGGATCTCATCGTCAGAAATCATTACACACAATCCAGGAGAACATCATGCAAGAACGTAAGATTGCAATTATTGGGTTTGGCAACGTGGCGCAAGGCTTTTGCCAGATTTTACACACACGTGCGGAAGAGCTAGCGCGCCAGTTTGACGTGCGTTATACCATCACTGCCGTGTGTGATTTATTGAAGGGCAGCGTTTACCACCCCCAGGGGTTGCGCCCCGGCGACTTGCTGGAGGCTGTACAAAAGAAGGACAGCCTGGCAGGTGTGGCTGCACAGCAGCGCGGCTGGGACGCGCTGCAAACCATTCGCCAGAGCAACGCCGATACGATCGTAGAGACGAGTTACACCGATTTGAAAACCGGTCAGCCCGCCATCAGCCACGTGGAGGCTGCTTTGCAGGCGGGCAAGCACGTGGTAACGACCAACAAAGGACCCGTCGCCCTGCGTTACCAGGCGCTGGCAGAGCTGGCGCGCCAGCACGGCGTTACCCTGGGCGTGGAGGGCACGGTGATGAGCGGCACGCCAGCCGTTCACCTGGGCTTGGGTTACCTCAAAGCTGCCGGCGTGTGCTGTGTGCAGGGCATCCTCAACGGCACGACCAACTACATCCTGACCAAGATGAGCAGCGGCGCGCCGTATTCTTCGGCGCTGGAAGAAGCGCAGGAGTTGGGCTACGCCGAAGCCGACCCAACAGGCGACGTGGAAGGGTTTGACGCGGCTGGAAAGGTGGTCATCCTCGCCAACCTGCTCATGGGCGCTTCCCTGACGATGGACGACGTTGACCGCCAGGGCATTACCGTCCTCTCCCTGGATGACATATCCGCTGCGGCGCAAGCGGGTGAACGCTGGAAGCTGATCGGCAAGGTCGAAGTGCTGGATGGAGCCGTGAAAGCCAGCGTCAAACCCACGCGCCTGCCGCTCAGCCACCCGCTGGCGGGGGTGAGCGGGGCAACCAACGCCATCACCTACACGACCGACCTGCTGGGGGACGTAACCCTCATCGGTCCCGGCGCGGGCAGGCTGGAAACGGGCTACGCCGTGTTAGCAGATTTGCTGGCGATCCGTTGAGAAGCGCCTGAATATGGGTGAAGTTGCGGCTCTGCTGACTGCTTTTCTGTGGGCGTTATCGTCCATTTTCTTCACTACCGCCAGCAAGGAAGTCGGTTCGGTTGTTCTCAACCGTATGCGCCTTCTCTTTGCGGTTGTGATCCTGGTTTTTGTTCACCTTATCCTGAACGGGCAGCCCATTCCGCTGGACGCCCAGCCGTACCGCTGGTTCTGGCTCGCCCTTTCGGCTATCGTCGGGCTGGCGCTGGGAGATACGTTCCTCTTCCAGGCTTACGTCATGGTCGGCAACCGCATCGGCACGCTGTTCATGGCAAGCGCGCCGGTCATCGGCGGTTTGTTAGCGTGGGCTTTTTTGGGTGAAACCCTGGGAATGTACGAAATCCTCGGCATCGCCTTGTGCGTGGGAGGCATTGCCCTGGTGGTTTTGCAAAAACGCAACGGTGAAAACACCCGTCATAGCCGAGGCGAGTATACTCTGGGCGTTCTGTGCGCCTTTCTCGCCGCTGCCTGTCAGGCTGGCGGCTTGATCCTGGCGAAGAAGGGGCTGGTGGATGGATATTCTGCCCTATCCGGGGTTCTCATTCGCATGCTGGCGGCTGCGCTCGTCATGTGGGGGCTGGCGTTGTTGCAAGGGCAGGCGCGCGCGTCCCTGCAAGCGGTTTTCCAGAACCGCAAGGCGCTCACCAACACGCTGGGCGGCACGATTGTCGGACCTTTCATTGGGGTGTGGATGTCTCTGATCGCCGTGCAAGCCAGCCACGTGGGGATTGCTTCCACCTTGATGGGTATGACCCCAATTTTCGTGTTGCCCATCGCCAAATGGGGATACAAGGAAAATGTAACCACCGGCGCGGTGATCGGCACGGTCATTGCCCTGGTGGGTGTGGCGATCATTTTTATCTTATAGGGAGGCGACTTGACAACCCGAATAGACCTGACCCTGCGGGTGGAGAAAGCCTCGTGGATAACAACTTTCAACCACGAGAAGATGTCTTCTTTTGGTCACTTGGGCACGCACTTCGACGTGATGGACAAAGAGTTTTCTCTCGAAAACATCATCCGCAGCGGGATTGTCTTTGACGTCAGCCGCGTGCGCGACAGAGACATTTCCATACAAGACGTACAGGCTGAGAAAATCGGGGCGGACGACTTCGTCATGTTCCACACCGGCTTTCTCAGTGAGACGGGTTACGGCACGCCGGAGTACTTCAAGAATCATCCGCAGCTCGCGCCGGAACTCATCTACTTTCTGCTGGAAAAACGAATCAGCTTGATCGGTGTGGATTGCGCCGGGGTGCGCAGAGGAGGTGAACACACGCCCATGGATCAATATTGCGCCGAGCGGAGTGTATTTATCGTTGAAAACCTGGCGAACACGCCGCGTCTGGTGGAGCTGGCGCAGGGCAGCCGCTTCACCGTTTACACGTTTCCCATCCATTTCGCCGGCATGAGCGGGTTGCCCTGCCGCGTCATTGCCGAACTATAACCAACCAGGTGAGGAAAATATGTCAGAATTAACCATTCCTGTAACCGAAACGATTCAAAAACGCTTTTCCTGTCGTAAATACATTGAAAAACCCATCGCCGCAGACGAACGGCGCGCCTTGCAAGAATACGCCGAGTCTCTCCACAGCGCCCCTTTTGGCACGCGCCTGCGTTTTCGTCTGATTGCCGCCACAGAGCAGGACAACCAGGCGCTCAACGGACTGGGAACATATGGGGGGATTCAGGGGGCGCGCGGCTTTATTGTCGGCGCGGTAAAAGACGCCAAACTGGCGCTGGAAGATTACGGCTACGCTATGGAGCAGATCGTGCTCTTTGCCACGCACCTGGGGTTGGGCACGTGCTGGCTGGGGGGCAATTTTACCAAGAGCAGCTTCGCTAAAAAGATTGAGGCTGGGGAAGGCGAGGACGTTCCGGCTGTAACGGCGGTTGGCTACATCCCGGATGAGGAAAAAGCCAGGAACGCGTTCGGTCGCCGCCAAGCCAAAGCGGACACGCGCCTGCCGTGGGAGAGCCTGTTTTTCGAGAACTCGTTTGCTTCTCCGCTATCGCGCCCCGCTGCTGGCGTATATACCGGCATGCTGGACATGCTGCGCGCCGGTCCTTCGGCGTCGAACAAGCAGCCCTGGCGCGTCGTCAAGGACGGCAGCCGCTGGCATTTCTATTTACAGCGTACGCCGGGGTACCCGCCGGCTTTGTTTAAGGTCATCTTGCCCCTTTCGGACATGCAGCGCCTGGACATGGGCATCGCCATGTGCCATTTTGAATTGACTTGCACAGAGCTAGGCTTGGGTGGTGAATGGCAAGTGCAGGAACCTTCCATTGAAAAAGTGGACGAGTTGACCGAATATACGGCTACCTGGCTTGGAGTGTAAGTTCAAGCGCTATCCGGGATTGCGCAGACCGAACAGGGAATTAAAGCGCAGGGAATTACAATTCCAGCGCCGTGCGTAATTCGGCAAACGAGGCGACCACAAGGTCAGCCCCGGCGGCGAGCAGCGCTTGCTCGTCAAAAGTGGTCGTCAGGGCGGCGGTTACGCAGCCTGCGTTTTTAGCAGCCAATATCCCGTTGGGCGAATCCTCAACCACCAGCGTCTGTCCTGCGGTAGCGTTCAGCGCCGTCAGCGCTTTCAGGTACGGCTGGGGGTGGGGTTTGTGTTCCTGCGTGTCCTCCCTGGTGATGATGACGTTAAAGCCGGCGTCAATCTTGAATTTGCCCGCCGCTAAAGAGAAATCCCGTTGTGTGGCAGAGGTAGCCAGCCCGGTCTTGTTGAATTTTTTACGCACAGCAGCCAGAAATTCTATCACCCCGTCCACCAGGGGCACGTTTTCAAACAATTGCAGATAGGCGTGGCGCTTATACGCCTCCAATTCCTGAATGTTGACGGCTGCAGTGGCGTAGCGCTCGACGACGTGGGCAAAGAAATCTTTGTCCGGTCTACCCTTGAAATCGGAAAGAAGGCTGGCGGGAAACTGCACCCCGAAATGCTGCAAGGTGGCTTGTTTTGCCTGGGCGTGCAGCGGTTCTGAATTGACGATGACGCCGTCGAAATCAAAGAGGCACGCCTCAAAATTCAGGCGTTGCAGGATTGGGGCGGGGTCGCGTTTGGTCTGCGCATTCATTCTCCCTCCGTCCAAAACTGGCATAAATACAGGATGGTTTCGGCAGCCTTTTGCAGGGCGATTTCGGGGACCCATTCCTTGCGCGAGTGAAACAGCACGCCGCCGGTGAAGAGGTTAGGCGTCGGCAAACCGCGAAAAGTCAGCTTCGTCCCGTCCGTGCCGCCGCGAATTGCCTTGTGGAGCACCTTCACACCCGCGGCGCGGATGGCGCGGGCTGCTTTTTGGGTGATCTCGGGGTGTTGGTCGAGAACGGTTTTCATGTTGTGATATTGTTCGCTAACCTGCACGTCAACGCGCAAAGCCGGGTAGCGGGTTTCAAAGGCACCCAACAACTGGCGGATGTAATTCAGCCGCGCAGTGTTGCCATTTTTATCGAAGTCCCTTAAGATAAGTCTTAACTCGGCTTCGTTTTCTGACCCCCGGATATCCATGAGGTGATAAAATCCCTCGCGTTCCTGGGTGTGCTCTGGCGTTTCGTGTTCCGGCAAAGCGGCGGCAAAGCGCGCCGCAATTGCCGCGGCGTTGACCATCCTGTCCTTTGCCTCGCCGGGGTGTACGTTGATGCCGTGAAAAACGAGCCTTACTTTCACGGCGTTGAAACATTCGTCTTCCAGTTCGCCCATCTGTCCGCCGTCCAGAGTGTAGGCGACCTTGCCCAGTTTTTCCAGGCGGATGTTGAGCGTCCCTTCGCCAATTTCTTCGTCGGGGGTGAAGACGATGCGCAGTTCGGGATGCGGCAGACTGGGGTATTTTTGCAGGGCGGCTAAGGCTGCCATGATTTCGGCGACGCCGGCTTTGTCGTCGGCACCCAGCAGCGTTTTGCCGGAGGCGGTAATGATGTTCTCTCCTATGAACTCCTGCAAGGCGGGCGAATCCTGCACGCTTAGTTCCAGGGCAGGGTCGTCGGCAAAACGGATTATTCCGCCGTCGTAGCGCGGATGGATCACCGGCTTTACAGCCTCCCCCGATTCGGCGGGTGAGGTGTCCAGGTGGGCGCAAAACGTGAGCGGCGGGGTAGAAACGCCCGGCGACGCCGGTAAGATGGCGTAAACGTAGCCGAACGCGTCGGCTTCGACTTCCTGTAACCCCAGCGCCTGCAATTCAGCAGACAACAGGTCTGCCAGGCGCAACTGCCCTTCCGAGGATGGGTGGATGCCGGAGTCTTCATCGGACGTGGTGTTGATTTGCACGTAACGTAAAAAGCGCTCTTTGGCTTGCTGCAATAAAAATTCCTGCACGTCTTTTTCTAACATGTTTATAATTCCTCTTTTATTCTTCTTTTAATGCGTTCTCTACAACAAGGTCTATTTCCCCGGAGGTGAGCAACGTTTTGACGGCGGTGATGTAATCGTAAAGGATGGTGTCTTCGCTTATGAAAGGAACGTGCTGACGGATGAGGGTGTAGACTGGCTGCGTGCCGGCGCCCAGATGGGCGTCCTGCGCCAGGCTTTGACGGCGAAAGTCAATCCCCTGTGCGGCGGAGAGCAATTCCACCGCCAGGATGTGTTCCACGTTCTCGAGGATCTGGCGCACTTTTAAAGCTGCGGTGCAGCCCATGCTGACGTGGTCTTCCACGTTGGCGGAAGTGGGTATGGTATCCACACTGGCGGGATGCGCCAGCACCTTGTTTTCGGTTGCCAGTGCTGCCGCAGTGTATTGCGTGATCATAAAGCCGGAGTGCAAGCCGCCGTTTTGGGTGAGGAACGAGGGCAGCACGTATCCGTTGCTGGCGCCATCCACCAGGCGCATGATGCGCCTTTCGGAGATGTTGCCCATCTCGGTCAGGGCGATGGCGAAGTAATCCATGGCGATCGCCAGCGGCTCGCCGTGAAAATTTCCACCGGAAAGGACGTTGATCTCCCCGCTGGAATCGTCAATAAAAATGAGCGGGTTATCCGTAACCGCGTTCAACTCGATTTCCATCACCCAGCGGGCGTAGGCGATGGCGTCACGAACGGCGCCGTGCACCTGGGGGATGCAGCGCAGGGTATAGGCGTCTTGTACGTTGTGCGGGTCGTGCTGGCGCACGAACTGGCTGCCGCGTAACAATTGGCGCAGATATGCTGCGCAACTGACCTGGCGCGGGTGCGGGCGCACCGCGTGAATGCGCTCGTCAAAAGCCAGCGCCGTGCCGTGCAGCGCTTCCAGGCTCATGCAGCCCGCCACATCGGCGCTGCGGCTCAAGCGTTCGGCGCGTCCTACGGCGAGCACGCCCAGGGCACACATCACAGACGTGCCGTTGGTGAGCGCCAGTCCCTCTTTAGCTGCCAGGGTGATAGGTTGCAATCCCGCCCGACGCAGCGCCTCTTCCCCCGGCAAAATCTCGCCCTGGTACTCGGCTTCGCCCAGACCGATCAACGGCAAACTCATGTGCGCCAACGGCGCCAGGTCACCGCTGGCGCCCAGCGATCCTTTTTCGGGGATGCGCGGGTGCACACCTTTGTTGAGCATGTCCAGCAGAAGCTGCAACGTGCCGCGGCGGATGCCAGAATGACCGCGCGACAACGTGTTGGCGCGAATGACCATGATGGCGCGCGTGGTGGGGACGTCTAATACATCGCCCGTGCCCACTGCGTGGCTGACGAGAATGTTGTATTGGAGCGCTTCAACCTGGTCGGCGGAGATGATGCGGTCTTTGAAGGCGCCGAAACCGGTGGTGATGCCGTAGGCAACCTCGTTGCGCTCCAGTAATTCTGTTACCGCGCTGGCGGCGCGTTCCACCCGTCGGGCAGCGTACTGACACAGCTCCACGCGCGGCTGGCTGGGCTGCCCGTAGGCAACCCGCATCACCTGCTCTATCGTGAGCGATGCACCGTCCAAAGCAATGACTTGGGCTTGTGCTGCGCTTGTTTTCCTGTTCATAAAATCCCGTTTAATCCCTTTCCTCGTCCTAGGTTTGTATTAACTATATCCCAAAAGTCGAATTTGGACTACCTCAAAATCTTTGCTTTTTAGAATGCGGATGCCGCAGTTTTGCAGAAGCGCTTTGAGGGGAGAGTCCATGTCGAGAGAATCTTCAAACACAGCCAGGATTTGTTTGACGTCGTCGTCGGCGGCGATGCGGTTGATAGACACGCTATCGCATGCCACGCATTGGTGAATCAACATCAACTCGCCGGTTTCCGCTTTAGCGTATTTATCGCGCGTAGATTTAAGGGTTAACCCGACTGGTCTCATCTCCTCTTTACAGGCAGCCAGTCTGTCCCCCGGCTTATGCAGATCCACGTGTTTTGACCACAGACAATACGGACAATGGTTGCGGTTTTTTACACCGGCGATGGCTGGGGCGCTGATGACGAGGTTGTGGCAGTGTTTACACTCGAAATCCCTGTTTTTCAGGTTGCGATATTCTGTCAGGCTGGGTCCGTCCCCGCCGTATTTAAACCTGGATTTATTCTTGCCCTTTCTCCTCGTCTCGTAAGGTTTGTTATTATATTTGTTCATGTCGTCTCCTTTAATCTCATATAACTTTGGTAGCGGCGCGGGTCAATGGCACCTGCGCTGACGGCGCGGCGCACCGCGCAGCCGGGTTCTTCGTCGTGTTGGCAGTCGGCGGCAAATTTGCATTTCCCCAGGAAGGGGCGCATTTCTGGAAAGTAAAACGCCAGGTTGGTAGCATCTACGTCCCACAAGCCAAATTCGCGCTGTCCTGGTGTATCCACCACCGCCCCGCCTCCAGGCAGGTCATACATTTCCAGGGCGGTGGTCGTGTGCCTGCCCTTGCCGCTGGTGGAATTGACAGCCTGGACGCGCAGATCGGCGGCGGGGAGGATGGCGTTCAACAGCGAGGTTTTGCCCACCCCGGATTTGCCAACCAGGATGGAGGCGCGCCCGTGCAGTGCCTGTTGCAGTTCGGTTATGCCTTGCCCGCCCAAGGCGCTGACCAGCAGCACGCGGTATCCGATTTTGCGATACACGGCTAACGTTTCCCAGGTGTCTGTGTAAGCCGCGTCCAATTCAGAAGCCGCCAGGTCGAGTTTGGTGATGCAGATCAAAGCTGGCAGGCTGCGCGCCTCGGCTAAGACCAGGTAACGGTCGAGCATGTTCCATTTTGGCTTTGGCTGGGTGAGGGCGAAAACTGCCACGACCTGGTCAACGTTAGCTGCCACTCCCTGCTCGAAGGTGTGGGCAGCCGGGTTTGGTGCGGCGGCGCGGCGTTCCAGTTTGCTTTGCCTGGGCAGAATTTCGATGATTTGCCCGCTGCCGTCCTGAAGGTCTATAAAGCGCACCGCGTCTCCCACCACCAGCGGGTCAACGTGCGGGTTGATTTTCCCGGCGAATTTCTTTTTGGGTAGCGCAGTGGAAGCGGTGTAGCCGCACTCTTTGCGCAGGCGCGCCGCAAGGCTGCACAGCACGCTGCGTCCTTCTGTGCGCACGAAATAATATCCTTTTGATTTCTTGTACACGATACCTTGAGAGGTATGGTTAATGTTGTGTTTCATTGTCTTCACCCTAGTTATCAATAAAAAAAGCCAGTACCGAGATAATTCCCGTGACTGGCTGTGTTAGGCGGGTGATGAACCCTATGGATTGTCTGTTCCGTTCATACTGAAGGTGGACGTTGCTGCCCAACGCACGCTTGTACAATCGCCTTTAAAACAAAAAGTCACGGGAAGTGAGCACACCCGTGACCGAACGACTTGTTTTGACTTGTTTTAATTAAATCAAATCATTCGCCGTTATGGGGTTGCGCCCATCCGACTTGATCTATGGAAATTAGCGTGACTTGAACTAACATTAACACCCGATTAATTTTATCACGGGGGTGGAAAGCTGTCAAGCAAGGATTCCTGAAGAAACAGGCATTTGCCAAATTCGCTGGACGGGATTAGTAAACGGAGACCGGTCAGGAGATGAGAAACCTGCCGGAACTGTGGAGATGGGTTTGCGGCTAAAACCGCCTGGCTGCGCGTCTGAACCTGGCATGGTGGTACAATTAGCGCATGCCAAAACAGTGGATCGAGCATAGCCCGCCGGAGATTCCGGTTGGGTTACGCGCTTTTGCGCAGCAACACCGCCTTGCCGCCCAGGTGCTGGCGCGGCGCGGCGTAAGCGATTCGCAGCGCGCCCAGGGGTATCTCGACCCGCACGCCTACACTCCTGCATCTCCCTACGAACTACCGGGCATGCAGGCAGCCGCGCAGCGCGTGCTGGAAGCCACCCAGAAAGGTGAGCGCATCGGCGTGTGGGGTGATTTTGACGTGGACGGGCAGACCGCCACCGCCATGCTGGTGGGAGCACTGCGCCAGCGCGGCGCCGACGTGTTGTATCACATTCCCAGCCGTTCCAGGGAATCGCACGGGGTTCACCCCGCCGCCCTGAACGCGTTTTTAGACACCGGTGTGCGTCTGCTGCTGACCTGCGACACGGGCATTGACGCCGTGCAGCAGACCGCCGCGGCGCGCCAACGCGGCGTGGACGTGATCATCACCGACCACCACAGCCTGCCGCCCGAACTGCCGCAAGCCAACGCGATCGTCAATCCACACCTGCTGGCGGAAGAAAGCCACCCGCTCAGCACGTTGCCCGGCGCGGGCGTGGCTTATCAGCTCGTGCAGGCGCTGAGCTTGCAAGACGGGGAAACGCCAGAAGAAATAGAAGACCTGGCGGCGCTGGCAATTGTGGCGGACGTCGCCAGGATATTCGGTGACACGCGTTACCTGCTGCAACGCGGCATCCTGGCGCTGCGCCAGGCGCGGCGCGTGAGTCTGGCTGTTTTGATGGAAATGGCGGAGCTGAACCCGACGGCATTAAACGAAGAACACGTCGGCTTTGTGTTGGCTCCGCGCCTGAACGCCCTGGGCAGGCTGGGCGATGCCAGCCCGATGGTGGAATTTTACCTCTCTCAAGATGCGGCTTTCGTGCGGTCCTTGTGTCAGCAAATGGAAGCGTTAAATGCGCACCGCAAGCTGCTCGGCGAACAGGTCTATCAAGCCGCCCAGGCGCAGATCGAGCGCGAGCGCAGTCTGTTGGACCAGGCGGCGCTGGTGCTGGCTTACCCAGGTTGGCACGCAGGCGTGCTGGGTACGGTTGCCAGCCGCCTGGCGGAGACCTACCAGAAACCGGCGCTGCTCATCTCGCTTGACCCGCAGACGGGCGCAGGGCGTGGCTCGGCTCGCTCCGGCGGTGGTGTGGACGTTACCGCCGCCCTGGCGCAGCAAGCGCACCTGCTGGAACGGTTCGGCGGTCATCCCGCCGCAGCCGGGTTCGCCATTCAAAGCGAACGGGTGGACGAGTTCCGGCGCGCCTTTTCCCGCACCATTTTAAGCATGACCGGTGGACAACCCCCGCTCGAAACGCTGGAAATTGAAGGTTACCTTGCCCTGAAGGAGTTGGACCTCGCCCTGGCGCAAGAAGTGGAAGCGTTGGCGCCATTTGGCGTCGGCTTCCCGCTGCCCGTGTTTGCCTGCCGCAACCTGGCGCTGCGTACGCGCACGCCCATCGGCAAGGGCGGCGAGCACCTTAAACTGGTCGTCGAAGACGATAGCGGTGTCCAGCAAGAAGTGCTCTTTTGGCAGGGCGCAGGCAAGCCCCTGCCGCAAGAGAGGTTCGACCTCGCCTTTACGTTGCGCGCCAGCACCTACCAGGGCAGAAATGCCATGCAGATCGTTTATGTGGATGGACGCACGGCAGACTCGCCAACGCTGGACATCTCGGCTTACCTCAAAACGCAGGTTGCGGTAGAGGATTGCCGCGCCGACCCCGACCCGCTGCAACGCCTGCTGCGCAGCGCGCCGGATGAGGCGCAGATCTGGTGCGAAGGGCAAGCCTGCGCCGCCCTGCCGGAACAAATCCGCGCCCGCTGCCGCACGCGCCTCACCCTTCAACCTGGCGAAACACTCGTCCTGTGGATTTCTCCGCCCGGTGCCGAAGTGCTCAAAGCCGTCCTGGAAACGGTGCAACCGCACAACGTCCTGCTCTTTGCCGTTGCACCGCCGGAAGCCACACCGCAAGCCTTCCTGCGCCAGCTTGCCGGATTGGTGAAATACGCCCTGCGCGCCGAAGCTGGCAAAACCAACCTTGCCAGACTGGCGGCAGCCACCGCCCAGCGCCCAAGCGCCGTTCAGGCTGGATTGGAATGGCTGGCTGGGCGCGGAGATATTTCATTGCACATAGCAGATGCCCAAAACGCGCCCGAAATCTGTCTGCAAATCCCCGCCCAACCCAACCGCGACGAAGAAGCAGCCAACCGCGCCTGGCAAAAACTCGCCGCCGTTCTGGAAGAGACGGCGGCGTATCGGGTGTTTTACCAACGCGCGTTGCCCGACGTGCTTTTCTAAGTCCAGCGGTCAACCTGCTGGAAAAAGGAAAACTGTTCAACCGTCTGCTTAATTTTCACTTCCAGGGCTGTCGTAGGGCGGGTGTACGTGAGCGCGCCGGTGGTCTTGCCCCACACCAGCAAGCCGCTTTCGTTGTACCAGTCGTTACCGTCTCCGCCAGCTTTGATGACGTCGCCGCGTTCCAGCGTGGATTCGTAGCCGTCGCCGTATTGCACTTCTTTATCAAACAACTGGGATTGCTCCCAGTCAGAAGAACCCGCGCCGGTGCCTTGCAGGTGTTGCGAGCCGTTGAAAATGTCAATTTTCTCGATAATGCCTGTATCCAGCGCCGTAATGGTCAGGCGCGTGCCGTCTTGCAGCATAAACGTGGTGATGCGTTCGCTGGCGGTGAGGTCTTTAAAATCACCGTCCATGTTTCCGTCCACGTCGTCAACGTCTACGTGCGGGTCGCCCCAGATGGTGGTGGACTTGTTTGCCCACTTGTCCTTGATGGTGAAGGTGGCTCCGTCGCGAAATTCAAACAGATAGCGATCGGTTTGCGCCAGGTTTTCGTTGATGCGTTCCAGCCCGGCGACGTACCTGTTCACGTTGATAGACACTTCAATTTCGGTGGTGCGTTGCTCGTAATTGATCTCCACCTTTTCTGTGGATTGTTTTGCCGCCTGGCGGGCGGCGTCTGGGTTTTCGTTAATCTGCTTGAGGCGGCTGAAAAGCGCCGAAAGGTTGATGCGCTCTTCTTTTCCGCCCGTGCCGGGGGCTTCTTTTACCTGGTAAGCTTTTTGCAAAGCCTCGTTGGCGGCTTTCATCCTCTCCTGGGTGCGCTGTTCTGTTTTTTCTGCCGCCGCTTCAGCCACGCTTTTGCGCTTGTTCTTGCGTTTCATTTGTTTGGCGCGGTTTAACAATTCCAGTGCAATGCTTGCATCGGAAAGGGTATTGGATCCATCCACTGTGGTTGACATGCAAACCTCCTTGTGCTGCCGCTCTACTCCTTTAGAGACACACTAAATCTGTTATCGGCGGTTGTGAAGGAAGCTTGAGAACCCCGCTTCTTCCACGAAGGCGCCGAAGCGGGGTAAGCGTGCAATGCGGAGTGGAAAACCTTCAGGCAGCCGGTTGCGGTGCGCCCAGCGTGCTGCGTAATTGTCCCGCCCACTCGCGAATCAGCGCCCAGTGCCGAAAATCTCCCCCGTCCGCCTGGATGATCAGCATAACGAAGAGCATTTGCAGAATGGGCAGGCGGAACATCTCTAATTTGCCGCCGAAAAATCCCACGCTCAAGGGTTTGACGAGCGGGGCGTCTTTGAGCGCCGGGCGCAGGTAGTTTGCCGGCA
>CAZGDA010000003.1:0-5585 GCA_964524425.1 uncultured Anaerolineaceae bacterium | reverse complement strand
GCGTTCCTTGAACCCCAGCCGGTTTTTATCCTTGGGCGGCTTGGCTTGGCGGGCGTCCACCCAAATCGGCACGCCGTCAACCTGGGTCTCGTCGCTCTGCGTCAAGTTTACGGCGGTGAAGAAATACGCCACGCGTTTACTGCTCAAAGCGGACTGATGCTTCTTGATGAATTTCGTCGCCTGGGGGTGCCAGCCCATGATCATCGGCGCGCCGACGACGACCGCGTCGTAATCGTCCACGCTGCTGATTTCGGCGATGGGGCGCACGTCCACTTGCGCGCCGCCGGCGCCCAATTCTTCTCCAATCACCTTGGCTACGTCTGCCGTCGAACCGGCGTTTGTGGCGTAAGCCAGTAGAATTTTTGTCATAAACTTCCTCCTTGCAAAAATGAAATAAATGAAAAATTGAATTTTAATGAAAAAATTTTTATAGACTTGACAGGTGTGTGTTTTTTTGCACATCCCGCAGACTTGGGAAAGCCGCTAGAATTATACATCATAAAAAGCATTCTTCTGGTATAATTGCCTCCCGTGATTCTTGCGTGTGAAGTTGAAGTATGCCTCAATATTTGAAGTCCCTGGAATTGCAAGGTTATAAAACGTTTGCCAACCGCACGCGTTTTGAGTTTGCCGAACGTGTAACTGCGGTCGTCGGTCCAAACGGCTCTGGCAAATCGAACGTGGTGGATTCGCTGCGCTGGGTGCTGGGCGAGCAGTCCTACGGACTGCTGCGCGGTAAACGCACCGACGATATGATTTTTTCCGGCTCCGAGCAGCGCCCGCGTTCCGGCATGGCTTCCGCCACGGTGGTGTTCGATAACGAAAATCACTGGCTGCCGTTGGATTTCAACGAGGTATCCATTACGCGCAACGCCTACCGCGACGGGCAAAACGAATATCTCATCAACGGGCAAAAAGTGCGCCTGCGCGACGTAACCGAGTTGCTTTCCCAGGCGGGGCTGGCGGAACGTACGTATACGATCGTGGGTCAGGGACTGGTGGACATCGCCCTTTCGTTGCGCGCCGAGGAGCGCCGCCGCCTGTTTGAGGAAGCCGCCGGAATCGGTTTGCATCGCGGGCGCAGGGAGGAGGCGTTGCGTCGCCTGGACGCCACGAAACGCAACCTGGAGCGCCTGCAAGACATTCTGGCGGAACTGGAGCCGCGCTTGAAGAGCCTGGTCAACCAGATGGAGCGCGTGCAGAAATACGAACAGGTCCAAAAAGACCTGCGCGGCGTGCTGCGCGAATGGTACGGCTATCACTGGCATCGCATGCAGGCGGAGTTTGTGCGCGCCCAGCATTACGCCCAACAGCAGGAAAGCCTGTTGATGGGGGCGCGCAGCGACCAATCGGCGGTGGCGCAGTCGCTCACCAGCCTGCGCGATGAAATCCAGGGTATGCGCGCCCGCCTGAATTCGTGGCATCGCCAGCAGGCGCAGTTTCACAACCGCCGCGAGGAGGTGAGCCGCGACCTGGCTGTGTTTGCCGAGCGCACGCGTTCTTACCAGGAGCAGAGCCAAAATTCCAGCGACGAATTGGCGCGTTTGGTCGAGGAGCTTGACCTGCACCAGACACGTCTGCAACAAGCCGGCAGTGAATGGGAACGCGCCCGTCTGGAACTGGAAGAAGCGGAAAACCAGGCTGGCAGCGCCCGCAAAGCCCTGCAAACCCGCCAGGCGGAACGCGAACGCCAGGAGCGTGAGGTGCAAGCGGCGCGTAAATCCCTTTCCGACGCCTACACCCGCCGCGACCGCCTGCAAGCCCGCCTCAGCGAGCGGCAGGCGCAGATTGAACGCCAGCAGCAAGCCGTGTTGGACGCCGCCAACACCCTTGCGGCAGCCGAAAAAGAAGTCCACACAGCCCAAAAAGCGCTGGGCGAAGCGCAAGACGGGCACCGGAAGGCGGAAGCGGCTTACAAAGAGGTGGAAACCGCCTGGCAGGCGCAGCGCCAGAAGGTGGGCGAGGTGGAAAAAGCGCGCCAGCAGGCGCTGGATAAAACCGCCGCAGCGAAGACCGAACGAGCGCGCCTGAAAGCGCAGCTGGACGTCATCCAGCAGGCGGAACAATCTCTCACCGGCTATGGCAGCGGCACGCGTCTGATCATTGAGGCAGGGCGCAAGGCGCAGTTACGCGGCGTGAAGGGTGCCTTTATTCCCAGCCTGGAAGTGCCCGCCGAGTTGGAGACCGCCATTGCCGCCGCCCTGGGAGAACACCTCAACGCAGTGTTGCTGGAGTCGGATGACGTCTCGGACAGGACGCTGGATTTGCTGGCTGCCAAGACGGCGCGCGGCGCTTTGCTGCCGCTCAACAGCCTGGCGCCAGCTGAACCTCTGCACCTGGCGGCGCAGGAGGCGGACTGCCTGGGGATTGCGGCGCAACTCGTCAACGCGCCAGCGGAATTGCGCCCGGCAGTGGACGTGCTGCTGGGGGACGTGCTGGTGGTAAAAGACCGTGCGGCGGCGCGGCGCGCTTTGGCAGGGCAGCCGCGCAGCGCGCGGGCGGTTACCCTGCGCGGCGACGTGTTTTATGCCAGCGGTCCCATCCTTTCTGCGCCCAGCCAGGGCAGCGGAGATGCCGGCGTGCTGAGCCGCGCCCGCCAGCGCCGCGAACTGACGGACGCGCTGGCGCACGCCGAACGCCACCTGGCGCAGCAGGAAGAGCAGCAACAGGCGCTGGAAAAAGAACTTGCCAGCCTGCGCACCGCGGCAGACGCGCTGGCGCGGCAGACGCAGGACGCGCAACGCCGCGCTGCCGAAACGGCTGCCGCACTCCAGCGCTTTACCCTCGCCTTCGAACAAGCCCGGCGCCAACTGGAATGGCAAACCTCCCAGCGCCAACGCCTGGAAAACGAGATCAAAGACCTGGACCGCGAGACGGCGCAGATGAACAGCGATATTGCCAAAGCCAAAGAGGCGATCTCCACCGTTCAAGAAGACATACGCCACAAACAAAACGCCCTGTCTGCCCTGGCTTTGGACGAATTTCAGGGGCAGGTGGCGCATTGGGAAACCCAATTCGCCCTGGCGAAACGCGCCCTGACCGATACGGAAAACCGCAAGCGCGAACGCCAGGCGGCTTTGGAGCGCGCCCGCCAAACCAGGGCGCTGCTGGAAAAACGCCTGGACGATTTGAAGCAATCCCAAACCCGTTTGGAGGAGGAAGAGACTGGTTTGCGCCAGGCGGAAGCGCAGGTCAGCCAGCAAATTGACGCCTTGCAGCAGCAAATCCAGCCCGCCGAAGCCGAACTGGAAGAGCGCGAGAAACGCCAGGTGGAATTGCAGCGCCAGGACGACGCCGCCCGCCAGGCGCTGAGCCGCGCCGAGCAGCGCAACGCCCAGGCGAGCATTGCCCTGGCGCGCAGCCAGGAGGGGCTGGATTCCCTGCGCCAGAAGATTGAAGACGACTTCGGTTTGGTGGCGCTGGAATACGCCGCCGAGATTTCCGGTCCCACCCCCTTGCCCATTGATGGTCTGGTGGAAGCTCTGCCGGTGGTGGCGGAGATTGCCGAAGACCTGGACGAGACCATTCAAAACTATCGCCGCCAATTGCGTCGCATCGGTCCGATCAATTTGGACGCCAAACGGGAATACAACGAGGTGAAAGAACGCTTCGAGTTTATGACCACCCAGATGGCGGACTTGCAAAAAGCCGAACAAGACATCCGCCAGGTGATCGCCGAACTGGACGCGCTGATGCAAGCTCAGTTTAAAAAGACCTTCGATGCTGTGGCGACGGAATTCAGCAAGGTGTTCACGCGCTTGTTTGGCGGCGGCGCGGTGCGCCTGCTGCTCACCGATCCAAACGACCTGACCAACACCGGCGTGGACATCGAAGCGCGCCTGCCGGGGCGGCGTGCCCAGGGGCTTTCTCTGCTTTCCGGCGGCGAGCGCAGCCTGACCGCCACCGCGCTCATTTTCGCCCTGTTGAAAACCTCTCCCACGCCTTTTTGCGTGCTGGACGAGGTGGACGCCATGCTGGACGAAGCCAACGTGGGCAGGTTCCGCGACCTGCTGAACGAGGTCAGCCAAAACACCCAGATTCTCATCATCACCCACAACCGCAATACGGTGCAGGTGGCAGACGTGATTTACGGCGTAACCATGGAGCGCGACTCTTCCAGCCGCGTCATCAGTTTGCGCCTCGACCAGGTGGACGGGCTGAAGGGTGTGGCGGAGTAAGCCTATTTCGTTCCGACAGGTTCTGCGAACTTTTTGGGACTTTACCAGAGGTAATTATGCTAGATAAATTAATTGGAATAGAAGAACGTTTTGAGGAAGTCAACCGCCAATTTATGGAAGTTGGGGATAACTATCAGAAAGCCGCCGAGTTAAACAAGGAGCGCTCGGAGTTGGAGCCGATGGTGGAGAAGATCCGTGCGTACAGGCGCATTTTACAGCGCCTGGAAGACGCCCGCCTGGTGCAGGTGAACGAGGACGACGAGGAATTGCGCGAACTGGCGGAAGCGGAAATTGACGAGCTGGCGCCGCAGGTGGAGGGCTTGGAAAGCGCCCTCAAATCCATGCTCGTGCCCAAAGACCCGCGCGACGAGCGCAACGTCATCGTGGAAATCCGCGCCGGCGCGGGAGGAGACGAGGCAGCCCTGTTTGCCGCCGACTTGTTCCGTATGTACACGCGTTACGCCGAGAACCGCGCCTGGAAGGTGGACGTCGTCTCCGCCAGCGAAATCGGCATCGGCGGGTACAAAGAGATTATCTTCACTGTCAAGGGACGCGGGGCGTACTCGCGCCTGAAATACGAAACCGGCGTGCACCGCGTGCAACGCGTGCCAGCCACCGAAGCCTCTGGGCGCATCCACACCTCCACTGCCACCGTGGCGGCGCTGGCGGAAGTGGACGACGTGGAGATTGAAATCAACGAGAGCGACCTGCGCATTGACGTTTATCGTTCGGCGGGCGCTGGCGGGCAGAACGTGCAAAAGAACGCCACGGCGGTGCGCATCACGCACATCCCCACCGGCATGGTGGTTGCCTGTCAGGACGAGCGTTCGCAACTGCAAAACCGCCTGCGCGGCATGACCATTTTACGGGCGCGATTATACGAAATGGAAGAGGAAAAGCGGCGCAGCGAACTGGAAGAGACGCGCCGTTCGCAAATCGGCAGCGGCGATCGTTCGGAGAAGATCCGCACCTACAATTACCCGCAGTCGCGCGTTACCGACCATCGCATCAACGTCTCGTCGTACAATTTGCCCGCCGTTATGGAAGGCGATATTGACCTGTTTATTGACGAGCTTTCCACGCGCGACGAAGCCGAGCGCTTGGCGGCGGCGGGCGTGTAGGACAGGCAGGCGGCAAGTTAACCACAGAGGACACGGAGGGGTGTTGTTGACCTTGGTGTCCTGTGTGCGCCTGGGGGTTAAAAAACAAATCTGCGGTGCGCAACCACAACCTACGTATTGCATTGCGAGGCGCAGGCGAAGCAATCTGTGGCATTTTAGGGATTGCTTCGGTCGCTGCGCTCCCTCGCAAGGACAGAGGGAGTGTCATTGCGAGCCGCAGGCGAAGCAATCTGTGTCATTTTAGAGATTGCTTCGGTCGCTGCGCTCCCTCGCAAGGACAAGAAGG
>CAZGDA010000002.1:0-62256 GCA_964524425.1 uncultured Anaerolineaceae bacterium | reverse complement strand
TTGTTTGACGTTTTCGGGCAGGCAGATTTTCTGCCTGCCCGATAGTTTACCTGCGTATTTTAATTACATTAGGGAGACCACATGCAAAAGCGAGGATTTAATAAAGAGACACTCCTTTCCATCGCCCTGGTAACCCCCTCTATCATTGCCGTTGCAATCTTCATTTATGGTTTTATCTTCTGGTCTGTGCGTGTTTCGTTCAGTAAATGGAAGGGGTTGAACCCAGACTACACCTGGGCGGGTTTAGATAATTATATTAACCTGCTCACCAAAGACCCACGTTTTCAAATTGACATTCGCAATATGGTTATTTTTACCGTACTGTTCGTGGGCGGCAGCCTGATCCTGGGACTGGGTTTGGCTATTCTTCTCGATCAAAACCTGCGCGGGGAGAGTTTCTTTCGCAGTTTGTTTTTATTCCCGATGGCAGTATCCTTCATTGTAACGGGTGTGGTTTGGCGCTGGCTGATGAACCCGGCGATGGGAGAGCGCTTGAGCGGTTTTAATCTATTGTTTCACCAGATGGGCTTGGACTTTTTAATCAATAAATGGTATACCACGCCGTTTTGGGGAATGGCTGCGATTGCAATTCCCGCCATCTGGCAGATGTCTGGATATACGATGGCTCTTTACCTGGCTGGATTGCGCTCCATTCCCCACGAACTGCGCGAAGCAGCCATGGTGGATGGGGCAAGCGAAACGGACATTTACCGGCACATCGTTTTGCCGTTGTTAAGCCCGGTAACGCTGAGCGCGATGATCATCCTGGGACACATATCCCTGAAGGTCTTCGATTTGATCGTAGCTGTGGCAGGTAAACAACTCCCTCTGGACGTACCGGCGATTTATATGTGGCAGGTTACTTTCGACGGTCTGTTTTATGGACGCGGGGCTGCCATTGGTATTCTGCTGTTGTTGGGGGTGGCTGTGTTGATCATCCCATACCTCGTCTATACTCTGCGCACGGAGGCTGAATTATGATTCAAACACGCCGCCGCTTTTGGTTGTACGTGCCATTGGTTTTGATGGCGATATTCTACCTGGTGCCCATGTACGTCATGCTGGTTACCGGTTTCAAACGTTTTGACGAGGTGAGTTTGAGTACGATGTGGAATCTGCCCACCGGACTCTACTTCGATAACTTTAAAGCTGCCTTTGCAAAGCTGGCGCCTTATTTGTGGAATAGTTTCAAGATGGTCGTTCCGGCGACGATCATTTCGTCCTTCATCGGCTCGATTAACGGGTTTGTGCTGGCGAAGTGGAAGTTCCGCGGGGCGAATGTAATCTTTCCACTCATTCTGTTTGGTATGTTCATTCCATACCAAAGTATTCTCATCCCCCTGGTGGAATTTATGCGCAGCATTCGGATTGGTGAATTTTCCCTGTACGGGGGTATTCCGGGCTTGATCGTGGCGCACATTATCTATGGTATTCCGATCACCACGTTGACTTTCCGTAACTATTACGCCACGATTCCCAAAGAGCTATTGGAGGCAGCGCGCATAGATGGCTCAAGCATGCTGGGAACTTACCGCCACATTTTATTGCCGCTTTCTCTGCCCAGTTTTGTGGTGGTGATGATCTGGCAGTTCACGTCGGCGTGGAATGACTTCCTGTTTGCTGTGGTGTTGACCAGTCCGCAATCCTGGCCAATCACCGTTGCGTTGAATAACCTGGCGGGCAGCCAGATCATCCAATGGAACGTGCAAATGGCAGGCGCCTTCCTGGCGGCGCTGCCGACGCTGCTAATTTACATTTTCCTGGGGCAGTATTTCTTGCGCGGCTTGATGGCAGGTGCCTTGAAGGGATAGGTCTTTCGCAAGCTTGCGCTGGTAGATTTTTTAGATTGTGCAGCGCTCGAGGGACGGATTTTCTCCGTCGTTCGTGCGCTGTTTTTTTTTGGTTGGGGGGCGTGATGAAGGGTGGACAACCGTGAAGGCTGCCGCTAAAGCGGCGCAGGCTGTGATGCGGGGAGAAAGATTGCCTGCGGCGGACACAAAGGACACGAAGCTGTCTAAAATTCTAATCGTATGTTGGTGAAAAAACGGCGCGGCTTAACGCGGGGTGGTTAGCTCTCCGTCGGAGAGGGTGGGTTCAATTTCGGGCAGCCTGCCAAGTTCGATCTGGTCTTCCATGCGCACTTGACCGCGCAAGAAGGCGCCTTCTTCGGTGGTGAAGGCGGTGGTGATGACGTTGCCCCACACCCGCCCGGTGGCGCGGATTTCCAGGCGTTCTGTGGTGATGTCACTGCGCACTGCCCCGGCGATGACAATGACGTTGCAGCGGATGTTTTTGCTAACGACGCGCCCGGTTTCACCAACCACCAGCAAGCCGCGCAGGTTGATATCGCCTTCAAAGGCGCCTTCGATGCGCACGCCGCCCGTACCGTGCAGGTTGCCACGCCAGGTGATGCCTTGCCCCAGCACGGAAGTTACCCGCTCTATGGGGGCGCTGGGTTGGATGGGCACGGTAACAGGTTTGGGTTCGGTGTTTCTACGAAACATAAAACCTCCACGGAATGCTTTTCCAGGGTTCGGGGACGCGATTCAAACCGATGCGCGCAGAAGTATGCACGGCGTCATCTGTAAAGGTTTGGGCGGCTTCTAAGAACAGGGGAGAGGCAGGCGCGCACAGGTCCAGTCCGTTATACTTCCCGTCTATTCCCAGAGCCTGGCAGAGTTTGGCGGGTCCGTCGGTCCAGGAAGCGGGTGGTTTTCCGTTGCGACGGGAAGCGATCACGTCCAAGCCTTCGCTGGGGCGGATGGCGCGAATCAACACTGCGGCGGGGGTGCCTTGCGGCTCGGCAACGACGTTCAAGAGCCAGTGCATTCCGTAGGTGAAATACACGTAAGCGTGCCCCGGGGCGCTGAACATGACGCGGTTACGCTGGGTCATGCCGGCGCTGGCGTGGCAGCCCAGGTCTGCTTGCCCGACGTAGGCTTCCGCTTCCACGATGATGCCTGCCAAACGTCTGCCGTCTTGCTCGTGCACCAGGCGGGCGCCGAGGATGCGGCGGGTGAGTTCCAGGGTGGGAATAGAGAAGAAGTCTCTGGTAAGGCGTTGGGTTTGAGGTGTCGTTACCATAATGTGGATTAAAAGTCAGGACTGGAAACGCGGGTCGCGTTCCAAAGTCAGGCGCAGCCCCTCGCTGAGGGAAACGCGCGGGCGGTAGCCTAATTTTTCGCGCGCCAGGCTCAAGTCCGCTTGCATGAGGGAGACTCCGGGGTTGTTGAGCGGATTCTCCAGGACGTTGAGTTCTTTTCCGGTTACGTCCATGACCATGCGCACAATTTCACGCACGCTGGTGCCCTTGCCGCTGCCAACGTTGATGACCAGTTTGTCTATGTTTGGGGCGGTAGCGGCAGCCACCATAGCGTTGACCACATCGTCCACGTACACGTAATCGCGGGTTTGTTTTCCGTTGCCGTGCATGGTGATGGTGCCGCTTTTTACAGCCTGGCGCAGGAAATAGGGGATGACGGGAGGATGGGAAGCGGGAAGGTGCTGCCCGGGACCGTAGGCGTTGAACACGCGCAGGCTGACGGTTTCGATGCCCCACAGCGTGCCAATGGTGCGCACGTAATATTCGGCGGCGAGCTTAGAGACGGCGTAAGGAGAAGCCGGACGTAGAACAACACTTTCTTTGAGGGGTTGAATGTCTTGTTCGCCGTAGACTGCGCCAGAGGAAATGAAGACAACGCGGCGCACACCGACGTCGCGCATGGCTTCCATTAAGCTCACCGTTCCACCGACGTTTACGTCGTTATAGGCGCTGGGATAGAGCACGGATTCGGGCACCAACACGCGCGCAGCCAGATGATAGACACAATCCACCTGTTGCAGGAGCGTCCACAATTTCGGGCGGTCTTTTACGTCCCCGCGTGTGAACAAGACGTCGGGGAGCAGGGCGGCTGGGTCGCCGGTGGAGAGATCGTCCAACCCACGCACGTTATGCCCCTGGCGGGCTAGATAATTTGCTAGTGTAGAGCCGAGAAACCCGGCTGCGCCAGTGATGAGAAAATTCATAGGTTTCCTTTGAAATAATTACCACTGATTATAGCACGAATTGAAGTGGTTTTGAAATAGAGAAGCCGCGAAGATTTTATCGTCTTTATTAGGAGAGAAGATATTTTGGATTACTTTACGCTTACGCTGACGTAATGTTTAAACTTACCCTTGTAAACAGAAGTGATGCGATCCTGTCTTTCCAGCTCCCTGAGCGCGGTGCGGATGGCTACGTCTCCGTAGCGGCGGAATTTCCCGGCGATCTTCTCTTCGCTGCGCGGGGTGGCACAAAACGCTTCTATTTCATCGTTGAGGTTTTCTGCCTGGGAGGGGAGGGGCGCCTTAGGGTAAACCAGTGTGTAGCCAGGAGTCCCGTCAATTAATTCCCCGGGGCGGAAAACGAGCCGCTGGCTGTGAGATTGCAGGAAGGCGCGCAGACGGCTGCGGATGATGCCACCCTCTCCTGAGGAGCCGTAACCGTGAACGATTTCCAAGGGGCGGGAGGAACGCAGATTAACTTGACGGTTGTACGCCTCGCGGAAGGCTTCCAGGGCTTCGCTGGCGGTGTGGGCGTGCAAATCAAGGCGAATGGCATCGGCAGGGCGCAGCATAATTAAGGTGTGGAGGAGATTGGGACTATAAAATTATATTGATGCATGCGCGCAAAGATGGGCGCGGCGCTATCCAGGTCTAAGACTGCTGCATCGTCAAATCCCGGCTCTTGGTAGAGACGAAGGATGGCGGGCAGGTCGTGGCGCGAGGCTTTGCGGGTGGAAATATCAGCCATTGAAACGATCACCTGGTGCAGTTTATTCTTCGTCGTCCTGATAAAACGAGATCAGATACTCCAAGGTGTCCATGTCTTGCGGGGAGATGTTTAAGGATTTTAGCCCCATAGCGATCAAACCGTAACGGTCGTTGGCTTTAAGCCAGCGCGTTTCGGCGTCAAATTCTATGTGGTCTTTATCCATAATCTCTTCGGGAAACATCATGCGCAGGTGCAGTTTTTTACCCTCTTCGATAGGCTCTCCGCTGACAATCATCACCCCGCCTTTGTTGATATTTACCAGGTTGCCAATCTCAGCACCTGTATCACAATCAAATATGCGCAGGTAATGAATTAAATGATGCCGTGATTCTCTTCGCCTTTCATCCATAACTCACCTCCAGGTTTCTTTAATTATACTCTTTTTTAGCGCTTTTCTGAATGTTACAGGAACAAAGCAGATGGAATTATTGGTTAGGCTGCGACGCAGACGCAATTTTTTCGGAAACAACGTGTGTTTTCCTGGGAGGAAAAAACGGTTGGGTCAGGGTATAGCCCACGAGGGTGGCTACGACGATAACGCCGGCTGTTTCAGCGCGCATAATGCCCAGGGCAATGACGATAACTGCGAGAGGCTGGCGCAAGATAGTTACGGTTGTGGCTGCCATACCCCCGGCGACGCCGACGATGGGAGGAATGACTGGAAAAAGGACGCTGCACGCCAGCCCCAGAGAGGCGCCGCTGAAGATGAGAGGAAAGATGATGCCGCCTTTCCAGCCGGTGGTGAGGCAGAGGGCGTTGGCAAACATTTTCGCCAGACCAGTCAGGAAGAGGACGGCAAAGCCGAGTTGGGCGCCCTGTTCGACGAGGAAGCGGAAGTCGTGTTCCCCAGAGAATAACGTTAGGGGAAGGAAACTGCCCAGAATGCCCAAGCCCAGCCCTCCGAACAGGCCGCGTAACACCGGTTGCTGCGCGAGTGGGGAAAAGAACTTTTTCAGGAACAGGGATGAGAAGTGATATCCCAACCCTGCGGCGGCGCCGACGAGGGCAACGGGGATGGCAAGCAGGAGGTTAACGGGTTGGCGCTCGGTCGGCGAGGGGAGATGAGAGAAGCCGCCCAAGGTGTAGCCCATAAACCAGATGAACCCACCGAAGCCGGCGCAGGCACCAACCAAAGCGGGGAGGAATTTCGGGAAAGGGGGTAAGATTTCGTCCTCCGAGGATTCTGACGTTAAAAACGCGCCGCCGATGGGAGAACCCAAAAAGGCGAGACCCGCACTAACGGCGGCGTAGGTGAGGGCGCGGCGAACGTAGTGATGGCGCGCTCGGAAATCACCAAACCAGGTTGCCAGACCACCGATCATGTCGGTGAGACCTGCTTCTGGTCCCAGGCTGCCGCCGAAGACGAGTGATGCGAGGACGTTAACGATGCCATTGGGAAGGTGTTTGTATTCAATACGCCCGGTTTTGCGAAACTCTTGCAGCGTTTCTTGCAAGGAGGGCGGGTGATTGCCCAGGTATTTCTGGCACACGCCGACGATGAGTCCTCCCAGGGTGCAGATAATGAGCGTGTAAGCAGTGGGGCTGCCTTGTGGCGCAATTTGATGAGGAAGTTCTTGCCAGAGGAGGTGGGTGCTCCAATCGAGAAAGCGCAGAAATGCAGCCGAAACAAGACCAACAAGCACGCCAATCATTGCGCTGGAAATGAGTAAGGCGATCAGATTGATGCTGCTCGATGAATTCGTGGATGAGGTTTCAGTCTTCATGGTGGCATCTCCTTTGAAAAATCAATCTTGCAAATAAAACCGAACGTCTGCGAGTTTTCGTCTTTTGACGAAGATCGAAGCGGGTTTGGTGGAATAAGTATACCATTTTCCAGAAGATAAATCAGCGTTGCCATATCGTTTTGAAAAAGAAACGAAAGTAAGCCTGGCGAATGGAGGATGATTTGTTCGGCGGTGGAACAAATCCGAGAATCCGGGCGTCTTAAGCCACAAGATATAGAAACAGGCTGACATAATTTATGGAGGTGTTTTATGATATACTTTGAATCAAAGAAGGCGAACGTGAATGGTTTGGAAAAAGATTGGCAGGACAGGCGTAGTTTTATGAGAGGAGGCAATATGTTTGGGAAGCGTAATCTGCTGCGCAATGTTGTGGTGCTGAGTATGATAGCCGTTGTGTGTATGGCGTGTGCTGCGGCAAGACCCAAAAGTGCCCCTTTGCCAGACGCTGCAGCACCAATGGCTGCACCGATGGAAGAAGCGATGAAAGCCGAGGTGAACCAGGCGGCGGGGGAAATGGCTGCGCCTGGTGCGCCAGTTGAGGACCTGGCGCCTCAAAAAGCGGGCGGCAAACGATTGGTGATCAAGAATGTGGACATTGCCATCGTTGTTAAAGACCCAATTCTCACCATGGAAAAAATCAGCGACATGGCAGAGGAGATGGGCGGCTTCGTGGTAACCTCAAACCGATTTCAAAGGACGCTGGATAACGGCGTAGAGGTGCCTCAGGCGACGATCACCGTGCGCGTGCCGGCGGAAAAGCTGGACGAGGCGCTGGAGGAAATAAAAGCGGACGTTAATGAAGTGCAGAACGAGAATATGTCTGGACAGGACGTTACCCAGGAATACACAGATTTGCAGTCGCGTTTGCGCAACCTGGAAGCAGCAGAGGCTGAATTGCGCAAGATCATGGAAAATGCGTATACCACAGAAGACGTGATGAACGTTTACCGGCAACTGGTGGAAGTGCGCGAGCAAATCGAGGTGGTGAAGGGGCAAATCCAATATTATGAAACCTCGGCAACGTTTTCGGCAATAAAAGTAGATATCATCGCAGAAGCGTCTATTCAACCGGTAACGGTGGGCGGCTGGCAGCCTGTGGGAGAGGCACGCGACGCAGTGCAGGCATTAATCAATGCGCTCAAGTTTCTGGTCAACGTGGCGATCTGGTTGGTGATATTCTTCCTGCCGATTATGTTGATCATTGGCATTCCGATTTGGTTGCTGGTCAAGGGGTTACGGCGTTTGTTTAGCAAGCGCAAACAGCAGGCAAAAGACAAGGCGGCTGTGCAAGCCAAGGCAGAAGAAGAAAAGCCTGGCGAGGAAGGAAAAGCAGAAGCTGCCGAAGCCGAGAAAGAACCGGAGAAGTAATCCATAAAGGAGAATAAAAACAGCCAGCCGCGGTTTTCCAGCGTGGCTGGCTGTCTCTAATGTAATGATTGAACTTGCCCGTCAAGCGTACGATTTATTTGGACTGAGGATCAGTAAGGCACAAGCAGCCAGCCTGGAATGTTACCAGGAGACGCTTGTGGAATGGAATGCACGTTATAATCTGACGGCAATTCGCGAAGCGGAACAAATCCGCTCGAAACATTTTTTGGATTCGTTTAGTTGTGTTTTGGCGATGCGCGGCTCACGCTTTCGGCGGGTGATTGATGTGGGTACGGGGGCAGGATTTCCGGGGCTGCCGTTAAAAATTCTCTTTCCAGAAATGCAATTGACGCTGGTAGATTCGGTGGAAAAAAAGGTGAATTTCTGCCGTCACATTGTAAATACGCTCGGTTTGGAGGGGGTAACGCTGGTTAAGGCGCGCGCGGAAGAGGCGGGACGCGATGCAGTGCACCGCGAGCAGTATGACTGGGCGATCGGCAGAGCCGTTGCGATTATGCCTGTGCTGGTGGAATATTTGCTCCCACTGGTGGGGGTGGGAGGACACGTTCTGGCGATGAAAGGTGAGAGCGCAGCAGCCGAGGCGCACGCGGCAGAACACGCCATGCGCCTGCTGGGAGGACGGCTGCATCATTTACTGCCGGTTACTCTGCCCGGTGTGGTGGAGCAGCATTATCTGGTGGTGGTGGATAAAATAGCCCCAACGTTATCAGAATATCCGCGCCGCGCGGGTATCCCTTCAAAAAAGCCCCTGGGATGAGATCGTTAATTAAACTGATAAATAAACTGATAAAACGGCTGAAATGTCTCTGGTGTTCGATGGAACCCGCGTATGCGGGTTTTGCAGACTCCTGCCTTACCGCTTGGCTACGCCGCCGAGGACATTCACAGAGACACTCCCCCTCTCGCTCAGGCGTAGTGTCTCTGCTTTCTATATAGCATCAATCCGCCAGGTTGGCAAACAGAGACGTACTGAGGTAGCGTTCGCCAAAGGAAGGGATAATGGCGACAATTAATTTGCCGGCGTTTTCCTTGCGGTTGGCGACCTGCAAAGCCGCCCAGGTGGCGGCGCCGGAAGAAATGCCCACCAACAGACCTTCTTCACGCGCCATGCGACGAGCGGTTTCCAGGGCGTCGTCATTTCTAACGCGGATGATTTCGTCGTAGATGCTGGTGTTCAACACGTCAGGGACGAAGCCTGCTCCAATACCCTGGATGACGTGCGCACCCTTCTGCCCGCCGGAAAGCACCGGTGAGGCGTCTGGTTCGACGGCGACGGCGCGGAAGGATGGTTTGCGCGCCTTAAGCACTTCGCCAACGCCGGTGATTGTGCCGCCTGTACCAACCCCAGCTACCAGAAAATCCACTTTTCCGTCCGTGTCGCGCCAAATTTCTTCGGCGGTCGTCTTACGGTGAATTTCCGGGTTGGCTGGATTTTTGAATTGTTGGGGGAGGAAGTATTTCGCATCGGAGGCTGCCAGTTCTTCCGCTTTGCGAATAGCACCACCCATCCCCTCTGCGCCGGGGGTGAGGACGAGTTCGGCGCCATAGGCGCGCAGCAACATGCGCCGTTCTTTGCTGAAGGTTTCTGGCATAACCAATATGCATTTATACCCCCGCGCCGCACAAACCATCGCCAGGGCGATGCCGGTGTTGCCGCTGGTCGGTTCGACGACAATGCTGTCTGGCTTGAGGATGCCAGCTTTCTCGGCGGCGTCAAGCATGGCGACACCGATACGATCTTTGACGCTGTGGGCGGGATTGTAAAATTCCAATTTGACAACGACTTCGCCAAGCGCAGCCTGGTTGAGGCGATTCAGACGCACCAGGGGGGTATTTCCAATCAATTCGGTAACGTTGTTTGCGATTTTCATTTAAAGTTCTCCTTTGTTGTCCAGAACGAGACGAGCGCGCTAACATTATAAAATAGATGAGTAAAATTATCAAGATTGTTGCAAGGATAATCTGATCCTGTGCAACGCTAAAGCTGGGTTATAATATTGCGAAAAGGAGAGGCAGTATGAGAGAAGCGCAGACACAATTTGTCATCTCTATTATGGCGCGAGACCGCGTGGGAATCATTTACGAAGTATCCAAAGCCATCAGCGAGTTGCGCGGTAACATCGCCGATGTGCGCCAGAGTGTGATGTGCGGTTATTTCACTATGATCTTGCTGGCTGCGTTTCCCCCGTCTGTTACCCGACGGGACGTGGAGCGTAAGCTGGCTGAAGTGGACGCGCACAGTGAGACCGCCATCGCTGCGGTAGTTGAAGAAGTGGACGAGAATATGCCAATCTCTGACTCGTCTAACCCGGAAAATGCCTACGTTCTGACTGCCACCGGCGTAGACCAGATCGGTATTGTGGCGACGGTGGCTTCTTTTTGCGTGCGCCATAATATCAATATCCTTGATCTTTCGACAACTGCCTCACAAGGGATGTACGTGATGGTGCTGGTGATTGATTTAAATCATTGCACGTCCATTCAAGACGTGCGCCGGGATTTGGTGCAATTTTCGAAGGAAAGCGGGTTGAAAGTGGTTTTGCAGCATCACGATATTTTTAAAGCCGTGAATGAGATTAACCTGCCCTCTCACCAGGGAAAGTACCCTGCCCGTTCGGATTAATCAGGAGAAGAAACGTGGTTCGATCTGAAGAAATTCTCAACACAGTGGATATGATTCAAAAGGAAAACCTGGACGTGCGCGCGGTTACGATGGGCATCAGCCTGCTGGACTGCCACCGCAGCAGTGTGGCAAAGACCTGCCAGGCGATCAAAGCCAAGATTCAACATCACGCGGCTGACCTGGTGGCTACTTGCGAGGCAGTCAGCGCTGAATACGCCGTGCCGGTTGTAAATAAGCGCATTGCCGTGACGCCCATTGCCCACATTGGAGCGGGATTTAATACGGATGGCTTTGTGGAAATTGCTCAAACGCTCGATGAAGCAGCCAGCGCAGTTGGCGTTGACTTTCTGGGGGGTTTTTCTGCCGACGTGGCGAATGGCATTTCCGTGGGAGACGGTGAATTAATCGCTGCCATTCCGCGTGCCCTGACTTCTACGAAAAAGGTGTGCAGTTCCATTAACGTCGGCTCGACGCGTTGCGGTATCAACGTGGATGCGATCGTCCTGCTTGGACAAATCATCAAAGACCTGGCGGAGCTAAGCGCGGCTGAGGGCGGTTTTGCGGCGGCGAAGTTCGTGGTGTTTACCAACCAACCGGACGACAACCCTTTTATGGCAGGCGCTATTCATGGTTTGGGGCAACACGAGGTGGTGATCAACGTGGGGGTCAGCGGACCGGGGGTGATTGCCCGTTCTTTGGAACGTAAAATCGCCCAGGCGGGTTCCCAGAAATTGGGTTTGCATGACCTGGCGGAGGATATCAAGCGGGCGGCTTTTCGTGTAACGCGCAGTGGTGAACTGATCGGACGCCAGGTTGCCAAGGCGCTGGACGTGCCTTTTGGCGTGGTGGACCTCTCCCTGGCGCCGACCCCCAACGTGGGCGACAGCGTGGGAGAGATCATTCAAATCCTGGGCGTGGATGCGGTGGGAGCGCCAGGCTCCACAGCCATTGTGGCGCTGCTCAATGACGCGGTAAAGAAGGGCGGCACTTTCGCCAGCCAGAGCGTGGGCGGTTTGAGCGGAGCGTTCATCCCGGTGTGTGAAGACCAGGTGCTGGCGAACGCGGTGCGCGATGAAAGCCTGTTTTTGGAAAAGCTGGAAGCCATGACCAGCGTTTGCTCGGTGGGGTTGGACATGATTGCCATCCCCGGCTCGGTGGATGCGGGCACGATCGCTGCCATTATCGCCGACGAAATGGCGATTGGGATGATAAATGGAAAAACCACCGCGGTGCGCGTCATCCCGGTGCCCGGCAAAGAGGCGGGGGATTTCGTGTCCTTTGGTGGTTTGTTTGGGGAAAGCGCTATCGCCCCAGTGCGCAACGTGGGCAAATCCACGCGCTTCGTGGAATTCGGCGGCAAAATCCCCGCCCCCATCCACAGCCTGCGGAATTGAGGGGGGCGAGGGCGCGGCGATGGATGGGGCTTCGACGGGCTTGTCTGCGACAGGTTCCAGCAGGAGGATGGCGGAGTAGATGACGAGAAAAATCTCGCCTTACCACGCCGCGGCTGGTTTACCCTGCTCGCCGGGGCGGAAGGGCGCCCAGGCTAAGGAGACCGCCTGTACGGTGATGTCTGTCTTCTTGGGTTTGATGCTAACCGTCTCCAAGGTCTCAGTTGCAGAGTCGGTCTTGCTCGCCAAGGCTTCCAGTTCCGCCTGGAATTCGGCGTTTAACTCTTCCAACTGCTGTTGATAGGTTTGCAGGGTCTCTTTGGCGCGCCCAACGTCGCCGGATTGTTCCACTGTGCGACCAATGGAGCGAGCCGCTTTGCTCACACCTGAGGCTTTACGTCCTGCGAAGGCACCTAACAGGGAGGCACCAACGGAAAGAGCTGTTTGCACACCAGCCTGGGTAACCTGGGCAGCTTCGCGGTCAACTACCTGTTGGGCTTTGAGGACTTTTTCCTTGATGGCGTTGATTTTTGGGGTGTATTTTTTACGCAGGGCGTCTGTCATGTCGTCGCGCACTTCACGCGTGGATTGCTGCAAACGAACGCGAAAATCACGCTCTGATTCGCCGACTTTGGAAAACTGTTTGGCGTTGGGGCTGAAGAAAAGTTCGATTTTCTGGCTGCCATACAACCAGGTAACAAAATCGCGGCTCCAGCCGGTATAAATTTTAGCGTTGGATGCGACGCCGGGGAGGTCAGCAAAGCGGGCACCGCGAGCGGGGTTTTTTTCGAGGTCGTTTAACGCGAAATCCGCTTCTTGTGCGGCTTCCCAATTCACCGCCACGACTTCGTCAACTATGGGGGTTACAAAGACCAGTGAGCGGGTCTCATCAACTTTGGCTTTGGCATCGTTGAAATTAATCTTTGCAGATCCCACAAGCATGGGTTGGTAGGTTACTTCGCTGCTGCTGCCACGCACGGGAATGAAGAATTGTGGTACGTCGGGAGGCAAAGCCGGCTGCGAGCCGGCGGACGGGGCGGCGGCAGCGGGTGCAGCAGCCAGCGTTTTGGCTGCTGCAGCAGGCTTGGCTGGTTGCGTTCCTGCGGCAGGCGCGGGTTGGGTGGTTTTGTAGGGATCCATGATCTGCTTGATCTGGTTTCTGGTCAGCGGGCCGCGCAGGTAAGACATGCACCAACGCGTTTGGAAGATAGCGGGTGCATCATCGTGGGTGTTGTTCATCAAGAAAACGCGATTGCCCAAGCCTGCTAGAAGCTGTTCCATTTTGCCGCGGTCAAAGCCGCCGGATTGGGACGCAGCGCCCTCCAACCCTTCTATAACGCGGCTTTTATCGCGCTCAGTCTGCAAGCGCCCGATAAACCAGGTGCCTGTGTTGGAAAGCCCCTTGTAATCCAGGTCAACTGGATTTTGGGTGGCGAGGACAACTCCCAACCCAAAGGCGCGCGCTTGTTTGAGCAAGGTCAGGAGAGGTTGTTTGGAAGGCGGGTTGGAGGTGGGCGGGAAATATCCAAAAATCTCATCCATGTAAAGCAAGGCGCGCAGGCTGGTTGTGCCTGGCTGGGCGCGCATCCAGCCCAACACTTGATTCAACAGCAAGGAGACGAAGAACATACGCTCGGAGTCGCTCAAGTGGGCGATGGAAAAAATTGCCACGCGCGGTTTGCCCTGCCCTGTGTATAAAATCTGGCTGATATCCAGCGGGACACCTTCAAGCCAGGCGCTGAAACCAGGAGAAGCCAACAGGTTGTTCAGGGACATGACCAGGGCAAAGCGGTCTTTGGCGGGGTAGAAAGATTCCAAATCTAAAACGCCAATTTTGGTAACTGGGGGTTTCTGGATCTGGGCGATCAAGGCTGCCAGATCCATGTCTTGCCCTTGTAGCCAGGTGTGGCTGATAATTGTGGAAAGCAAGATGTGCTCGCGGCTTTGCAAAGGATCTGCCTCGATGTTCAGCAATCCTAACAAACTGGTAACCGTCGTGGAAACGCGTTCTTGCAGCAACTCGCCGTCTTCCAGGATTTCCGCGGGAGGGGCTGCAAAGGACTTGAGAATGGAAACAGGCACACCGGCGCTGCTGCCTGGGGTGTAGATGACAAATTCAGCCGCGTCGCGCAATTTCTGGATGCGCTGTCCGTCCTGACCCCAGCCAGCCAGTCCATCCTGCCACGTTTTTGCCTGTTGACTGGCGAAATCTTGCACTGAAAGCCCCTTGCGGTTGGCGTCATCGGGGTTGACCCAGGTTATGAAATCTTCGGCGCGTAACTGTGGGAAAGTCAACAGAAGGTTTGTAAGGTCTCCCTTGGGGTCAATTAGTATAGAAGGAACGCCATCCAGGGCTGCTTCCTCAATAAGGTTAATGCACAAGCCAGTTTTACCACTGCCGGTCATCCCCACGATCACGGCGTGCGTTACCAGGTCGCGAGAGTCGTAGAGCAATAAACCGTCTTGAAGTTTCTTTGCCGCCAAGTCGTATTCACGTCCGAGGTAGAATACACCAAGTTTTTCAAAGTCTTGCATCGTATTTACTCCTTTTTACGTCTCGTTTTACAACAACGCAAAGTATAGGGTTACTAGCTGTTGTATTCGCATTACAAAACCCTAATGATTAACATTATTATATCTTATATCTATCTCACCATCCATACTGTCTTCGTCCAGCGCGGCAAGATTTAAGTTTGAGAGCGTTCTACCCAGGCACAGCCGCGCGCCGGACGCTTGCGCGGGGCAACGTCCACGTAGAGGATCGTCTCAGCGTCCACGCCGTATGGCGCTTGAAGGACCTCTTTTCCTTGAGGGTCAATCACGAGGGAGCAGCCGATACATTTTCTTCCCTGCCAGGGTCCAGCCGAAATCCAGCCGACATTGCTCACGCCGATAATCCACACGGAGTATTCTCTTGCCACCGGTATATAAACGTCGCGCCACAATTGCCCGTAAGGGTCTTGCTGGTTATCGTGGTCAGCGGGTACTGCCCAGGCGCTGGGAGAGAGAATGACATGCGCGCCCATGTAACACAGCGAGCGGGTCAACACCTGATCTTTGGCAAAGCCATCGGCGCAGATCATCAAACCGAGCGTTCCAAATTCGGTGTGGCAGACGTTCAGGCGGTCTCCCTGGGCGTAGCAGGTGTGTGCGATGGTTAATTCGTTGAGCTTGCGATGGGTGAGCAGGACTTGACCATTGCGGTCAATTATGACGGCGGAGTTGTAAACCGCGTTTTCTGCCTGCTCCACGAGTCCGGCGCAAAGGAAAATGCCGTGTTTACGTGCGGCGGCACACAGTCTCTGGCACGATTCACCGTCAGGAATTGGGGCAGCCTGGGACATGCTGGATGGGTGCGTCCATCCCAGGGGCATGGCTTCTGGCAGCAGGGCAAAGTCGGCGCCGTGCGCGGCTGCCTCGGCAATCAGCTCTTCGGCGTGGAGGAGATTGCGTTGTTTCATACCTCCTTCTACTCTCATCTGGATTAAGGCGAGTTTAAACTGCTCTCTCATGGCGTGCCCTCCAAAACCGGCGCGTATTATTCTTCTTCAAATTCCTGAAGAAATTCTTCAACCTGTTCGAGTGCTTCGGCGAAATTCTTGCGTCCCAACCCCAGTCTAAAATGACCGTTTGGAAAATCAAACAGGCTGCCGGGGACGATCATCACTCCTTTGCGGTCAAGCACCCCCTGGCAGAATTGCTCAACGGCGCGGCTGCCTTTCCAACGCGGGAAGGCGATCGAACCCGCCCTGGGGCAGAACCAGGAAAACAAAGCAGAGTGCTGCGCAAAAAAGCGCTCTGCGACGGTGATGTTGGCGTGGATAATCTGCAAGTTGCGGTGTAATATATTAGCTTTGTTTTGTAGAGCGATGATGCCTAAGATTTCACCAGGGGCGCTGTTACAGATGGTGGTGTAATCCTTGACGGTGAGCCATTGCTCTATCAGGGCAGGGTTTTGCGCCGCCAGCCAGCCAATGCGCAAGCCGGGCAAGGCAAGGGATTTTGATAAACCGCTTAAGGATACACCTTTTGCATACGCATCGCAGATTGGTGGAAGTTGAATGGAAGGCTGGTGTTCGAGAAGGCGATACATTTCATCGGAAAAGATGTACAGGTCGTGGCGGCGGGCAAACTCAACGATGGCGTTGAATTCTTGAAGTGAGGGCAGATAACCGGTGGGATTGTTGGGGAAGTTGATGACCAGCATACGCGTGCGGTTGGTGCAAAGGCTCTCCAACTCGTTGACATCCAAGCGCCAATCGTGCGCAGTGGGCTGCAATGTCCAGGGAGTCACCTGACAGCCGATGGAGCGGGCGATCTCGTACAGGGATTGATAGGTCGGCGAAACGACGATGACGTGATCGCCTGCCCTCAACAACGCCTGCATGGCGATGAAGATCGCTTCTTCGGGGGCAGCAACAAGCACGTTATCGGGCGGGATGGCGGCGTAGAGCCTGGCGATTTCGGCTCTCAATAGCGGATGTCCTGGGGATTCGGTGTAACCGAGGCTTAACGTCTGCCACAGACGCAGACTGTCTGATGAAGCCATGTCCAGCAATTCTGCCATAGAAAGGCTTTCGCAATCGGATGAACTCAGCAAGTATTTTACTTTAAATTCGTATAGTGCAAAGAAACGTTCCAATTTGAAGGGGCTGATTGCCATATATATCCTCCTCGGTAAAAAATAAATGCGCCTGAATCAGCGGTGCGGTTTATTGCGAGCTGGAAGAGAAGGCGGCGGGGTTGTTTTCAGTCTATCCAAACCGTAAACGGAGAGGAAGTCCCACACGCCAGTTTGTTTGCACCACTTGATAACGAGCGCGCGCCCGGCGGGGGATTTCCAGTCCGCTTCGATGTCGGCGTGGCATTGGGCGCCCAAGCCGATACGCTCGTGGTGGCAAAAGCGGCATTCCAGGGGTTGGAAGCCAGTTCCGTGCAATTCACATAGGTTATCTTTGAGAAAAGTACACGCCTGGTCTGCGTAACGTTGCACGGCGAACGAGCCTTCGCAGCCCTTGAAAGAGGGGGAAAGCACACCAAAAGTGCGCTCGGGGGATATTTCTAACATCATGCGCTTCGCATATCCAGCATTGAGTGCGCTGGCGGCTTCTTTAACGACCCACCAGCCGGGACGGGTGCAGTAACGCAGGCAAATTTCGCAACCGCACGGCTGGGAGGGTGGATATTTGCGGGCGAGGTTTGGCGACATCACTGCTCCAAGGCTTTTTGCAAGGCGGCTTCGGCGTGGATTACGGCGGTGTCAAACAGGGGTAAGGCGCAATCTGCTTGTTTTACGAGGAGGGGAATTTCGGTGCAGCCGAGAATGACCCCTTGGGCGCGGCGTTGCTGCATGTTTGCAATGACATCCAGATAGCGGCGTTTTGACTCTTCCAATAACACACCTCGCACCAGTTCCTCTTCAATGATGCGATGAATCGTCTCTTGCTCGTTGGCAGCCGGGACGATAACGTCCAGAGCATGTTGGGCAAGCCTGCGTTGATAGAAACCATCGCTCATGGTGTATTTCGTACCTAAAAGAGCGATGGTGGTGATGTTTTGGCGTTTTATTTGTTCGATAGTAACGTCAATGATGTGAAGCAAGGGCAGGCTGGTTGCGCTTTGCACGAGGTCGAAAACCTTGTGCATGGTGTTGGTGGCGATGAGACCGAAATCTGCGCCGGCAGACTGAAGGCTTTGCGCAGCGGAGACAAGGTCGTTGGTGATCAGGTCCCAGCGGTTCATCTTTCTCCAGTTGTGGTAGTTTTCTAGATTAACACTGAAGATGAAGATTTGCGGGTATGCGTAATCGCCGAATCTGGCAGTGTAGGAGCGGGTGATGTGGAGATAGTAACTCACGGTTGATTCGGGACTCAATCCACCGATAATGCCGATTTTCTTGTGCATTTCCCAACTCCTTCCAGAATGTCTTTCAGCAGAGCAATCTGATGGAGTATATCACAAACGGATGGAAAATCTCAATTTTTAAGAGAAACGCACTGCGACAATGATATAATTAGCTTTGTCAACCTCCCAACGAAAAAAACAAGATGAATTTTGTTACTCCTCAGTATATTTACCTCAGTGTAGTATTTCTCAGTGCTGCTATTTCGGCAGTGCTGGGTGCTGTTGCGTTGATATCTTTTAAGAAGAACCGGGTAACTGTATATTTTTCGTTGATGATGTTTATGGTGGCGGAGTGGCAGATCACTTCGATTTTCGTTTGCTTAAGCCAAGGCGACCAGGTAACCATGAACTGGATATACGCCCGCTACGTTGGTTTAATGCTCATGGTGCCGCTGTATCTGGTTTTTGCCCTCCATTACACAGGGTATGAGAAGCACTTGACAACAATTGGACTCGCGCTGATTTTTATCATTCCAGTTATCTCTATACTGGTAACCTGTACAAATGGATTTCATGGGTTGATGATTCGGGACATTCATTTTGCTATGGATGGTCCTATTCTGTACGTAGATTCGGTTACCTATGGGACATATTTTTGGGCGCACACCTTATATAGCTATCTGACAGTGATATTTGCCACAATCTTATTCTTACAAATGGCGGTGCGTTCTTTCTGGATTTATCAGCAGCAGGCGATCTTGTTGATCGTGGGGGTGATTCCGACGATTGTAACCAGCATATTGGACGCTTTTTTATTAATTCCAGAATTTAAACATGCCCTCTCCCCGTTTGGATTTGGGTTGATGGGCGTCGCCTTTTTCATTTCCGTGTATCGAGGACAGCTCTTGAACGTTGCTCCAATCGCAAAAGACATGTTGATTGAGAACATGGAAGATGGCATGATTGTGCTGAATGAAAAAGGCGTGATTGTGGACGTCAACCCGGCGGCGCAACGGGTTATCAACATACCATCGAATAGTATTATTGGGCGGGCATATAAGGACATCCTTTTGCAGAAATTGACGCTGCCAGAGATTAATCCTCAAGTGCGGCTCGCGCAGAGCGAAATAAGCACACACGATTCGGAAGGAAAAACACACACGTATGATTTCCGTGTTTCGCCCATTCAAAATCGCAAGTCCCAGGTTGTCGGTCGGCTGATCGTCCTGCACGAGATCAGCAAGCGCAAGAAGCTGGAAGAGGAATTGCGTAACAACAACGAAAAATTGACCTTACAATTGGAAGAAATTCACAACCTGCAAAGATTGCTTCAGGAACAGGCTATTCGCGATCCGTTGACCGGTTTGTTTAACCGGCGTTACCTGAACGACACGATGTACAGCGAAGTGAAGCGCGCCCAACGCGAGCAAGTCTCGTTATGTGTTTTGATTCTAGACATTGACCACTTTAAGTGGGTAAACGATACTTTTGGACATTCAAGGGGCGACGTGGTGCTGAACAAGATCGGAGAGCTTCTAACAGCTAACGTGCGCAGCAGCGATTTGCTTTACCGATACGGGGGAGAAGAATTTTTGATCTTGATGATGAATACTGCCCTGGAAGTTGCCGGGCAGCGTGCTGAAACCATTCGCAGCGCGATTGAGAACGCGATTATTATGATCAATGGAGAAAGCATCCGTTTGACAATTTCTATTGGTATTGCAGCTTATCCTGAGCATGGCACGGAGATACAGACTATCATTGATGCCGCTGACAAGGCGCTGTATATAGCCAAGAGAGATGGGCGCAACAGGGTCATCTGCTTGGATTTTTAAATGAAACGGAGTGTTGGAACGGGATAGAATTCCAGCGTAGTCCCCTGGAATTACAACGGAGAAATACCCAATTGGGATGGAAATTTAACGTCAGGGTATTGTTAATGACTTAGCCTTGCAGGGCAGGCAGGGGGAGCTTGCCTGCCCGGTATGTGTGCGCCATGATCACGTAGAAAGTTACCCACTTGTTTTCTATCCCTTGCGCTCCCACTTTCCAGGGGGCTTGCCCGGGGGTCCAGTCCAGCAGGTACCGCCCGTATGAGGTGGTTTTTTCGGCGAGTCTGTCCCAGGCTGTGTGTAAAATAACGTCGTTGCCGTACCCCATTTTGCTGAAGGCGTAAAGGATTTCCCAAACGCTCGTCCCCCAGGTGAAGGGAAAGGAGAGGCGCAGTATGTCGTGGCGGATGAGTGTGTTGGGGGCGGTGGAACGGAATATCCCGCCGCGGCGCAGGAAGTATTCGAGAAGTTGTTCACATCTTGGGTGCTGCCAATATTCCGGCATTTCGGAAAAAGCCAGCAGCATTTTTGCACAGCCGCGGATACAACTCTTGGTGGGTTTCGTTTTATATTTTTGTGCGTGAAAATCACACAGATACCCGCCGTCCTCGCGGTGGGTTTGCAACATTAAATCTACCGCACGCTGCACGCGCCAGTCCTGCCTGTACCCTAGCTGGATAAACGTGCGCAGGTTATAGCCAATTAGACAGGAAAGATGCAGCCACCAATCCCCATCCGCTTGCTGAAGGGAGAGATAGCGCTCGGCGGCTTTTTCTACCTGGGGGTGGGAGCGGTTCAAACCTAATTCGGCGAGGTAGGCAAGGCAAAAGTGCGTTGTGGCGTAGGAACCGTATTCGACGCCATCTCCCAAGACGACGTGTGTGCGTGGATTTTTTTGCAGCCAGGTGCCGTTTGGCTGCATTTTGGCGAGTAACTCCTTAACGGGCGCATATTCGAGGATGGCGGCTTGGGCTTGCAGCACGTGCGGGTCGTCGGCGGGTTTCCCAAGCAGTTCACGCAGGGTGCGGTAACGCAAGGAAGGGTTGTCCTCTTCCAACAGCCATTCAATCGTCTCAGAATCTACGTTCATTTCATTTCCCTCCTGGTTAGGAATAAGATACCTGGGGAATATTTAGCGCTCGGTTTGGGATGAGCGCACTTTCGCAGCCAGTGCCAACATCCGTTCCAGGCAACACTCAACGTCTTCAGCAGTGGTAGCCCACGAGGAGACGCTGATGCGCATGGCGGTATGTCCCTGCCAGATCGTTCCACCGCACCAGCAGGTGCCATCCGTTTGTATTTCTTGAATCACGCGGTTGGTTGTTTGTGGATCGCCAAAGGAAACCAACACCTGGTTTAAAACCACGTCGTTTAAGATCGTGTAGCTGTTGGCTGCTAACCCTTCGGCAAAGCGTTGGGCGTGGCGGCAGGTGCGTTCGATCAAATCTATTACACCAGACCTGCCCAAGCCGCGCAAGGCTGCCCAAATTTCAACGCCGCGCCCGCGCCGCGAAAGCTCCGGAGTGTGATCAGCGGGATTGCGCTGCTCGGTTTGGGTGGGGAGGTATGCGGCGGAAACCGACATTGCGGCGCGCAGGGCGTGGGCGTCGCGCACGAAAGCCAAGCCGCTGTCGTAGGGGACGTTCAGCCACTTGTGGGCGTCGGTTGCCCAAGAGTCGGCAAGCTGCATGCCCTCGCACAGGTGAGCGCGATGGGGTGCGGCGGCTGCCCAAAGTCCAAATGCGCCATCCACGTGCACCCAGGCGCGGTTCTCGTGTGCACGCGTGCAAATCTCGGTGAAGGGGTCGAAGGCGCCCGTGTTCACGTTGCCCGCCTGCAAGCATACGATGGTATTCTCCGTTAGGGCTGGCAAAGAATCGGCGCGCATGCGCCCCTGCCCATCCACAGGGACGCGCAGGACGCGCTCACGTCCCATGCCCAGCAGCCCAAGAGCCTTGATCAAGGTGGGGTGGACTTCCTCACCGACGACGACCGTGAGGGGAGGAGCGCCGAACAGACCCTGCGCTTCCACGTTCCAGCCGGCGCGGGTCAGCAGCTTGTGGCGTGCGGCAGCCAGAGCGGTGAAGTTTGCCATCGTCGCGCCGGTAACAAAGGCGGCTTCTGTTTGCGGCGGCAGGCGCAAGACGTCCACCAGCCATTTGCGGCTGACCTGCTCTAAGGCAGCCGCCACCGGGGAGATACGATAGAACACCGCGTTCTGGTCCCAGGCGCCTGCCAGCCAGTTCGCTGCCAGGCTGACCGGTAAGGAGCCACCGATGACCAAGCCAAAGAAACGCCGTCCCGCGCTTGCCATCGTCGCAGGAGAGCCGAAATCGTCCAGCATAGCCAGCACGTCAGCGGCTTGCGTGGGTGCTTCAGGCAGAGGCTCGTCAAAGCGTTTTAGCTCGTCAATTGCTTGCGCAGTGGGGGCAACAGCGCGTTCTTGGATTTCTTCCAAATAACGGATTGCCCGCTGGGCGGTTGTTTCGTATATATTTTGCATAATTTACTCCTGTATTATATCGTAAAATGCGTGACTGTTTCTAATGCCGGCTCCCATCCTCTGAACGCAAGTATTATTATATGGACATCGTGATAAAATAAAAGCAGCAGTTGGCTTTAATTTTTTGCATAACAGTTTTGGAATATGTGTGCTTCGACGGCAGCTTCCCTTCCCCCCCAATTGTATAAGCGCCTGGCAGAGGAAATCCGCGCCCAAATTCGCGCGGGTGTTTTTTGCGGGGGGCAGCGCCTGCCTTCCGTGCGACGCGTCAGCCGTCAAAAACGGCTCAGTATCACGACGGTACGGCAGGCATATCGAATCCTGGAAGACAGCGGCGAGATCGAAGCGCGTCCCCAGTCGGGGTATTACGTGCGCCAGGAACGCATGGAATTGGGTGGAGGAAAGGGTAATTCTACCCTGGAACCGCAAGCCGTGCAGGTCTATGATCTGGCGCGGCGAGTGCGCGAGGACGCAAATCTGCCGGATTTGATTCAGTTTGGGGCGGCTTTACCAGCGCCGGACGTGTTGCCCGAGGCGCAGTTGAACCGGTTGCTGGCGCGCCTGGCGCGCAATGGTGAGGCGCGCCCGCGTTTGATGGGCAGCGCGGAAGGCTGCCTGGAATTACGCGTGCAGGTGGCGCGGCGGGCTTTTCTGGCGGGGTGTAATTTTTCTCCGGAAGAAATTCTCATCACCAACGGCTGTACTGAAGCGTTAAATCTGGCGCTGCGTGCAGTGTGTGTGCCCGGCGATCTGGTGGCGATTGAATCACCGACGTACTTCGGTATATTACAAATGCTCGAGGCGTATGGTTTACGGGCGGTAGAGATTCCCGCTCAGCCAGGGGAAGGGTTGCAGGTGGATGCCTTGCAGCAGGCTTTGGAACGGTATGCTATCCGAGCGGCGGTGGTGGTTACAAATCACAGTAATCCGTTGGGATGCTGTATGAGTGAGCAAGACAAGCGCCGTCTGGTGGAGATGTTAGCGCAGCATCAGTCGGTTTTGATTGAGGATGACATATATGGAGAATTGTCTTTCAGTGACAGGCGCCCTTTGGTGGCGCGGGCTTTCGATACCCAAGGTGGGGTGATTCTGTGCTCGTCTTTTTCAAAAAGCGTTTCGCCGGGGCTACGTGTGGGCTGGATGGCGCCCGGAAAATGGCGAGAAAAGGTGGAGTTCCTCAAGGTAGCGACGAATTGTTTTTCAGCGCTGCTCCCGCAACTGACAATGGCTGCGTTTTTAGAAGGCGGCGGTTTTGATCAGACGCTGCGCCGTATGCGCCGGGCTTACGCGGCACGAGTGGCAAAAATGACACAACTGATAAGGCGTTTCTTCCCGGCGGACACGCGCGTTTCCTCACCGCAAGGCGGTTACGTGGTGTGGGTACAATTGCCTGAGAAGGTCGATTCCCTGGAATTGTACCGGCGCGGGCTGGGAATGGGCATCACTTTGGCTCCTGGCTATCTGTTTGCCACACAGCCACATTTCCACAATTTCATTCGCCTGAACGCGGCGATGTTGTCCGCGCACGCGGAATGGGCAGTCCAGCGGCTGGGTGAGGCAGCCTGCGATTTGTGCGCCAGCTAATGGAAATTAGTATGTGCAGGACGCAGGAAAGACTCAAAATTTTCCTGTTCTTTTTGATCATAAGTACGCCAGAAGTAAGAATTCACCATCCGCTCATTGAACTGGTTGGCTTTGCGCCGCTCAACGATTAAATAATTCTCCCAAAGCTGCCCTGCGTCATTCCGTAAGGAAAGGCTGTTAAAATTCTGGATCAGGCTGTTGCGCACACCGTTGTCGGAGAAATAGTAACGTGAATTTTTAGAGATCTCCTTACGCAAATTGCGGGAAAAACCGCCAACTCTGAAAATCACGAACACTTTTTCGAGCAAATCTAAGTGGCGTTCAACCGTCTGGTGATTGAGCGCCAGATTCGCAGCCAATTCAGGAATGGAGACTTCTTGCCCGATTTGGAAGGCAAGCAGACGCAGTAAACCTACGATTTTATCAGAACGCCGAACATCTTCAAAGTTTAACATGTCGCGGTAGAAGTAGGAACCGAATTATGTTATAGCACACCGTATGTATTTTAAAAATTTGTCTGTTGAACGAACAAGTATTACCCAGGTGATTTTTGGTAAGATGAAGCGATAAAATACTTGACAAAATCAAATATTTAATTGATAATATCAATAATATAATCCGTTACTTATTTCTAAGGAGGAACTGGATGGATACGACAGACATTTCTCAACGGGTGGAAGCCGTGCGTCATTTCAACCGTTTCTACACACGCCAAATCGGAGTATTAACGGGGCAATATTTGCACAGCCCGTTCTCCTTGACGGAGGCGCGTGTGATATACGAACTGGCTCATCACGAACAGATTACCGCCACCAGCCTGGCAAACGAATTAAACCTGGATGCTGGATATCTCAGCCGCATCTTGGGCGACTTCCAAAAACGGGGCTTGATCGAGAAAGAGAAGTGCGCCACAGACGGCAGGCAGACTCTGCTGCGTTTGACGGAAAAAGGGCAGAGTGAATTTGCCACGCTCAACGCCCGTTCCTACGCCGACATTGAGGTGATGCTGAATCAGGTTCCCGTAGTGGAGCAAAACCGCCTGGTGGGAGCGCTGCGGGTTGTTGAGGAAATTCTTGGTTTGCCGTCAGAGCAAAAGGTAGCTTACATCCTTCGCCCTCCGCAAGCCGGGGACATGGGCTGGGTGGTGCAACGGCATGGAGTTTTATATGCGCAAGAATACGGCTGGGATGAGCAATTCGAAGCTTTGGTTGCAGAAATTGTTGCCAGGTTCGTCCAGCAATACGACCCCAAACGCGAACGCTGCTGGATCGCGGAGAAGGATGGCGAGAATGTTGGCTCTGTTTTTTTAGTGAAGAAGTCGGAGGCGGTGGCAAAACTACGCCTACTGTTGGTGGAGCCAAAGGCGCGCGGGTTGGGAGTTGGCTCGCGCCTGGTGGAAGAATGTATCCGTTTCGCGCGCCAGGCTGGCTACCAAAAGATGACCTTATGGACGAACAGCGTCTTGACGGCTGCCCGGCACATTTACGCCAAAGCCGGTTTTCAAGTTCGCGGTGAGGAAGCGCATCACAGCTTTGGACACGACCTGGTGGGAGAGACCTGGGAATTGGAGTTGTGATGTTTTCAATTGTTTGTTCATCAAGAGTGTGAAAAATGTCTTTGATTTATATATCCTGACGGAGCAGCCATTCAGGAATAGAGCGAACTTCGACACCAGGGTCTCGCATCCAAAACGCGTCAAATTGTTCAAGCAACATGGCTCGGATTTGGTCGTTCGATAAGCGTGATTTCCAGGTCATTTCACTCGCAATGAAATCATTCCGAGAAGCGCAGATCTGTAAGGTTTTCGGAAACCTGCCAGGTGGGTAGAGACATGCTGCCTGATGTTGTGTAACAGGTTATGGAAAGCCGCTGAACGCGAGACGGGTTTGAAGGACGTGGAGCTTACGCGCTATACAAGAGAAAAATGCAACGTAAGCGCAGTGGAAAGCAAGGTTAAGTAAGGGAGCAGCCGGTGCAGCGTGGCGATAAGCGCGGGCGGAGATTTTATGGCGGTTATTAGACCCCCTGTCAGTATGGATGCGACAAACAAGATGGCTGTGATCATCGTAACAGTAATCGCCAGGTTGCCGAGAGGAGCAGCTTGGTGGGCGTGGTACACTATTACAATAAGGATTATGCTCGCCGACAGAGCGGTTAGTTTGTGCAGGTTGAAAAGAAGCACAGGGTAGGGCTTCCCGGGACGATGCAGGCGGAAGCCAAGAAGGAAAACCAAGAGTAAAAGCAACCCCAGGCTGAGGATTTGTAATTGAACATTGTTCATGGATATTTCTGCCTTCTCATAGAGAATGGATGCTGCTTAATTATTTATACGGTTTTATTTTTAATAAGTTGCATTTTTTATTTAAGAAGCCCGGGCATGCGCGGGATATTATTCTAAATAAGTGCCAGTATTTTTTATGTGTTAAGTGCTGTATAATAATCATAGGGTATTGAATTGACGTTTGTGGATAAGTAGTATCTGTCAATTGGGGAGGGAGGAATACCATGGAAACTCACACTCCTGAAGTGGAATTACGTAAGTTTGTGGCTCCTGAATTCGTTTTTGGAAATGGGGCGCGACTTTTGGCGGGACAATATGCAGCAAATTTTGGCGCGCGGAGGGTGCTTGTGGTAACTGACCCTGGGATAATCCAGGCTGGATGGGTGGATGCGCTGGTTGGCGACTTAAAAAGTGAAGGGGTAGGAGTGGTGCTTTTCGATGGAGTGTCATCCAACCCGCGCGACTTTGAAGTGATGGAGGGGGCAGAGATTTTCGAGCGGGAACGCTGTAATCTGATCATTGCAATTGGCGGGGGTAGCCCGATGGATTGCGCTAAGGGGATTGGAATTGTCAGCTCAAACAAGGAGAACATATTAGTTTATGAAGGAGTGGACGAGGTGGATGTTCCTACCCCGCCGATTATCTGTATCCCCTCCACCGCGGGTACGTCGGCTGACGTTTCTCAGTTTTCTATCATTAATGACGTGGCTCGCAAAGTGAAAATCGCCATTATCAGTAAAAAGATCGTCCCCGACGCGGCGTTGATTGACCCGTACATCACCACAACGATGGACGCTTATCTGACAGCCTGTACTGGCATGGACGCTTTGACTCACGCGGTTGAGGCGTATGGCTCGAATGCCAACTCGCCCTTGACCGATTTACACGCTCTACAGGCAATGCACCTGATTCCCCTATATTTGTTGTCTGCCATTCAGGACCCCATGGACTTGTATGCGCGCAGTCAGATGATGCTGGCAAGCCTGCATGCGGGGTTGGCGTTTTCTAACGCCAGCCTGGGCGCAGTGCACGCAATGGCACACAGCCTGGGCGGTTTTTTAGGGTTGCCACACGGGGAATGTAATGCGCTTTTATTAGAGCACGTGGTGGCGGTAAATTTTGAAGCTGCGCCGCAAAGGTATCGTCAAATGTCTGATGCGCTTGGATTGGAAGAGACTGCGGACACTCTCGAAGCGCAAAGAGCGCGGTTGGTAAACGGTTTGACTGACCTGCGGGTTAGAGCCGGGATTGGGAAAACCCTGGGGCAAATTGGCGTGAAGGCTGAAGATATTCCTGAGCTGGCAAGTAAAGCGATAAAAGACCCGTGCATGGCGACTAACCCGCGCTTTTTGCCGCAAGCGGAGCTTGAGGAGATCTATGCAGCCGCTCTCTGATGAAGAAAACCTGCGTACGTTGCGCAGCAAGGTGATTGGGCTGGGGGAAAAGTCATTTCAAAAGAGTTATTATCCTGAGTTGCAGCGCCGCCTGGATGAATTGGAGCGATTTCGAGCTTTGCTCGATCAGAGCACGGATTGTTACTTTTTGCTCGAATGTCCCTCTGGTATGATTAAAGACGTAACTGAAGCGACCTGCCTTCAATTGGGATATTCCAGGGAGGAGTTGATGGAGTGCGCGTTTGGGACACTGTGTTCCACAGCGGAAGAAATCAATTCATACTTCTCTCAATATCATTGCAGATTACCGGGGAGATACGTGGTTGATACGTATCTTTTTCGCAAGGATGGACAGCCTTGCTCTGTGGAAGTGGTTTTTTCTCCGGTGTCTTTTGATCAGATGCAATATTGTGTTGCCATCGCCAGGGACAACTCGGATAGAAAGCGCAGCGAGCAGGCGATCCGGCAGTTAAACGCCGCCCTGGAGCAGAGGATAGCAGAACGCACGAAAGATTTAGAGCGGACAATAAAGGAATTAGAAGCGTTTTCGTATTCCGTCTCACACGATTTGCGTGCGCCCCTGCGCGGCATTGATGGCTGGAGTCTGGCTCTTCTGGAAGATTATGGCGATCAATTCGATGAACAGGGGCGCATATATTTAGAGCGAGTGCGCGCGGAAGCGCAACGGATGGGAATGCTCATCGAAGACCTGTTACATCTCTCGCGAATAACCCAGATGGAGTTACACAAAGAGCAGGTGGATCTGAGCAGCATAGCGCGTGTTGTTGTAATTCGTATGAAAGAAAGTGAACCGCAGCGAGAAGTGGATTGGAGAATCCAAGAAGGATTGGTTGCCCAAGGCGACGCGCGGTTGCTTGAGGTGGCGCTCTCAAATTTGCTCGGTAATGCCTTCAAGTTCACTTCTAAGAACTTCGATGCAAAAATTGAGTTTGGGCAGACGATTCGGCAGGATGAGACGGTTTTCTTTGTGCGTGATAATGGGGTGGGGTTTGACATGGACGGCGCGTCAAAACTTTTTGGCGCGTTCCAAAGGCTGCACAAGGCTTCCGATTTTCCGGGCACGGGAGTGGGGTTGGCGATTGTGCAGCGCATTATCCACAGGCACGGCGGGCGGATTTGGGCAGAAGCGCAACCCAACCGTGGGGCAACTTTTTATTTTACGCTGGACGAAAACTAAGCGGCATTGCTTGCCCAGGCGTCCAGTTCGACCTTGTAGATAGGGCTGGCGAGGGCGGCGACGAAGAGCAGGGTCATGCACGGGCGATGTTCCCCCAGACGGGCGGCGATCAGCTCGCGCCGTCTGGCTGCGTCCATATCACCTACCAGGTAGAAGGTAAGCTTGAGGATGTCATGCACGTCCATGTCGGCAGCGTGCAAGTTGCGCAGCAGGTTTTCAAAAGCGAGGTCGAGTTGCTCAAGCGGGTCTTCGGGCACGTCGCCCGCTTGCGTCCTGCCTACCTGTCCGGAAAGCACTAGTATGCGCTCATCTCCCTTGATCTCAATTTGATGGGTGTAAGCGGCGATGGGCTGGTGTACATTTGGCGGGTTGCGATACGTTTTCATGGATGGCTCCTCGATAGGAATAAATACGTATTAGCACTCAATCTAGGTTATGCTAGGCTGGGATCGCTTCTACTGTTGTAGAATAATGGATAGGGAATTTCTCCAGGCGCTGGACGAAGTCGGCGGCGGGGACGATTTGGGGGGGAACGAAGGCACCGCGTCTGGTGATTTTTCCCTCGGCGATCTGCTGGCAGACGATTGCCGGGGCGAGGGCGGTGGCGTAATTTTCAGCGCTGTACAGGTTTATGGTCATCATTTGGCGGACGCCCTGTTTCAGACCCGTGAGCAGCACTTTGATGAGGGCATCGGAGGTGGCGTCTTTGGAGTTTCCCATGCTTTTCAGAAGGCGCAGGAATAGCTGTGCAGTGGTGTCGTTGTGGGTCAAGCCCAATTTCAAGCCCAGGATCATTGCCAGTCCTTGTCCGGTGAACTGGCTGCCTGACCAAAAAGAGAGTTCGCTTATGCCGGTTAAGGCAGGCACTTCCAGCAGGTCGCGGGTGAGGGAGATGCCCATGTAAACCTGGCGATTAAACGGCTCTCCCACGAACTCTTGGGCGCTGCTCGTGCGCGGTTCTACCCAGCGGGAGGTCTTCCAAATCAGAGGTTTGACGTCTAACATGTGTTTTAGCTCTTTGAGCGAGGACACAGAAATGCCTTCAAACCCTGCGCCAAGGATGAAGCAGATTTTGCCTGATTCTAAGGTGTCGAAATCGTCTGTGGCTTTCATTAACACGATAGCGGGGATACCGGGGTTCGCGCCGAGGGCGGTGATCAACGTGGCGTTGTGCTGAGAGGCGAGGTCGGATATCTTGAGGAAGCGTTCGGCGTATTCAAAGCTGCCAGAAACGTCCAGGTAATGAATCCCGCGGCGGGCGGACGTTTCGGGCAGAAGGAGTGGAAAGCCGGTGAAAGGACCGCTGAAACAATTTACAACTACGTCAATATCATCCAATGCAGCAGAGATACTCTTTTCGTCCTGAACGTCGAGTGTACGCCATTGTGTGGACAGTTTATCTGCCAGCTCTTTTGCCCTGGCTGGGCTGCGCCCAGAAATGACTGGGGTTATGCACTCGCTGTCTGCCAGTATTTGTGAGACGACGCTGCCGACAGTGCCGTACCCACCAACGATCAATGCTTTTTGCTGCGCCATGCGTAATGTCCTTCTGTGCCTGTCTTCTTGTTTATGAACCGGATGTCTGATTGGTTGCGAAACTCACGTTCGTGGAGAATAGTATACTACAATTTCAAACAGGACTAGCTTACATTTGTGTCTTTGTATGAGAGCAGGTTTTGGAGAAAGAAGTGTATTTTGGTTCAGGCGTTCTCCTGTTCTGGTATGCTGAGAGAAACGTGCGTTGCTTTTTGGGTAGAAAAGGAACGCGTGAAGATCACTCCGCCCAGAATGGCGGTGAAGGGAGCAACCGTAACCAGACCGAGGCAACCGACGATGGTGCGCATGATTTCCGCCGCGAGATGGTTCGTGTTGACGATGTTGATCGGCTGGATGCCCCGACCCATGAACGCCATGATCAATCCCAACTCTCCTGAGATGTAAGCCATTAAGAGGGTGGTTACCAGCGTGCCTGTCATGGCGCGACCGACGGTAATACCGGAAATAATTAAGTCCTTCATGGAAATTTTGGGATTTGTGCCGATGACTTCGCGCATGGCGGCGGAAACGTCAATAGCCAGGTCCATCACTGCACCGGAAGCACCGATGAACACTGCGGCGATAAACAGGTGATCCAGGTTTAACTCGGAAAAACCGGAGTGTAAGATCGTTTCGGACCATTGCAAGACTGCACCGCTCAACTGGAATTTGGGGAACAAGAAAACAGCCAGGATGCAGGTGAGGGCGATGCCGGCAAAAGTGCCCAAAATTGCCACCAAAGCCGTGTCTGACATCCCCACGATGAGGGTCATAGTAACGATGGCTACCAGGGTCAACATGGCGAGGGAAACCAGGATGGGGTCCCAACCTAATAAGAAGGATGGAATTAGGATTCTCCAAATGAGGAGGATGGCAAACACAAAAGATACCAGCGCCTTGACTCCAGTCCAGCCAGCGTAGAGGATCAGCATCAGGGCAAAAACAGCAAAGAGAATGAGTTCGATGCTGCCACGATAGAAATCGGAAGCTTGGGCGTTGGCGATGTTATTATCTTCGTCTGTATTAAGCGCCAGGATTACTTCGTCGCCTGGACTGAATATTTTATCCATTTCAAAACTGCCCTGCAAGAGGTTCCAGGCGTCAATTTCCTGTCCTTTAAAGGGTCCGTCGAGGACGAGGGCGCGCAGGTTTTGTGTGCCGGTTTTGATGAAGCCAGATTGGATGACGCGCGAGTTATCAGCCGAGAGGATGCGCGCCAGCGGGCGCTGGGTGTTATCCGTGTAGGGGGTTTTAAACATGTCCGGTGCAAGCAGTAGGGCGACGCAGGCAAGAAGGACAATGACAACGTAGGCGATAGAGCCTGGGGTAAGAGAGTGATATGATTTCATTGTAAAATTCCTTTTTCTATCAGGTTCAGTAATTAAGTTCCTCTCCCCCATCAAAGTTATGATGAGAGAGAGGAAGGAACTGAGATGGATATTCAGGATGGGAGTTTTATTGAATGAATTACAGACCGGCGATGGTCATCATTTTCGTATAGATATCGGTGTTGTCGTTATAGCCGTTGAAGGATTCAGCGCCGTCGCCGATGGCAGAAGTCATTACGGGAACGCCGGTGTGAGAGTATGACGTCCAACCCAAGCCAGCTTTGTTGTTCAGGATGGTGGTGAGTTTGACCGTCAAAGGTTCGTAACCGCCGTAGAGCAGGCTGACGTTAGAAATCTTGGCGCGGGTGTCTTTGTCCATCATGGAAGCTTTGAAGGCGTCTTCGATGACGGCGCGTTCTTCAGGACTGATTGTCATCAGCATTTTTGCGGCGGCTTCTTTACCGGCGGCTTTATCGGCGTCGGTGGCTTCCTTGGCTTTGCCTTTTGCGATGGTTTCGGAAAGGGCTTTGTATTCATCCGCTGAAACGATGGAGAGACCGAAGTTTTCCTGGATGAGCGGGATGACGTCTTCAAATTTAGCTTTGTCAGCAGGGTGGCTTTCCTGGTATTTCTTCAGCAATTCGTTGAAGGCGACGTAAGAGCCTTTTTGGGCAGAGATGTTGTTGATGTAGTTGGAGTAACCAGTGCCGGCGAAACCGATGGTCAAACCGCCCGTTTCGTGATCACCGGTAACGATGATGACGGTTTCGTTCTGGTGTTTTTTATAGAAATCAACGGCGACGGCGATGGCTTCATCGAGCGCCAGGGTGTCTTTGATCGAAGCGGCAGCGTCATTAGCGTGGCAGGACCAGTCTATTTTTCCGCCTTCTACCATCATAAAGAAACCGGTCTTGTTATCGAGCAGTTCGATGCCTTTCTTGGTGAGTTCTGCCAGGGAAATGTCGTCTTTGCCCATGTCCATTGCGTAATTCATGGATTTTTCATCGCGCAGGGCAGGATTGACCACGATGGTCTTGCCGGCGCCAGCGGCTAATTTATCGAAATCGGCGCGGGTGTTGACGTAAGTGTAGCCGGCTTTCTTGGCAATTTCGATGATTTCGGGTAGATTCTTTTCCTTGCCTTCCTTATCTTTCCCACCGGTCGGCTCTAAGAAGCCGCCTCCGGCGAAATAATCAAAATTGCTGGCGGTCAGTTCGACGGCGATGTCGTAATAGTTTTTGCGGGAATTCTGATGTGCGTAGAAGGAGGCAGGCGTGGCGTGGTCAATAGAAACGGAAGAGACGATGCCAATTTTCCAATCTTTTTTCTTGGCGGTTTCGGCGATGGTGGTGTACTTCACTTTGAATTCCGGGTCCATATTGATCGTGCCGGAGATGGTTTTGTTCCCGGTTGCCAAGGCGGTTCCGGCGGAGGCAGAATCAGTGATGATTGAGGACAGGTCGTAGGTGGTCGTCATGCCCTGCGCCGGGAAGGTGTTCATGGTCAGGCGGGTTTCTTCGGGGCGGCTTTTGGCGTTTTGCGAGGCGGCTAGATAGAGTTCGGCAGCGTTGCGCTGGGCGACGCCCATGCCATCGCCAATGAACAGGAAAACGTATTTTGCTTTAGCAGCATCTGCGCCAGCGCGGGCTGGTTCAGCGGAGAACGTGGACGAATTGGCGCTGACGGTAGATACGTTGGCAGAGAATACCCCGGCTAAGAGAGCCAGGACGATGAGCAGGCTCATCAATATAAACGATTGTTTATGTTGTAGATGGACAGTCTTCATAATTTCCTCCATAAGTAATTTTGGTTGGATTGTAAGCAATTCATTCCGGCGAATAGTATATGTTGATGAGATTAACAAACAGGCTTAGTTTGGTTAAATTTCGTTTAATGGATGTTTAATGGAAGATTATGATTGTGGTCTTTATTTACATGTTTAACATGGAAAAAAACAATAACAAGGGATTGAATGGTAAGTTTACGACACGAAGCGCGAGCAGTATTAACCGGCTATTAATCAGCTTTTAACAAGAGTTGTGAAACAGCTTAACAATTCATTTATACAATTACAGAGGTTTGTTTTACTATCTAAATTGTAGGAAATATTTTCTGGAGGATTAAGGAATGAATAAGAAGATTGTATTAATAGCCATTGTGGTTGTCCTGCTGGTTAGTATACTGGTTGGGTGCGCTCCGGCTGCAGCAGAAAAAGGCACGTCTGGCGAAATTACCGTTTATACGGCGCTGGAAGATGATCAGATTTCTGTGTACCTGCCCGTGTTCAATGCGAAATACCCTGACATCAAAGTCAACATCGTGCGCGATTCAACTGGTATCGTAACTGCGAAGCTGCTGGCTGAAAAAGATAACCCGCAGGCTGACGTGGTGTGGGGTTTGGCGGCATCCAGCTTGCTGGTGGCTGACCAGCAAAAGATGCTCGAGCCGTATGCGCCCGCCGGACTGGATAAGATCCGCCCCAATTTCCGTGATTCTAATAATCCCCCTCACTGGGTGGGAATCGACGCGTGGTTCTCGGCTTTTTGTGTGAACACGGTGGAACTGGAAGCCAAGGGTCTGCCCATGCCAAAATCTTGGGACGACCTGGTGAATCCGGTATACAAGGGTTTCATCTCTATGCCCAACCCCAATTCTTCCGGCACTGGGTATCTTTCCGTCTCGGCTATCTTGCAAATGAAAGGCGAAGAGAACGGTTGGAAATACCTGGACGCTTTGCACGACAATATTGGCGTGTATACCCATTCTGGCTCTAAGCCGTGCAAGATGGCTGGCGCCGGGGAAACGGTGATCGGTATTTCGTTTGACTACCGCGCCATTAAACAGAAAGCAGAAGGACAGCCTGTGGAACCCGTCTTCCCCACGGAAGGCTCTGGCTGGGACATTGAAGCCAACGCGCTGGTGAAAAAGGAAAAGATCAATCCTGCGGCGCGCACTTTTCTGGATTGGGCGATCAGCGACGAGATTATGGTCAAGTATGCCGAAAGCTACCCTATAACGGCGGCGAAAACCAGCGTAGCTATTCCTGAAGGATATCCTGCGGATCCCATAGCTCAATTGGCGAAGAACGATTTCAACTGGGCGGCTGCAAATCGGGAAGCGATTTTGGCTGATTGGTTGAAGCGTTACGACGCAAAATCGGAACCGAAATAAACAAACGTATTTTTAAAGGTCATCCCGCAGCCTTGGTGTGACGTTAGCGTTTGTGTAAAACAACGCCGCGACATTCATGTTATCAGATAGGGTGGCATGAATGTCGCGTTATGGAGTGATATGACAAAAGCGTATCTGCAAATTCAATCTGTCAGTAAAAGGTTCGAGCGCGCACGCGCGCTGGAACAAGTCTCTTTAGACGTTTTGGAAGGGGAGTTTATCTTCTTATTGGGACCGAGCGGGTGCGGAAAAACCACGTTGCTACGCATCATTGCCGGGTTGGAGGAGCCAACCAGTGGGAAAATTCTTCAAGCTGGTCGGGAGGTAACCCATTTACCGCCCTCCAAGCGCAATTTTGGGATTGTATTTCAGTCGTATGCCTTGTTTCCCAATTTAACCGTGTTCCAAAACATCGCCTATGGGTTGGAAAACCGCCGCGAAGCCAGGGAGAAAATCAAAGCCCGTGTACATGAAATGATGGAACTGGTGGGACTAGAAGATTATGGTGAACGCTACCCGGCGCAACTGAGCGGTGGTCAGCAGCAACGAGTGGCTTTGGCGCGGGCGTTGGCGATATCCCCGGATTTGTTGTTGCTGGACGAACCGCTTTCCGCCCTGGATGCGCGCGTGCGGGCGAATTTGCGCATTGAAATTGCCCGTTTGCAGCGCCAACTGGGAGTAACGACTGTAATGGTGAGCCACGACCAGGAAGAAGCCCTGACCATGGCAGACCGCGTGGTGGTGATGGAGAAAGGGAAAATTGTCCAGGTGGGCGCGCCGGAAGATATCTACCATCATCCAGCGACGCCGTTTGTGGCAGATTTTGTCGGGTTGATGAATTTCATCCCAGGTGTTGTTTCGGGAAAGGGGACAAAGCAGATTGAAATTGGGAATCAGGCTTTGACTCTTGAAGGAGAATTTGGACAGGCTGTCGGTCAGGCGGTAACCTTGGCGATACGCCCAGAGAAAGTGCAGGTGTTGCAAAATGGACAAAAAGAAAACGTGCTGCGGGCACGCGTGCACGAAGTGGAATTCATCGGTCCGTTCTACCGTCTGCATTTACAGCTTGGACAAGACAGCAGGATGATTGCTTACATGCCGCCAGAAAGCGGGCGCGGTGAGGCAATCCTTGAAGGAATGGAAGTGCCTGTTTATTTCCCGCCGCATTCTCTGCGGATATATCCATCTACCACGACGCCGGTTGTATGAGCGAAAAATCCTTTTCTGACAAAGAGTACAGTGTGCAAGGGCGGGTGATGAACACGGGTAAGATGCCCAGCGCGCCTGCAAAGGTTTTGGGTTTGGAAGTTTCTGAGACGCATTTGCAACGTATGTTGATTCTGTTGGTGGTGATTTGGCTTTTGGTGGGGATCATTTTTCCGCTTGTTCCATTAATCCAACGCAGCCTGGCGGATAGAAACGGAAATTGGGCGGGGTTGGCAAATTACCAGCGCTATTTTAGCACCCCTGCTCTTTCGCTTTCTTTTTCTAACAGTATGGCTGTTTCCATTATAACCACTGGATTGGCAGTAACGCTGGCGTTTGGGTACGCGTATGCGCTGACACGCACGTGCATACCCTGGAAGCGTTTCTTTCTCCTGGCTGCCATGTTGCCTTTGTACGTGCCACCGTTGGCACACGGGATTGGCTTGGTCTACCTTTTCGGACGGAAGGGGTTGATCACCACCGGTTTTGGCGGGCTTTTCGCTGGAACACTTGGCTGGCAGGGCTGGGACATTCACCTGTATGGATTTAATGGGATAGTCTTGGGAGAATTCCTGTACGTCTTTCCACAAGCGGTGATGATATTAATGGTGGCAGCCAGCCTGGCAGATGCGCGCCTTTATGAAGCCAGCGAGACTTTGCAGGCTTCTCCTTTACGCACGTTCTTTACCGTAACCCTGCCCAGCTTGAAATTTGGATTGGTGAGCGCCATTTTTGTAACATATACGCTGGTGTTCACAGATTTTGGGGTTCCCAAGGTGGTGGGTGGAAATTATAATGTGCTGGCAACGGATATTTATAAACAGGTCATCGGTCAGCAAAACTTTGAAATGGGCGCAACGATCAGTATTCTTTTACTCATCCCTACTGTGATCGCGTTTATTATAGACCGTCTCGTACAACAGCAACAAGCAGCGTCGCTATCGGCACGCTCGGTGCCGTTCCAGCCGAAACCGCGGCGCTGGTTGGATAGTGCGGCGTTTGCGTATTGTATTTTCGTCACCCTGGCGGTGTTTTCTGTTATTGCCACTGTCTTTCTGGCTTCCCTGGTGGAGTTGTGGCCTTATAAATTAAACCTGACTTTGCAACATTTTGATTTTTCCACCGTTGGCGGCGGGGGGTATGGTGCGTTTTGGAACAGTGTGCGCATGTCGTTTTATTCTGCCCTGGCAGGCACAGCCATCACGTTTTTATCTGCTTATTTGATAGATAAATTAAAGCCTTTCAAAGCGGGGCGCGCCGTGGCTTATTTCTTCTCGATGATTCCGGTCGCTTTACCCGGCATGGTGATTGGGCTGGCGTACATTTTCTTTTTTAATCCTTTGCGCTGGAAAATTGGCGCTCTGGTGATCCCAAATCCTTTTTCCTTTTTATACGGCACGATGGCAATTCTGGTGCTGGCGAACGTGGTTCATTTTTATACGGTGAGTTTTATGACGGCTACCACAGCTTTGAAGCAGATAGACCGTGAATTTGAGTCCGTTTCCGAATCCCTGGGAGTGCCGTTTTATAAAACGTTTTGGAGGGTAACCGTTCCGCTCAGCCTGCCGGCTGTTTTGGAAATGGCGATGTATTATTTTGTAAACGCCATGGTTACCGTTTCTGCGGTAATTTTCTTGTATTCTCCGCGCTTGAAGCTGGCTTCGGTTGCAATTGTAAATATGGACGACGCCGGGGATACGGCTGCGGCGGCAGCAATGTCGGTGCTGGTGATTCTAACCAGCGTGGGCGTGCGCTGGTTGTATGACCTGATAATGTATGGCATCACGCGGCGCACACAAGCCTGGAAATCTCGCTGAGAATGAGTAACACAATGAATTTAAATAAATATCTGACTTCCTGGAAAGATAAAGCCCTTTTTACCCCCGGTCCGTTGACTACCAGCCGTAGCGTAAAGCAAGCCATGCTGCGCGATCTTGGCTCGCGCGACGAGATGTTCATCGGGATTGTGCGTGAGATCAGGCACAGACTGGTTGTGTTGGGCGGCGGAGACGAAAATGAATACAGCGCAGTACTGGTTCAAGGCAGCGGTACGTTTGGAATTGAGGCGGTGATATCCTCAGTGATTCCTGGGGATGGGAAATTGCTGGTGCTGATCAACGGGGCGTACGGCGAGCGTATGTTTAAGATGGCGGAGGTGCAGCGTATCCCTTGCGTCGCGCTGCGCTGCGAGGAAGATTCTACCCTTGAGGGGAAATTGTTAGAAGATGCCCTGGCGGCTGATCCATGCATTACACACGTGGCGGTTGTGCATTGCGAAACAACGACCGGGATTATCAATCCCATTGACGTGTATGGTGAGATCGTGGGCAGGCAAGGTCGGGGTTACATCGTAGATGCGATGAGCAGTTTTGGCGCATATCCGCTGGATATGAAAAGGTGGGGAATTGATTATCTGATTTCCTCATCCAATAAAAACATCGAAGGTGTGCCAGGGTTTTCATTTGTGCTGGCGCGGAAAGATGCCCTGATGGCAACGCGCGGTTTCGCGCGCACTTTATCGCTTGACCTGTTGGCGCAATGGGAAGGATTGGAAAAGGACGGGCAATTCCGCTTCACGCCGCCCACGCACGCGATTTTAGCCTTCCGGCAGGCGTTGATTGAATTGGAGGAGGAGGGTGGTGTTTTGGGGCGCGGGGAGCGTTATAAACGCAATTATCAAATTACCCTGGCAGCGATGCAGAAAATGGGTTTCCGACCTTTTCTTGAAGCCAAGAAGCGGGGTTATATTATCAGCTCGTTTTATTATCCAGACCGTCCCAATTTTGATTTTCAAGAATTTTACAGACGTCTGAGTGAAAAGGGACACGTGATTTACCCTGGAAAACTCAGCCATGCAGATTGTTTTCGGATTGGACATATCGGACGATTGGAAGAAAGCGACGTGCAGGCGCTCATGGCAGCCATCGCGGATACGTTACGGGAAATGAATATTAACTTGAACTTAATCGAAGTTGAGGAATAAAAAAAAATGGATTATAGACATTTATACCGGGGGCGGATCAAGGCAGTGATATTAGATTGGGCTGGAACGGCGGTGGATTACGGTTCTTTTGCACCGACGGCGGTTTTCTTGCGCCTGTTTGCGAGCCGGGGTGTAAACATCGCGGCGGAGGATGCTCGTTCTGGTATGGGGTTGATGAAGAAAGACCATCTGCGCACAATTTTGGCGCGCCCTGCGGTGGCAAAAGCCTGGCAAGAAGTCCATGGCGCGCCGGCGACGGAAACGGACGTTGAAGACTTGTTTGAGAATTTTATCCCGATGCAGATGTCCGTGCTGGCAGATTACGCCCAACCTATTCCTGGCGTTGTGGAAGTGGTGGGCGAATTACACGCGCAAGGGATAAGGGTAGGTTCAACGACCGGTTACGTGCGGGCGATGATGGACATTCTTGCTCCTGAAGCGGCAAAATACGGGTACGTGCCCGATTGTATCGTTTGCCCTGACGAAGTGCCAGCCGGGAGACCATACCCGTGGATGTGCTTCCAAAATGCGATGCAACTGGGGGTTTATCCCATGGAGGCGATTGTCAAAGTGGGAGATACATTGCCGGACATTGAGGAGGGTTTGAACGCCGGAATGTGGAGTGTGGGTCTCTCTCTGAGCGGTAATTTGGTAGGTTTGCGTGAGGATGAAGTGAAGGCGATGACGGAGGAGCAGCGCGAGGAGGCACGCGAGCAAGCGGAGACGGCGTTGTATAACGCCGGCGCGCATTACGTGGTTGACGGGATTTGGGATTTATTGGACGCCTTGCGAGAAATCCAGAAGCAGTTGGCGCGGGGAGAGATGCCCTGAAGGCGCCCAGGTGAGCCGCCAGCAAAGCGCTTCCAGAGGGGTTTTGCGATGGAAAGGGTCAGTCTTCTGTGTAACCGCACAGCGCCAGCGCCCCAGGACCGGTGTTGATGCCCAGTACGGGTCCGGTGATGTTGATGAGCAATTCGATGGGGTTGTATTCGGCTTGAATACGTTCGGCTAACTCGACGGCTTTTTCTCTGTCGTTGCCGTGCAAGACGGCAACGTGAAGGTTTTTGCCGTCTTTTAGGAACTCGAAGAATTTGCTGTACATTGTTTCAATGACGGATTTGCGCGTTCTGGAGAGGCTCACCGGCTCAACCCTTCCGGTTTGGTGATTGATAGAAACGAGCGGTTTTACCTGCAAGAGGCTGCCCACCCATTTAACCGCATCTCCGATGCGACCCCCTTTTTGGAGGTATTCCAACGTGTTCATACACACGAGCTGCACCAGCTTTTTACGCACCTGCTCAACACGGTCAATAATACCGTTTACGTCTGCACCGGCGGCGTAGGCGCGCGCTGCGGCTAGTGCCTGCCAGCCCAGACTCATGGTTGGTCCTTTTGAATCGATAACGTGGACTGGGAATTTTACCATTTTAGCAGCGCTCAAAGCCATTTGATAGGCGCCGCTCATGGCGCTGCTGACGGTTAGGACGATGATCTCGGTGGCTCCCTGGCTGGCAGCTTTTTCGTAGGCTTGCTGAAAGTCGGGGATTCCAGCCTGGGAGGAGGTGGGACGCTGAGAGTCTACAGCCAAACGCCGGTAGAATTCGTCTGGTTGCAGATCAACCCGGTCTCGATATTGTTCTTCTCCCCAGATGACAATATGAGGGACGATGGTAATTCCGTATTGTTCCACAAGGGAATCGGGAATATCGCAGGTGCTATCTGTGATGATCTTGATCAAATTTGACTCCGTTATGACTAGTGACAGGATATGCAACTGTAAGTAATTATAATATTCCACAAGCAAGGAGTCAACCAGCCAGACATTTTAAGGGAAAGAATGCTGTACAAAATGAATTGTGGAAATTATCCTATGGCGAGTGCATGATAGACGGACGGCAGACGATGATTTTGGGAAGGGCGAGGTATCCTGGCTGCACGCGTCAGACAGGGCATACTCAATTGTGGTATAATTTCTCTTAACAAAAGAATAAAAGGTAAGACCCACACGAGGCAACCCGTAAGCCCGGATGCCAGGGTGTAATGGCGAAAACTGGTGCAAGTCCAGTGCTGTGCCGCAACTGTAACCGCAAGAGAGCTGTACTATACAGCCGCGGAAGCCAGGCAGCCTGTCTCGTTGTTTTGCTCTACCCCTTCTCGCGACAAGGAGGGAAAGCGCTGCTCAATCCCATCGCCCGAAAAAACCCAACTTGTCCACAAGCTGGGTTTTTTGATTGACAAGGAAAGGACGGACACTTACAAGATGAATTTTCGATGGATACAATGCTGCAACGTGTTTGTGCTGGTGATGGCGCTGGGGATAGCGGGTTGCGTTCCACAACCTGCTCAACCCGCTGCACCCGCCGCAGCGCAATCTGAAGCCGCGCCAGCAGAGGCAGCGAGCGCAGAGGCAACGGGCGCTGAGGCAGCGAGCGCAGGTAATCTCACCGACCAGTGCGTGCAGGTTTATTCCCCTGACGTGGATTATTTTCCCCAAAAAGCGCACCTGGAATATGCGTCCGGTTTTCAGGTGGAATATCAGCGCAACTATAAAGTTGTAACTGTTACCCAGGCGGGACAGAAAAGCCTGCGTTACGTCCTGGTGCAATGCGGTACGCCTACCCCGCCAGGCTTTGACGAGAAAGAGATATACACCGTTCCGGTGAAATCCTTGCTCGTCATGTCCACTACATATCTGCCGTTTCTGGAGCAGGCGGGGGCGCTGGATAAAATTATTGGCATAGATGACGCCGCTTTTGTTAGCAATCCCATTGTGAGGCAAAGGGTTGAAGAAGGTAAGATAGCAATTGTGGGAGCCGGTTCGGGGGTGAATGTGGAGAAGGCGCTGGATTTGCAGCCCGACCTGGTGCTGGCGTATAATTCCGGCGTTCCGGATTACGACGCCTTTCCCAAACTGGTCAAAGCCAACTTGAAAGTAGCGTTAGCCGCCGAGCACGCCGAACCCTCTCCTTTAGGCAGGGCGGAGTGGGGTAAATTCATTGCATTATTCTTGAATAAAGAAGCCGTTTTAGAACAGGAGTTTGCCGGGCGCGCCGAAACGTATCAACGCTTGCGCGCTCTGGCAGCCAAAGTGGAAAATAAACCCAGTGTTTTCCTTAACGCTGAATACCAGGGCACCTGGTACATGGCTGGCGGGCAGAGTTATATGGCGCGCCTGCTCGCAGACGCCGGAGCAGATTACCTGTGGGCAGACGACTCCTCTAGCGCTACCATTATGATGAGTTTCGAACAGGTGCTGGAGCGCGCCGCTGATGCCCAGTACTGGATTCTGAGCGACTATACAAGCAGCGCGAAGGCGCTGCTTCAAGAGGACGAGCGTTATGGAAGATTTTCTGCGTTTCAAAACGGGCGCATCTATAACAACAATGCCCGTCTCAGCAGCAGCGGCGGCAACGATTTTTTTGAGGGCGGCACTGCCAACCCGGATGTCATTCTGGCGGACTTAATCAAAATATTCCATCCAGACCTCCTCCCGCAACACAGCCTCTATTATTACCGCCAGGTGGAATCTTTCACACAATGAGTCGTTTACCTTTTCCCCCAGCACAGCAGACGCCCGCGCCGGACGAAGGCGGCGGGAGAGCCATCTGGCTTATGCCTGGCTTGAGCGCGTTGCTGGTGATTTGCTTTCTGCTCAGCCTCACCTTCGGCGCGGTGCACATTCCAGTGCAGGAGGTGCTGAGAATCTTAAGCGGACAGGAGGCTGCCCGCCCGGCGTGGGGGATTATCTTGCTCGATTTTCGCCTGCCCAAGGCGCTTACGGCGGTGTTGGCAGGCTGTGCGCTGTCTGTGAGCGGCTTGCAAATGCAGACCCTGTTTCGTAACTCCCTCGCCGACCCGTACATTCTGGGGGTGAGTTCAGGCGCCAGCCTGGGCGTGGCTTTGCTGCTGCTCAACGTGGGCACCAGCGGTTCTTTTCTGTTGGCTGGGTTGGATTTGAGCGGTGATTTAAGCGTCGCCGCAGCAGCCAGCATCGGCGCGGCGCTTTCTCTGGGCGTAATTTTATCCGTGGCGCGGCGCGGACGCAGTGTGTTACAACTTCTCATTCTTGGCATTATGTTTAGCTACATCACCGGCGCACTGGTTAGCCTGTTGTTTTATTTCAGCATTCCAGAACGCGTGCAAGCCTACCTTGCCTGGTCGTTTGGCAGTTTTGGGGGAGTAACCTGGTCGGAGATGAAGGTTATGGCACCGGTCTTGCTGACAGGCTTGGCAGCTGCTTTTGCGCTTGCCAAGCCGCTTGATGCCTTTTTGTTGGGTGAAACCTACGCGCGCAGCATGGGATTGCATACCCGCCGGGCGCGGCTGTGGATTTTATTCAGCACATCCCTGCTTGCTGGCGTGGTTACTGCTTTTTGCGGTCCGGTCGCCTTCCTCGGTTTAGCCGTGCCGCATCTCTGCCGCGGCATCTTGCGCACTTCCAATCATCGCAGGCTCATTCCCGCCGTATGTGTGCTAGGGGCTATCCTCGCCTTGCTGGCAGATTGGGTGTCGCAGTTACCTGGCAGCGCTGTTTTGCCTCTCAACGCGGTTACGGCTCTGCTCGGCGCGCCGGTGGTCATTTGGGTGTTGTTACGGCAACATCAATGGAAAGGCGCGGGATTGCCATGAACGACGTCTTATTGCGCAGCGAAGACTTGACGATTGGATATGCGGTTCGAGGGAGAAAGGAGCACGTTCTCGCCAGCGGACTATCCGTCCCATTACGGCGCGGCGAGATGGTGTGTCTGGTGGGCGCAAACGGAGCTGGAAAATCCACTCTTCTGCGTACCCTGGCTGGATTGCAAAATCCTCTCCATGGGCACATCCTGCTTAAGAACGCTCCTGACGGGAATTGGGTGGAATTAACCAACCTGGATGGGCGCAGTCTCGCCAGGCGTATCAGTATTGTTCTCACGGAGCGCGTGGAAAGCGAGGCTTTAACTGCTTTTGACCTGGCAGGGTTAGGACGCTACCCTTATACGGATTGGAGCGGCAGGTTGAGCAAAACAGACGAGACTGTGGTGCGATGGGCGTTGCAGGCAGTTGGCGCTGCTGCTCTGGCAGGGCGCAACCTACACCAACTCAGCGACGGTGAACGCCAAAAAGTGATGATCGCGCGTGCTTTAGCCCAGCAAGCAGAAATCATCATCCTGGATGAGCCGACCGCATTTCTCGATCTGCCCCACCGGGTGGAAATCATGCACACGCTCAAGAGCCTGGCGCGAGAAGAAGGGAAAGCAATTTTACTCTCCACGCACGACCTTGACCTGGCACTGCGCAGCGCCGACACGCTCTGGGTGTTGGCGCGCACTCCGTCCGCCGCAGCGCTGGCGATGGGCGCGCCAGAAGACCTGGTGTTGAACGGCAGGCTGGAAGCAGCCTTCACTCACACGTCCGTGCAGCAAACCTCCGCCATCTTTGACCGCCGCAGCGGCGCTTTTCTGCCACCCACCATCGCCGGACCTGAAATTCATCTGGTTGGGCACGGGCTGAGCGCATTGTGGACTTTGCGCGCTTTGCAACGCGAAGGTTTCCGCATCTCCCGGCGCACGGGAAAAGGGAACGATTTCTATCCCACCCAGGTGGAAGTGCTCAACGGCAACGGGGAACGCCGCTGGCGCGTTTCTGAAGGAAATGGCGCTGAAAGCAGCGGCGCTGAAAGCAGCGGCGCTGAAAGCAGCGGCGTGGAAGAGTTTTATTCTATATACGAATTAATCGCACACTTGAAAGCCACATTACAGGTCAGGAGCTGAATTCATCCCAAGCCAGGGCGGCAATCGCCAGGGCGTTTGTGCCTATGTGTGCGCCCACCACAGGAGTGATCCAGTCAATCAAAGGCAGCGCCGGTTGGGTTGACTGGGGGCGCGTTTCCAGTTGCGGGGAAAATTCGTCTAACATCTGACGGATTTCATCCCCTTCTACGCCGGTGTGCATAATTCCCAGGCGCTTCAGTTTGCCCATGCTGTGCACCTGTTCCAGCACCCGCTCTATTCCATTCCGGCGTTTGCGCGCCTGTGCCAGGCGGTTGACTTTTCCATCCTGAACGCCTACGATGAGTTTGACGTCGAGCAGCCCGCCCAGCGCAGCCTGCGCCCAGGAAACCCGCCCGCTGCGGCGCAAGTATTCCATCGTATCCAGCAGCGCCACGACGCGCAAGCGGCTCAAGGTCTGTTTTAGCTCTGCCAGTTTGGCAGGGATCAAATCCGAGAGGTCGGCTTGTGGGTGTTCTTGCTCCAGTTGCGTGAAAAGGTCTACCGCCTCCAACACCTCAAAGCCCAAGCCCATCGAGACCTGGCGCGAGTCCATCACGTGCAAGCGCTTTCCAAAAGGTTCAGCCGCCATGAGGGCGCTGTTATACGTTGCGCTCAACTCACTGGAAAGGATGATGCTTACGATGTACTCGTATCCCTGATCAAACAAGCGTTCGTAGATGCGCTGAAAAATTATGGGCGCCGGTGCAGCCGTGGTCGGAAAAACCTTCATTTCTGGCATTTGGGCGTAAAACTGTTCGCGCACGATGCGTTTCGTGCTCGACCCTTCACTGTCGCCGTCGTCCATAGATTGTCCGTCCACAACGACTGTGATGGGCACAATCGAGATGTTGTTCTCGTTTGCCAGGCTGGCAGGCAAATCTGAAGTACTGTCGGTTACAATTGCGATGCGTTTTTTATCCATTTCGTATATCACCTGTATTGCGAAAAATTCGTCAAGAATATGTAATCCAGACGAAGAATTACGCGGTAGGATTAAATCCTATTCCACTCCGATAATAAATTGGTAATGTGGCTGCCCGCCGTCTTGAACTTCGACATCTTGCTGGGGAAAAGCAGCCCGGATGGCATCCGCCACCTGATATGCCTGCTGTTTGCTGACGTTTGCGCCATAAAATAACGTAATTAATTCATATTGCTGCACTTGCATGGCTTCCAGCAATTTCAGACAGGCGTCTTGCAAATCCAGCGAAGAGACGACCAGTTCCCCATTATGTAACCCTATGAGCTGCCCTTCTTCGACGTTTAAGCCGTTGATTTCCACACTGCGCGTGGCGGAGGTTATCTCACCGGTTTGTACTTCCGCCAGGGCGTCGGTCATTTGATTTTTAAGATTGTCAAAGTCTTCGTCTGGGTTCCAATGCAGCATAGCCGTCAAGCCCTGCGGCACCGAGCGCGAAGGGATCACAGCGACGTTCTTCACGGTAAGCCCGGCAGCCGTTTGGGCGGCTAAGATGACATTTTTATTGTTTGGCAGGATAATGACTTTATCCGTCGGCAGGCTGTCAATTGCGCCCAGGATTTCCTGGGTGCTGGGGTTCATGGTTTGCCCGCCTTCCACGACGGCGTTCACACCCAGACTGGCAAAGACACGTCCAATGCCTGCCCCAGGGGCGACTGCCACAACCGCGGTTTGCCCTGGTTCGATCATGGTGGTCAATTTGCTAAAGCTGGAACGATCGTTTTCGCCCTTGATTTCGCTCATCTGCGCCTGTAAATTTTCAATTGTTATCTTGGTAACGTTCCCCAGAGACATGGCGTAGTCAATAGGAACGTAACGTTTCTCCTCCGGCACGTGGATGTGCAGGCGATATATACCGTCCCCTTCGCCAAGCTGAATGGAGGTGCCAATTTGCTCCAGGTGTGCATAAAATGGCTCCAATTCCAGGGGCGCATTGGGACGGAAATCCAAAACTACTTCATAATCTTGACCGTCTTCGACCATATCCATTAAATGCTCGTCCATTTGCATAGCGGTCAGAGGCTGTACAACGGCAGTAGCGTCCAGCGCAAGCCCTTTCGTATGACGCAACATGCCTTCCAAAATAAAGAACAAGCCTTTTCCGCCGGAATCTACCACGCCGGCTTGTTTCAGGACCGGCAACAATTCAGGTGTATGTTGTACGGAAGCGTCCGCTGCCTCAACCACGCGCTCTAAAAGTTTACCCATGTTGGCTGAATAGTCCGCTCCGTTTTCCTTATACGCCGCTTCTGCCGCCAAGGCAATATCTTTGGTAACTGTGAGAATGGTGCCTTCCACGGGACGAACGACGCCTTTATAGGCGGTATCGCGCGCCATAGCCAGGGCGCGTACCAGCCTGTGTGCATCCAACGTTTCTGTATCGTCCAGGGCGCGCGCAAAACCGCGCAATATTTGCGAAAGGATGACACCAGAATTACCGCGCGCACCCATCAGCGCGCCATGTGCGACCGCCTGTGCCATTCTGCCGGCGTTCTTCTCGGCTGAGTTTTTCACTTCATCGTAAGCCGATTGCAAGGTAAGCACCATATTCGTACCCGTGTCACCATCTGGAACAGGAAAGACGTTATACGAGTTCACCGTTTGCTGGTTTGTGCGCAGCCAATTCAATGCCGCTTCTATGAGGAGTTTTAATTCTTGTCCATCTATTACATTAATTGCCATAAGAATAATTACTTTTCAATAAAAAGGATCACTTAATCAATAAAATCAAATCGCGAATAAAAAAGGAAAGATCTTGCGCCTGTTCCTTTTTTGCTCATGCAAGATCAATCCGGATCACTTACGCGTAATCCGCGCACGTGGACGTTCACGGCGTGCACAGGTAAACCGAGCGCCTTTTCTACCTGGAAACGCACGGTGCTCGCCACGCTTCCAGCCACAGATTTAATGCGCGTTCCGTATTCAATGATAATATGCAAATCTATATCAATTTTCTTTCCGTCGTAATGAACGTCCACACCCATTGTGGGGTCTTTGACGAGGATGTTCGCAAGACCATCGGCAAAATTTTTGGGCGCCAACCCCACCACGCCGTAGGATTCCAACGCTGCGTGCCAGGCAATCGTCGCAATTGCCCGTTGTGAAACTAAAACACTTCCTAGGGGATTTTCATCTTCTGTCATATTTTCCTCTATAAAGGTATTAACAACTATCCTTGAAATTCGTTGCGGTTTGTGGTAAACTTAACCTTCGTGTAATTATCTTATCAAAGATTCTTTTAGGAAGGATACAATATCATGGCAAAATGTGAAAATTGCGGAAAACACACCACGTTTGGACGTAACCGTCCCTGGTCGAAAAAGGCAACCCTTAGAGATTTCAAAGCCAACCTGCAGAAAGTTACCGTTTTCGTTAGCGGCAGGAAAGTACGCAAGACTTTGTGCACACGCTGCATCCGTACTCTTACGAAAGTCTCCGAAAGTTAGTGTTTTTGTATTTATTACCCCTCCCGTCCTGAACGCATACTGGCACGCAGCGCCTGTACTGCAGCCGGTATGCCGTTTGGGTGTTTAAAAATTGCCGTAGCGACCACAAATACCTGGGCACCAGCGTTTAACGCTAATGGCAATGTCTCTGTTGTAATTCCCCCATCCACCTCAATTATCGCTTGTGGATTGACTTCATCCAACATGCTCCGAATCTCAGCGATCTTAGCTACTTGTTGAGAAATAAATTTCTGTCCGGAAAAACCGGGGTTGACCGTCATCACCAAGACCATGTCCACGAGGTGTAAAACTGCGCGTATGGCGGCGGCTGGTGTGCCTGGATTTAGCGTAACGCCAGCTTTACAGCCTAACTGGCGAATCTCTTCCAAGGTGCGGTAAAGGTGCGGGCAGGTTTCGACGTGCACGGTTAAATACGTTGCGCCGGCGTCTGCAAAAGCCTTGAGATAGCGCTCCGGCTTTTCTATCATCAAATGCACGTCCAGTGGCATGGAAGTGATTCTGCGGCACGCTTCCACAATAAACGGTCCCATAGTAATGTTTGGCGCAAAATGCCCATCTATCACGTCCACGTGAACCCAGTCCACGCCAGCCGCCTGCACGGCGGATATTTGTTCTCCCAGGCGTGCAAAATCGGCGGACAATATGGAAGAAGAAATGATGTAACGATTATTCATAAAACGGAATCAACCTTTATCAAGAAATTATAGTTTTCAACGAAAATAAACCCACATCCAAAATGGAACCAGCCCGCCAACCGCGATGAGAGCCAGCAATCCTAACAACACGGTTGCCAGATCCAGGACATTCTCTTGCTCTTCAATTTCCTGATCCTCAACGGAGGCAGGAGTTGGGACACGTCTCTGGACAGTTGCGGCGGCTTCTTCGTCGAGGACGGGTGGTACAGAAATTCCGCCTGGCGCGGGCAGGCTCAATGAGCGGCGGATGGGTACGAGAATGTGCCCGAGTTGATCGGCGGTGCGGTAGCGCGCCACCGGTTCTTTAGCAAGCACCTTCAGCATGACCTCTTCCAGCACAGGAGGGATGTCGCTGTTCAGGCTGCGCGGGGAAGGCACAGCCGAAACCTGGTGTAAGTGTGAAAGGACGGTCGCCGAATCACCCTGGAAAGGCAGCCTGCCGGTCAACATCTCGTACATCACCACACCGAGGGAGTATACGTCTGAGGCGGGCAACGGCGCGCCACCGGCGGCTTGCTCGGGGGAGAAGTAGAGCGGAGAACCCCAGACGAATTCGGCGCGCTCGTCTGGGCGGATGGAAGCCAGGGCGCGGGCGATACCAAAATCGGTGATTTTCAGGCGCTGGTCGGGTGTGATGAGCATGTTATGCGGTTTGATATCACAATGCACCAAGCCGGCGCGATGGGCGTAGCCGAGACCGGCGCACGCTTGAATCATCAAGTCCAGAGTCTCACGCACGCTGAAATTGCCGCGGTGTTGCAGGATTTGTTTTAAATCCGTCCCCGGGACGTATTCCATGACGATGAACGGATACCCGCTTGCCAAGCCATAGTCGTGTACCATGACGATGTTGGGATGAGACAGGTTGGCTGCTGCTTTGGCTTCCTGGTGGAAGCGATCGCGAAAGGCGAAATTGGTAGAAAAGTCTTTGCGTAAAACCTTAACCGCCACCGTGCGTTCAAGCATCAGGTCGTGGGCGCGGTAAACCACCGCCATTCCGCCTGACCCCAGGCGTCCTTCCAAGCGGTAACGGTTGTTGAGTAAAACAGGAGACGTCATTCTTTTGATATTATAACACATTTCACGGCTACCCAATTTCGGGCGAATGGATTACAATTACACGACGATGAAATTGATTAAGTATATTCGCCGAAAACCAATCTCCCTGCTTCTGCTGGTTCTGCCTTTGGCAGTGCTGGCGGAAGCCAGCCATTGGGGTGAATTGTGGGTGTTTACCCTCTCCGCGGTTGGTTTAATTCCCCTGGCAGGTTACCTGGGAGAAGCCACGGAAGCGCTGGCGGTGCACACAGGAGCGCGCATCGGCGGGCTGCTGAACGCCACCCTCGGCAACGCCGCCGAACTCATCATCACCATCATCGCCATTCGCGAGGGGCTGCTGGAACTGGTCAAGGCTTCCATCACCGGTTCGATCTTGGGCAATCTGTTACTGGTGATGGGCATGGCGTTTTTGCTGGGTGGCATTCGCAACGGGATACAAACCTTTCACCAGCGCACTGCCAGCCGGAATGCCATTCTGCTCATTCTGGCGGTGTTAGCCTTGCTCATCCCGTCGGTGCTCAGCCACTTTATGGGGGCTGAAACCAGCGTGCGCGTGGAAGCCTTCAGCCTGGCGGTGGCGGGTGTGATGATTTTGCTCTATGCCCTTGCCCTGCTGTTCAGCTTCCAGATGAATAAAGCCTCTCCCATCAGCCACAAGCCCAGCGAAGCCGTAGGGGCAGCCGCGCACTGGACGGTGCGTAAATCGGTGGGCGTGCTCGCACTCTCCACCCTGGGGGTGGTCGTGCTCAGTGAAATGCTGGTCGGCGCGGTAGAGCCGGTGGTTGCCAGCTTGGGCGTCTCCGAATTTTTCCTCGGCATCATTCTCATCCCTATCATCGGCAACGTCGCCGAGCATCTGGTGGCGGTTACCGTAGCGATGCGCAACCAGATTGAATTGAGTGTGGAGATTGCCATTTCCTCCAGCTTGCAAATTGCCCTGTTCGTGGCTCCTGTTCTGGTGTTTCTCTCCCTGTTTTTGGGGCATCCTTTGCAACTCATCTTCAACCAATTTGAGCTGCTAGCCCTGATCGCTGGTATATTAATCACTGCCCTGGTCTCTGCGGATGGCGAATCCAACTGGCTGGAAGGAGCAGAATTGCTGGCGGTGTATGTTATTTTAGGGGTGGCTTTCTTTTTACTGCCGTAACGTTTCACGAACCATTCTATGGACGAAACAGCGCCGGTTGAAATCTGGATGGTCGCGCACGACCAGGCTGATCACGTCGTCGCTGCGCTGCGCCGCAGTCTGTCTGTGGACGAAAAAGAGCGCGCAGACAGGTATCGCTTTCCTAAAGATACCCGGGCTTTCATCGTTACGCGCGGCGCGCTACGCCAGATTTTGGCTACCGTCCTGTGCCAAGATTATCCTGCCGTGACTCCGGCTGCAATTTGTTTTCGCTACTCGCCGCGGGGAAAACCCTTTTTAGATGAGGTTTATCAATCTACGGCGGTTCAATTCAGCGTGTCGCACAGCGCCGGTTTGTCTCTCGTCGCCGTCCGGCGTGATAAGGGTGTTGGGGTAGATATTGAGGAAATCCACGCCGTGCCTGAAATGGATGGCATCCTGCGCCAGCACTTCACGGTTGCGGAAAGGGAGGCAGTGTATCGGTTGGCTGCACATGAACGGCTGCAAGCCTTTTTCCAGGCGTGGTGCTGTAAAGAAGCCGTTTTAAAGGGGATTGGAGAGGGATTGGGAATGGAGGCACGACGCGTTGAAGTGGAGGTGGAGGGGGATGGTAAGGTGAGATTGCTGCACATAGACGGGCAATCCTGCGTCGCGTCCGGTTGGCAGGCTGCCAGCCTGGTGGAGTTGCCAAGGACGTATTGCGCTGCCCTGGCGCTGCAAGACGGGTGGGCAGAAGTACAATGGCTGACCTGGGCGTTCCAAGGCAGGGAATGAAAGATGGGTGCACATCATTCGTCAAAATGGTTTTCGGGATTCATACATAAATTAACTATGAAGCATGGGCAGGGTACAAAGGAATAGCTTTGTTTGCTTTGGGTCTTGCGGTGTGATTTTATTTCTAAACGACGGGGGAGTGGATGAGGCATCACGAAGGGTATGCCAGTTGAGCACGCCAGGATTAGCGGTAGCCTATATGGAGCGAGAAAAGGCTGGCGGTGCGCCGCACCGCCAGCCATACGGAGAAATTAGGCGTATGCCACTTTAGGCAAGTTGGCTAAATTCTTGGTGATTATTTCCTGCGGCAGTTCATAATCGCGTAGCTTACCGCTCAAATACTGTTCGTAAGAATACAGGTCAAAGTGCCCGTGGCCGCTGCGGTTGAAGCGTACGCCACGGTCTTCACCTTTTACTTGGGCGTCTAAGGCTTCGTCAATGGCGACACGGATGGCGTGGGCTGACTCTGGGGCGGGCAAAATGCCTTCGCTGCGGGCAAAGAGCACTGCTGCATCAAACGTGGCGACCTGCGGCACGGCTACAGCCTTCATGTACCCTAAATCAACCGTGCGGCATAAATTGGGTGCCATGCCGTGATAGCGCAGACCACCGGCGTGAATGGGAGCAGGGACGAAACTGTGTCCTAGGGTGTGCATCTTGACGATGGGCGCCATACCGGCTGTGTCGCCGTAATCGTAGGCGTAAAGACCTTTGGTCAAAGATGGTGTAGCTGCCGGCTCTACGGCGATGAAACGGGCTTTCTGTCCTTCCTTGATGTTCTTGCGCAGGAAGGGGAATGCAATGCCGGCGTAATTGGAGCCGCCGCCCACGCAACCGATGACCACGTCCGGGTACTCGTCTGCCATTTCCATCTGGATGATGGCTTCTTCGCCGATGATGGTCTGGTGCATTAGTACGTGCCCTAACACTGAACCGAGGCTGTATTTTTTCTTTCCGTTGGACGTGGCAGCCACTTCGACAGCCTCCGAGATGGCAATTCCAAGCGAACCGCTGCTGTCGGGCGTCTCTTGCAAGACTTTGCGTCCATATTCCGTACGGTTCGATGGACTGGCGTACACGTGAGCGTTATACGTCTCCATCATGTAACGCCGGTATGGTTTTTGATCGTAAGAGACTCGGACCATGTAGACTTCCAGGTCCATTCCAAAATAGGAACACGCAATTGCCAGGGCAGATACCCACTGTCCTGCGCCGGGTAACGTAGTAATCTCGTATACTCAAGCAATTTTGTTGTAAAACGCCTGCGCAATCGCCGTGTTCAATTTATGGCTTCCCGCAGGGGATACGCTTTCGTTCTTGTAATAAATGTGGGCGGGCGTATCGAGAGCTTTTTCCAACCGTCGGGCGCGATGTAATGGAGAGGGACGGTATTGGCGATAGATTTCCAAAATGGGTTCCGGGATTTCGATAAAACGTTCCGTGCTTACTTCTTGCATGATTAAATCGAGCGGGAAGAGCACAGAGAGATCATCCGGTGTAACCGGCTGATGGGTGACGGGATGCAAAACCGCTGGTGGTTCTCCGGGTAAATCTGCGTTGATGTTGTACCAGGCTTTCGGCATGTCCGCTTCTGATAATAAATAACGAGTCTGTTCAGTCATAATATCCTCCTAGAAAAATATACTTAGATTTATACGCAAAGTTAAAATAAAAAGCCCTCATCCCAAATCCGGGACGAGGGCAAATTATGCTCCCGCGGTGCCACCCCGCTTAGACAATGGCTCTTTAACAAAAAAACCCGCCGGTGATGCGACGGGAAAAATGAGCCAGCCTCACTCGAGTCAATCACTTAGATGAATTTCCATCTGCATGATGATGCCTGGATAACGGAGGCAAATCCGGCGCAGGCTACTTAGCGAATGCTGTTCGCCCTGCAACTCCGAGGTCCATTCAACGGCGGCGTACGTACCAGGCTCACACCTTACCCTGGCTCTCTGTCCATCGTTTCGCTGCTTACTCTTCCTCTTCGCAGTCTTTCCTTTATTTTGTTATGGTTATATTATAGCCAGAACTGGTCATTTGTCAAGGAAAACACTTTGTGAGTATATTACATTTACACTCAGCAACCATTTGCTTTCCTACGTGTTATTTTATTTAAATAAAGTGTATAATTAACGAATTCTAGTTATTATGGAAGGGATTTAGCTTAATGTTGGTCATTTCAATTGTCGTTGTGCTCACAGCCTCTTACCTGGTTGGAGCAATTCCTTTCGGATACATCATTACTAAAATGGTAACGGGCAAAGATGTGCGGCAACACGAGAGCGGACGGACGGGGACAACCAATACCATGCGCGTCGCCGGTGTAAAAGCGGGATTTGCCACCGTCTTGCTGGACGCGTTTAAGGGCATTTTAGCTGTGTGGATGGCGCGCTATTTTGTTCCAGAAAGCCTCTGGCTGCAAATATTGGCACCCTTAGCCGCCACTATCGGGCACAATTATTCTATCTTTATGACGAAGAAAGATGAGCACGGCAGAATCCACCTGGGCGGCGGCGCAGGTGGAGCCACAGGCGTGGGCGGTGCAATTGGGCTGTGGTGGCCAAGTTTCTTTATTATTGTGCCTGTCAGCGTGCTTTTCTGGTTTGGTGTGGGGTACGCTTCTCTTGCCACTCTGAGCGTCGGTCTTGTTTCTATACTTGTGTTTACGTATCGCGCCGCGTTTGAGAACGGCGCCTGGGTGTATGTTTTTTACGGGGTGTTGTTGGAAATCATCGTGATCTGGGCGCTGCGTCCCAACATCAAACGCCTGATGGACGGCACAGAACGGCTGGTTGGCTGGCGAGCGCGCCAGAACCGCGCCCAATAGAGCAAGGAGGTTTGTGTGCGCGTTCTTGTGTTTGGAGCAGGCGCCATCGGTACCTACATTGGCGGAAGCCTGGCATTACAAAAACACTCCGTTACGTTTATTGAGCGCGAACAGCCAGCCGCAGAATTGCGCCAGCGCGGTTTGTTTTTGCGCTTGAACGATCAGGAATATCATGTCCCGAACCCGCAGGTGGTAACCAGCGTGGAAAATGCCCTGGCTGGAGGGGATTATGACGTGGCTTTGTTCGCGATGAAGTCGTTCGATACGGCGGGGGCGCTGCAATCCATCTTTCCATTTCGCCAACATTTTCCTCCTATCCTTTCGCTGCAGAATGGCGTTGAGAACGAAGGTGTGATTGAACAAACCCTGGGGAATGGGAAAGCCATCGCCGCTTCGGTTACGACTGCGGTCGGGCGCAGGGGTATTGGAAACATCAACGTGGAGAGACTGCGCGGCGTGGGCATAGCCGCCGGGCACCCACTTTCACAGGCGCTCGTATCCGCCATGCAAACAGCCGGTCTGAACGCCAGCCTGTTCCCAGATGCAGCGGATATGAAGTGGTCTAAAATGCTCACAAATCTGCTGGCAAACGCCAGTTCAGCAATATTAGATATGCCGCCGGCAGCCATATTTGCTCATCCACAGCTTTACGCCCTCGAAGTGGCGCAACTGCGCGAAACGCTGGCTGTGATGAAGGCGCAGAATATCCACGTAGTGGATTTGCCGCGTACGCACGTGCGTGTTTTGGCTATGGTTGCCCAGGCTCTTCCTTCGGCGCTATCCAGACCGTTTGCGGCGCGAGTTATTGGGAAAAGCCGCGGGGGGAAAATGCCTTCTTTTCACATAGATTTGCATAACGGACGCGGTCAATCGGAAGTGGATTTTCTCAACGGGGCTGTGGTGCGTTTCGGTGAGAGGTTTGGCGTTTCCACGCCGGTCAACCGGATGCTTAACGACACCCTGCTCGCGCTCAGCCGCGGTGAGCTTCCCCTGGATACGTATGCTCAAAAACCGGAAAAATGGATGACAGCCTGCCGGGAAGCAGCCTGAAAAAAAGTATTCAGGCGTAGTTCTCAAGCAGCGCTTGGGCACTACTATTCAAGCATATTCAAGCACCGTCAACGTATTCAACTTGAATATTCCTAATCGCGAACTAAATAAGCAACCGCGCGGCTTTGGTCGTCGTCCATTGCCATTTCCAGGTGATATCCGGGGCGATAAGAAGACACATCAATGAGGCGCAGACAATCTAAAAGCGGCGTCCCGCCGGGGTAAAACTCCTTGAGGGCGTTGGGCGGCTCATAAAAGAATTTTCTTTGGAAAATGACGTCTTTATCATCCAGGTAAATTGCGAGAGGGTAAATGCGCGCTTCCATTAAATCTTGAAAGAAATGTGTGCCGAAAGAAGGCTCCGGTGGAGCCGCGCCAACCCCGGCACCGGTCAGTTCTATTAATGCACTGGTGTTATAAATGTCTGCATAGCTGATGTGGACGCCCAGGTCCGGGTTATTGCTGCCCCAGCGTCCTGGTCCTACGCAGATGAAGGTCTCATTTGCCAGGGCTGCGTTTAGTTTGCCGATGGCTTGACTTAAGCCGGCGCGTGCCGTTGCGGTCGGCAAGGTGTAATATCCCTCCGGAGTAACAAACAAGACGTAGCGGATATTCTTGACACAACCGCGCGGCACCATGCGCCGCGTTGAAAAGACTATGTCTTCATCGGGCAGGTCGGCTGGCAGGCTTACTTCCTCTCCCTGGAAGTGGCTTTGTGGGCGGCATTGTAAAATGGAGATTTGCACGTCTGGCTGACCGCCGCTATTTTGCATGATTTCAACAGTGAATTCCGTATCCACTGGCACTTTGTAATGTGTTTCCAGCAGGCGCAAAATCTTGCGCATTCGTTCCGCCAGAGGGGTGCGGCGTAACAATTCCTCGAAGGTGAGCACCAATTGCCTGGCGTCCTCATCCAGTATTTTACTGCGGATAGAGGTCAAATATCCGCCCATGTCCTGCTGCGCCAGGTAACGCAGGGCGGGATAGTTCGGCTGCAACACTTCGTGGATAGGCAACGTTTTAAACTGGTTGCTGCGTAAATCAATCACGTCCACGAAGTGCTGGGAATAGCGGTTTACGTCGCGCGGCGAGCTTTCCGGGCGCAGCAACGGATGGCTAAGCGCCACGAGACGGGGGTAATCGTTCCCCACCATATCCACAGCGCGTGTGCCCAGTCCCCACACCAGGCGCAGGAACCCGTCTTCACGGCGTATCTGCGGCGACCAGCGGTATAAATTGCGGCTGAAGCCCACCCCGGCGGCGTGAGGCATGTAATAATGGCGGAAGCGTTCTCCTTCCACCACCTGGATCAAAACTGCCATGCGCTCGTCGTAATCTTGCACGCCCTTACTACGCCGATAAAGCAGGGCGTCTGGGTTAAACGTGCTGGCAATTACGCGTTGGATGGCTTGAGTCAGGTCGTGCAGATTTTCGTCAGGCAATCCCTGGTTTGGGCAGAAAATGCTTTCATATTTTCCGGCAAAGGACAGGTCTAGATTGTCTTCTAACAAGGAGGAGGAACGAACGATAATGGGTTCCTGCCCCACGTCAACCAGAAGCGCCTTAAGCCTTTCGATGATGTCTGCCGGAAACGTACCGTGCAGAAAGTCATCCACAATTTGTGGATATTCGGCGCGAATTTCTGCTTCGCTTTTATATTTTTGGTCCATCCAGCGCGTTAAGGCGTTGCTGGCGATGAAGTCATACGTGAGGTCAGAGCCAAGGTAGTAGGAAACGGGCATTTTTAACGAGGCGCGCAGTTCCTCATCGTCTAAGGTGGATTGAAGTATGCGGTTTGCGAGCAGCATGCCAGCCGATTTGCCGCCAATTTTTCCCCCGCCTATTTTACGGCGGCGGATTTCCAGCAGGTCTTCCATTTTGAACCACTCTTTGGCGGTTTTTATGTAGGCGAGATGGTCGCTGATCATTGTGCGGATAAGCACGACTTTGATTTCTTGCAACCGCGCTGTAAAACGTTCGCGCCTTTCTGCGGGCATGTATTCTATAGCAACCCTTGCTCAAAGAGCATGTCTTGGGGCGCCAGTTCCGGGTTGAAAGAAACGATAATATCCTCGGAGACGGTGCCCTGTTTGTGAATTTCTTCGCGCACAATTTGCTCGAACAGATAATAGGGCAGGTTGTTGGCGAAATAAAAATCGGTGAGGTGATTCCGTACTCGCGTCAGGCGGGTTTCCCAGACGTCGCGCGGCTCCTGACGCACGGGGTCACGCACGCCTTCGCGCGTTTGAGAGCGAATGGCTTCCTCACGGACGTGGTCTTCAAACACCTGGGGGGTGATGATGCCGCGTTCAAACAGGTCGCGGCGCATGTGGGCGCGGATGCGCGTGCGTAAAATCGGGTACTGCACCAGCGTCAGATATATGTTCAGAACCCGGTCTGTAGATACAGTCGGTAAGGAGGTGGGATATACAATATCTGGCATTGTACAACAAACGCAGCTTCTGGTTAGCTAGCCAGGTGCATGGGCATGATGACGTGCAAGAAGTTTGTCTCTCCGGCTGGTTTTATCACACCGGGGCTGGTGTTAACCGTGGTCTCCAATACAACGTTAGGTGTTTTGACCGCTTCCAGCGCTTCGCGTAAGAAACGCACATTAAAGGCGATCAGCAAGGCTGGACCATCAATGGTCGCTTCGGTGTCTGTTTGGCTAAAACCAGTCTCTTCGGATTGTCCAGATATTTCTACCTTGCCTGGGGAAAGCTCATTTCCCGGAACAACGTTCAGACGGGCGATGAAGTTACCTTCGCGGGCAAAAATTTCAGCCTGCTTGCATGCCTTTAGAAAAGCCGCTGTAGAGACGACTGTGCGTGTATCACAACGCAGGGGGATGACCTGATCCACGTTGGGGTACGTACCCTCAATGAGTTGGGAGACCAGTTGCACGTCTTTCATGGTGAAGATGACCTGGTTACGGTCGGGCGGGAATTGCATGGTAACCATTTCGTTTCCATCCGCAGCCACGCGTGCCAGTTCACTGAGCGCCCGAGCCGGGATAATGGCGCTGACCGGTTGATGAACGGCAGCCGCCAATTCGGCAGAACGTTTGGAAAGCCGAAACCCATCCGCTGCCGATAGTGTGATTGTCCGTCCATCTACTTTGAGCAGCACACCGGTTAAAACTGGTCTGGCGTCGTCGGTGGAGGCAGAAAAAACCACCTGCTGGATAATTTCTTTCAAATCGCTTACGCTGATTTGAATTCCGTCAGCCGTATCAATCACCGGCATGGGAGGGAATTCCTGGGCGTCAATACACTTGATGTTTGTGTTCGATGCGCCGCTGCGCACGTTGAGGGTTTGCGTGCGCACGGTTAGAGATAAATCGAGCTGCTGGCTGACTAACGTAGAGACGAGGTCGTTAAAGGTGCGCGCCGGCACAGTAGTAGAGCCTTCTTCTTCTATTTTTGCCCCCACCCAGCACGTAACGCCCAATTCCAGATTGGTTGCTGAAAGACGCAGCCTACCCCCATCGGTCGCCACGAGGATGTTCGCCAGCACTGGCAGGGTGCTGCGCGGCGAAACAGCCCGCGAAACGACATTCAATCCATGTGCCAGATTCTCTTGCAAAACGGATACTTTCATCGGCTTCGACCCTCCAAAATACTATGATGAGATATTAGAGTATACAACAAATCGTAAAAATTTACCAGTATTAACCGCTGCGTGGATCCGTCTAGCCTGCCACACGGATCATTTCCTCTGCCGGCAAGGGAGACAACTGCTTAGATATTCCTTGTCGTCGTTTTTGTTCGGGCTGGTTTTTTTTACTCTGGTCCAATATATGTCCCTTCCGGAACGACTGTGCGTTTTGGGATGACCACAATGCCATCCCGCACGACGTAATTATCAGCGTCCAGGTCTGTGCCGCGCGCGAAGGGTTTGATGACCACTTCTTCTCCAATGCGCACGTTTTTATCTAAAATTGCCCCTTCGATGTAGCATTTTGCGCCGATGCCCAGCGGGACTTCGTAACGATGGCTGATTCCCGGCGCCTCATAATAATCGTTGCCCATCACGTAAGTCGAACGGATTTCCGTGCCACTGGCAATCAAACTACGCAGACCGATGATTGAATCCTGGATGTCTGCTCTTCCGATGCGGCAACCGTCCGTCATAAGCACGTTGTGCAGGGTTGCCCCGTCCAGGATGGAGCCGGGCAAGAAACGCGGGTGGGTGTAGATGGGGGCATTGGCGTCGAACATGTCAAACGGAGCGTTCGGTTGGGTAAGACTGAGATTTGTATCGTAAAAGGAACGGATTGTTCCAATGTCTTCCCAGTAGCCGTCAAAATCAAATCCGTACACTTTGTGGGAACGCACAGCGCGCGGGATAACGTCTCCACCAAAATCTGTGTAAGGTGTGCTCTGTAAAAATTCAAAAAGCACGTCTGTGTTGAAAATGTAAATTCCCATAGAGCCAAGGTAGGGACGTGCAGGATCATCCCGGCTGACGAGTTTTTGCAATTGATCTGGGTCTTTGGGTTTTTCTGCAAAGTCTGTGATGAGTCCATCTGCAGCACGGCGCAGGATGCCGAAACGGGACGTGTTCCCCGGCGAAACAGGTTGCACGGCGACGGTGATCTCGGCGCCGGTCTTCCAATGGTACTCTGCCATAGCCTCATAATCCATGCGGTAGAGGTGATCTCCGGCTAGGATGAGCACGTATTTCACGTCTGTGGTGCGAATTTCGGAAAGCTGTTTGCGCACTGCATCTGCGGTTCCCTGGTACCATTCGTTGCTGGTTGGGGTCTGTTCGGCTGCCCAGATCTGCACCCAGCCGCTGTGAAACGAATCAAAGTTATACGTTTGTGTGATGTGGCGGTGTAACGACACGGAATTGAATTGCGTGAGGATAGATATACGATGAATGTTTGAATTAATACAATTGCTCAAGGGAACGTCAATCAAACGGTATTTCCCTGCCATTGGAACGGCGGGTTTGGCGCGTTCTTTTGTCAGAGGGTATAAGCGCTTGCCTACTCCACCGCCCAAGATGACCGCTAGAACATCATTCAACGTATTCATGGCACCTCCTCATTGCAATATCGCCAGTTCTATGTTTCAGGTACGTATCCCATTTTATTATTTTTATAAAATTAACCGATATATTATACATATACTCTATTTTGAAGGCGCGCGTCAAGACGCAAAGGTAGTAACCCGATTTCTGCCGGTTTGTTTTGATTGGTAAAGGGCGTAATCCGCGTTGGCGAGCAGCTTGTCTACGGTTAAGAACTCGCCGCCCAGTTCTGCCACACCCAGGCTGATGGTAACTAGGATGGGTTTTTCTACGTCGGGTGCCGAGACGCTCAACGAGGCAACTTCCGCCCGCAGCCGCTCGGCTACCTGCCTGGCGGTTTCCAGGGTGGCTTCGGGCAGCAAGACGACAAATTCTTCCCCGCCATAGCGCCCGATAATGTCCACCTCACGCAGTTTATCTTGGCAATGCTTGGCGACTTCCTTTAGAACGACGTCGCCAGCTGCGTGTCCGTAGGTGTCATTGACTTTCTTGAAATGGTCAATGTCAAACATAATTGCCGAAACGGCGCGGTGATAGCGCAGGGAGCGTTCAATTTCTTGTCCAGCGAACTCGAAAAAATGACGCCGATTGAATAAACCGGTCAGCGGGTCAATTGTGGCGAGGTGGCGGTAACGCGCCTCGCTCTCTGCCAGTTCTGCGGTACGCTGACGCACGCGTTCTTCCAGTTCTTCGTTAATGGTTTGCAATTCGTTCTGCGCTAATCTTATTGTATTAATCATACTGTTGAAGGTGCGCGTCAAAATTCCGATCTCGTCTTCATACCTGGCTGGCAGCACCACTTTCAGGTTCCCAGCCTGCGCTTGTTTCACGCCCTCCAGGAGAACGTGCAGGGGCTTTAACAAGTTTGTGCGGTAGAACAACGGAAACACGAATAAAATCACCAGAGAGTAAAGCACCAGTAACAACAGAAGCCGCAAGGCGTATTTGTGCAAGGTCAACTGGTGTTCGTAGACGTGAAACCCAACCTCGAACGAACGTCCCGCCAGGTCAAATTGATATCCCATGAATTCAGGAATGGAGCCGGGGGGATTCTTTCCATAACGTAGCACGACCCGCGTTTCTGGTAATTCGGCTAAATAAGCTGAGTTCACCAGGCTGCCCAGGTTTGTAGTCTCCCAGCGTTTGGACTCTTGCATCAGAGCCACGCCATCTACTCTGTTGGCGCTGAGTGGATAAATTTGTTCAAAGGCGTCTTGGTGTTGGTCGGTGCCATCGGCGCGCGAGACGATGTAAACCACTTCCTGTGGTATACGTCCCATTTCGTTGAAAATCAAGGCGTTGCGCACGTCTGTAAGTTGAATCGCACGTTGCTTCCCAAGTTGTTCATTTAGCTGGGTGTTTTCAAAAAAAGCCACAAACGCAAAGGCGACAATGACAGCCGTCAGCACCAGCGACATCAATTTGATGTTTAAACTTGCAGGATGCTCGGCGTGGTTTAAATAAGCGATGAAGAAAGCCAGCCCAACAAACAGAAAGCCGAAATCTTCTATAAAATAGGCGTAGTCGGAGGAGACTACGCCTTGAAAAGCCAGAATGGTTATGACGCCTGGAATAATACTGAGCAGGAAGCATAAGCCGTAATCTCGCAGGGCTGTAGCTGCTTCCGTGGCGGTTTTCCATAATGCTGCGAACAACAAACCTAT
>CAZGDA010000001.1:65812-79817 GCA_964524425.1 uncultured Anaerolineaceae bacterium | reverse complement strand
GCTCTGGTGATCAGAGTGACTCATTTTTTTTCTGACCCTGTATACCATATGATTTATTCCTTTTTCGCAAAACCAATTTGCGTATCTCGTCCACAATCAGCAAAGACGGTGTCCAGGCGAACAGGAAAATCCAGTTATGCAGCGAAAACGCCGCCGTACCGATAAAATTGTGGAAAAACGGCAGGTAAGTAATGGCAAACACCAATACAATTTCAGAGATAATTCCCACCCAGATCATGCGATTGTTAAACAAAGGAATGCGGAAGGCGGACGTGCGCTCGGCGCGCTGGGCAAACAAGTTGCCAATTTGAGTGGTTACGACCGCTGCCAACGCCATTGCCGTTGCCGAACGATATAATTCGCCATCGGCAGGTAAATCAATTAATTTTCCCCAATAGCCGTGCGTCCAATATTGATAATAAAATGCTGCCATTGCCGCCAGGCTTTGCACCGGTCCAAGGACGAGATAAGCTCGCCCCAGCAAGGCTTTTGTGATGACGTGCTCTTTCAGGTTGCGCGGCGGATGTTCCATAATTCCCGGTTCCGGCACCTCGGCGCCCAGAGCCAAGGCTGGCACAATGTCCGTGCCCAGGTCCACTGCCAGCACGTGCATGACGTTTAACGCGATGGGGATACGCGCCTGACTGAGGGCAAAAGCGATAAAAGGCACGGCTTCGGGCGTGTTGCTGGTGAAGATGTACGTGGTAAACTTCTTGATGTTTGCATATACAGCCCGCCCTTCTTCAATGGCGTTCACAATGGAGGCGAAATTGTCGTCCGTCAAGATCATGTCGGCGGCTTCTTTCGCCACGTCTGTGCCGGTAATACCCATTGCCACTCCGATGTCGGCTTTCTTCAACGCCGGGGCATCGTTCACTCCATCGCCGGTTACCGCCACAACGTGCCCGTCAACCTGCAGGGCGCTGACCACGCGCAGCTTGTGCTCCGGCGCAACGCGGGCAAAGATGACTTCGCCCAACAACGCCTCTTGCAAAGCCCTATCGTCCATACCGTCCAATTCAAATCCGGTGATGATACGCGGTTTGGCTTCCTGGACGATGCCAATCCGGCGGGCGATGCTCTCGGCTGTCAGACCATAATCACCGGTGATCATCACCACGCGCACACCGGCTTTGCGGCATTTTTCCACCGCCTGTGCCACTTCCGGGCGCGGCGGGTCCATCATCGCCATCAGCCCTAAAAAGGTCAAATCCCTTTCAACCGCCTCGGTCGTGTATTCCTTGAAATCGCCTGGAATTTCACGGCGGGCAAACGCCAGCACGCGTAACCCGTTGCGGGCAAAATCGTCATTCGCTGCCATAATTTCCGCACGCAGGTTTTCTCCCAACGGGTGTTCACCTTGTGCAGAATGAACTTTGGTACATAAATCCAGCACTTCTTTGGGAGCACCCTTCACGTAAACCACCTGCTCGCCAAAAGCGCTGTGCCTCAGGGAGCCTTCTACCTGTTGTTTGGGATGGATGGTAGCCATGCGCTTGCGCCGCGAGTCAAACGGCAGTTCACGCAAGCGCGGGCGCCGTTGTAGTTCCGCCTCCAAATCCAACCCGCCTTTTTGGGAAGCCACTTTAAGCGCAGCCTCTGTTGGGTCGCCCAGGATGTTCCAGTGTGCGTCTCCGTTGGGAGGAAGAAGACGAGAGTTATTGCATAAACCGCCCGCCAGAAGCAATTCGCTCAGCAAATGGTCTTGCGTTATCGGTTTGCCGTTTTCTAAAACCTTTCCCTGTGGAGCCTAGCCAATTCCGCTCACCTCCAGGCGTCGCCCGTGGTTGCCTTCCTGAGATGGCAGCCACAGGTCGCGCACTGTCATTTCGTTTTGCGTGAGTGTGCCGGTCTTATCCGTACAAATAACCGTCGTGCAACCCAGCGTCTCCACTGCGGAAAGTTTTTTAATCAAAGCGTGACGCTTTGCCATTCGTTGCGTACCCATTGCCAGCGCCAGCGTAACGGTAGGCAGCAATCCTTCCGGCACGAAAGCAACGATCATCCCCAGGGAAAAAATAAAACTTTCCGCCAGAGAAATGCCAGCCAGCACAGCGGCAAGCACGAAGAAGACCACGCCAATGGCAACCGCAATCACGGTAACCACTTTTGTAACCATCTTCATTTCCACTTGCAGAGGGCTTAAATCCTCTCCCAGGCTTTGCGTCAATCCGGCGATTTTACCAAAAACCGAGTGCATCCCGGTGGCAAAAACCACAGCCTTGCCTGTGCCGGCTGCCACGTTCGTGCCGGCGAACACCAGGTTAGGGATTTCAGTGTGGGAGAGGTTTTCCGTGTGTACTGTTTCTTGTGTCTTGCGCACCGGACGGGATTCGCCGGTGAGGGTGGATTGGTCGGCGCGCAATTCCGCCTGGTCCACCACACGCCCGTCGGCAGAAATTTTATCTCCCTCTGTAAGCAGCAGCACGTCGCCCGGCACCAACTCCTCTGCCAGAACGCGTTGCACCTCTCCGGCGCGCATCACCTGGGCGTAGGTCGGCAGGAGTTTTTGTAACGCCTCGGTCGCCTTCTCGGCGCGAAATTCCTGCCAGAAACTAAACGCGCCGTTGATGATATTAACCATCCATACCGCAATGCCAAGCTGCGGCATTTGGGCAAAGAACGCCACAAAACCGCCTATCCACAAGAGAATTGCCATCAAGTGTGTAAAATTGGCAAGGAATTTAACGTATAAAGGTTTCCCTTTTACTTTCTGGATGATATTCTTGCCATACTGCTGAAGACGAACCTCCACTTCAGCCTGCGTCAACCCTTGAGGGCGTGTCTCCAGAGCACGATACACGTCTGGAATCATTAGCGTATGAACAGAATTGACAATGCTTTCTTGTTGTTCCTGTGTCGTTTGCATAAGCGTGAATTATACACCTTCTCCAAAAAATGCAAACCTACCCGGCGCGTTTTTACGCGTCCTCTTCTGGCTTGGCACGCGGAAGAATACACCCCTGTGTTCGTTAACGCACACAGTGCGTCGCGTTTACGTCCTCCACCGGTTCAACCGTAACGCGCGTAACCGTCTTAAGATAGTCATCCATTTGCTGTGGTTGGATGAACCGATAGTAAAAATATGCCAGGGTCATGTTAGCAGGTGTATCAAATCCCTTCGACTTTCCAATAATAATTCTGCCCGGGCAAGCAAGCGGATCTAGCCGGGTAAGAAGGAAGTACTCAGGATATTTTTCTAGTGCGTCCAGGATGCCGGGGTAAATAAACGGTGGCTTTCTATCCAATGCCTTGGGATCAACGTATACTCCCTGGTTGGTGTTCACCCCCAGGCGTGTTTATTCCCCGCCGCATATCATCCAGAACATGGTCGAGTAAACAAACCAGTTCTCTAAATCCACCCCCAGGTCATTCCCAAACGGTTTGTAAATATTATAGATTTGGTTCTTAAAAAACTCCGGCGTGCTGGAAAGATTGACCATCACCGAGCGGTCCATCACCCAACGCGCCTGCCACAGAAAGTACGACTCGACATTCTGAAAACAAAAACTGGTGATAATCACCCCAAAGGTCAGCACCATCCAAACTGGTAAACGAATTACCCTGGCGCGCAGGGCGCGGATTGCTGCAAACAAAATCACTGCCATTGGCAACCCCAGAAGCTGTGCGTAGCGTGTGTACGTCCCATGCGGAGGTAGCTCAATGTTCGTATCGTAAAGACTGCCCAAATTCACCAGGACTAACGTATAGGGTAAAATCCCAAAAAGTAATAGAATCAGTCCAAACACAAACGCCGCAATCACTGCTCCCCACCCATACAACCGGGTCATTGGTTCAGTTTTATCCTTCCCTGCCATTTTTCGGATCAGGAAATAGATTATGAATGCCAGGGGAAGCAGCATTACTCCAAACTTGAGCGCGTTCAGCAGGTGAAACGCGATCCCATTTTTCCAGAACATCGGAATGTATCTTTGCAGGATAACAGGAATGCTCTCTAACAAATTAACTTGATAATAACTTTGCCACCATTCATTTGATGGAAAAGCGTCTCTGGTTACCCGCCAAAACACCAATGGTACGATAGTCATAGGCAGCAGGGGAAGAATAGAACTGCTATATTCATGCAGCACGAGAATTGCCAAACCACGCAACCCTTTTCCATCCTTGGTCTTGCTGAAATACCTTGGGTCTACGATCTTGCGCCAAACCTTCACTGCACCACCCGCAAGGGCAGGCGTTAAGCGCAAAACGTCCTTTAGTAAAAATACCAGGAAGACCACGCAGAGGATTGCGTACACCCCCCAGCCAGAGAGAGCGAAGGCGCTCTCCAATGGCAAAAATCCAAACCATGCGGCTGCCAGATAAGCCAAACCCGCTATTCCCGTCACCCCAACTGCCAAACCAATCAAGCTATTCAACTGACAATCGTTATCACAGTTTGCCCGCAGCCAGGGAGAGATCTTTGCATTCTGCACAGTCTGTATGCCCCGTTCTGCCCAAATCAACAACGGCAGCATAAGCAGACTCATCCCCAAATAAAGAAACACTGCTCGAAAGGCGGGCAACGGCGGTGTCTTTATCTCCGCCCAGTGGATCCCCATACCTGCCCAGATCATACCTGTTCCCGCCAGTCCTAACAAAATATCCCAAACTAATTTTCTGGGTTGCGTTGCGTACTCGCCGCGTTTCTTCAAGTTGACCGTGTATAAAAGGCGAAACAAAACGTATCCAAAATAAAAGGCGATTAACGAGCTGTGCATCAAACTGAAAACAGAAAAGGTTACGGATAGAAAACGGCACAAATAATATTTTTTCGTAGAGGGGGCACGCAATGCCAGGACGTCAAATACAATGCCCGCCAAAAATGAACTGTAACAAAAAGCCAGCCCGATTTGGGAAATATTTTGATGCCATTGAAAAGCCGGGTAGGTTAAACTGAGCAGGGCGACGATCAAGCTTTCGACAGGCGTCAGCAGGCGCGTCTTCACCCCAATCCCATACACCAGGCAGCCTGCCAGGAAGATGAACGAGAAGTTGACCAACCGCGCTTGAAAATTAATATCCAGCGGGATATAGGTGAGTATCCATTGCAACAGGGCAAAAATTGGGCGATAAGAATAATTATAAGCAAAGAATTGAACGTCCCAACGTCCTTCTTTTAACCAGTGATAGGTCAAGAAATCATCCGAATACAGTCCGTCGTTTAAAAGCAGCAGCCCGTGCGCTGCAAACGTAACGAAAAGGATGATTCCCAGGTGCAGCAGGTTGCACTCAGAAAACAGTACCTTCCCCCCTCTTTCGTTCTGCCTCGTGTCCATAGCATCCCTTTTCCATCCGCTCAAATTATGGAGAACGTGTACTCCCAGGCGAGATCTAGCTTCTCTTGCGCAGCGTGAACAATCCAAACCTGCCTACGCGCGGGCTTCCCCAGGGTCCCATACCCAGGAAATGTGTTTCTTCTTCCTTCAGTTCAAACCCATCTGCACGTTGAATGAGGGCTTTCAAGGTGTTATAGGGACGAATGTACTGCCCCTGGTCAATTGCCACAAACGTGCGCATCAGCCAGCTATCTTCCGGCGCGGATCGAACAATGTCTATGATCACGAGTAAACCATCGTCTGTCATGGCATTCGGCGCGGCTCGCAACATCTCCAATATCGTGTCGTCGTCAATGTGATGAAAACAATTCGCAAACAACACGTAATCGTATTTGCGCTCTTTCTGCGCCAGTTCCATAAAATCAACACACTGAAATTCGAGGTTTGCATATCTTTTATACGCCTTTTGGGCATATTCAATTGCCGGGCAATCCACGTCTATTCCCGTGTAGTGCACATCTGGGAATTTTAAAAACCCCTTAGCGATATTCCCAACCGAACAGCCAACTTCCAAAGCCTGTTTCTGGGTTGAGTATTTCAGTGTACATAAGCGTCGTTTTCCAACTGTGGACGCTACCCAGTAGTTAAAAACGTTGTACAAAGCAGGAAAACGTGTTTGCGTAAAGAAAGGCGACCCCATAAGGTTTCATTTACTCCTTGTGTAGAAAAGGTTTCTGGGCAATCACATACAAATTGCCAAGCGGAACCGAGAGAGAGACGTCTCCCAGCCTCGTAGAAGACAGAAAAGCCAGCAAACTGCGCTTGAATGTTGGCGGGAGAGGCAGCAACTGGGCAAAATAACGGGCGCGATAAGTATTGAAAACCGAACCAGATTGGCGCACGCGAAAACCGTTTGAGGTTAGTATTTTTTGCATGGTTGCCGGGCTGTATAACATGGTATGCTCAATGTCTATAATCGGGCTGCGCTCTTTTAATACACGCGCCGAGAATGCTTCCACGTTGTGATTCAGGCATAAAACGACACCGCCGGGTTGCAGCAATTGCCAGCAGTTTTCCAGCACCTGGTTCGGGTCGGAGAGATGGTCAAATACCTGAAACATACAGATCACGTCGAAATTTTTATACGCTGGAAACAAGTCTGCTCGCATAATATCACACAGAATGCGTTCACGAATTTCTGGCGAAGGAGCTTGCTCACGGGCGTGCAGACTTGGTTCCACCCCCCACACGTCAGCGTACCCCTGGGCAATGGCTTCCTCCAGGAAAAAGCCGTTCCCGCAACCAATTTCCAGAAAAGCGCCTTTTTCGGCGTGGAAACGGGATACTTTTTTTAAATAATTGCCGTAAGTCTTTTTCAGATTTTCTGTCTCACCGCTGTAATCAAACGTGCTTTGTGCATACAGATCCGCCAGCATGGAAGGGTCCGCCACCGGGTCTGAACGCACCAGTCCGCAGGTTTTGCAGCGCACAATGCGGTAATGGATGCGGTCTGGCAGGCGCCGCGCTGAATAAACCTGGCGATTGAAGGAATCGGGAGAAAAATTTGCCGGATACAATTCTTCGGCTTCTGTTTCCTGCCTGCAAATAGGACACGGATTAGCGCCCAGGGTTACAGACATCATGTCTCTTGCTGCCCAGATTTGCGTTCTGACGCAGGGTTGTAATTTTGATAACTTTCGACAATATAAGGCGGGCGGCGCTTGATCTCATCATACATGTGCGCCAGGTATGAACCGATAATCCCGATTCCAAGAAGCTGGATACCTCCCATGAACAGGATCAGGATAATTACCGTCGTGAAGCCTTGGGGCGCCTGTCCTGGTACCAGAATGCGCATTAATAAATTGAAAATTAAACCCAGCATGGAAAAGATGAGAATGATGATAGACGCCCACGTCAACAGGTCGAGCGGGACGTACGAAAAAGAAAAAATGGCTTTCTTTGCCCATCCCAGGTTCTTGAGCAAAGAATTTGTCGTCCTGCCAAACATCCTTTCAGGACGCACGTAAGGCACGCCCACCTGTTTATACCCCACCCAACTGCGCATTCCACGCAAAAACCGATTATTCTCGGGCATGTTGTTCAGCGCATTGACTACCCTCTGATCAATCAGAGAAAAATCCCCGGCGTCTAAAGGAATGGTGATATACGCCAGTTTTGCAAAAAGGCGATAAAACAACTTATAACTGATTTGCAGAAAAAGAGTGGCGTCTCTTTTCACGCGAATACCGTAAACCACGTCGTACCCTTCCAGCCACTTCGGATAAAATTCTTCGATGACTTCTGGCGGGTCTTGCAAATCTCCGTCCAGCAGGACTACGGCGTCTCCGCTGCAAATCTTCATCCCACTGGTAAAAGCGTTTTGCGAGCCAAAATTGCGTGAATGGTTGATGACAATGACGCGGGGGTCTTTCTGTGCAAGCTCAGTCAGAACTTCCCTGGCATTATCCGGGCTGCAATCGTTCACAAAAATTATCTCGCCATCCACGTCCAGGCGTTGAAAAACGTCCACCAACCTGGAATACATGTAAGGGATAGCGGGAGCGTCGCGATAAATCGCCACGATGGCGCTGATTTTTTTCCTTTTAATATTTATATCTTCCATAGCTCCAGGTATTATACACTTCTATTTTAGAGAAAACAAGATACGGGTGTTCCACGTGAAGGTTGGGAACCAGGAGAATTACCGCGTACCTAAGTTTAACTGGCGCCGGTAGAAACGCAGCATCTCCGGCTGGGTACTGAACCATGCTGCCAGATTCCGAATGCCGCTTTTCCAGGAAATCTGCGCCTGCCAGCCTAATTCATGCCCGGCTAAGGCAGGGTTAGAAACCCAAACCGTCGTATCCCACACCCGCTCTGGCATGGAGCCGTATTGCGGCTCTTCCTTGACGTTCAATTCGCTGCGCACAAAATCCACCACCTCGCCAATGCTCGTCTGCACGCCGCTGCCGATATTATACACACTCCCCGGAAGAAGCCCCGGCGTAGTCGCAGCGAGTTGAAAAGCGCGGCACACGTCTGCGGCTTGTACGTAATCTCTGCCAATGTCTGGGTTGACTAAAACCGGCAGCCTTCCTTCCAGCGCCGAGACGACCAGTGTTGGGATAAAGCGGGTAGGCTCTTCGTAGGCTCCATAAACCGAATACAGGCGCAACGTATGTACGTTTAAATTGTGCTTGCGCGCAAGGAAGCTGCAATAATGTGTGGCAGCGACCTTCATAATCGCATACGGGCTGTTTGGTTCGACCTGCTCATTTTCAGATGGGGCGTGATCTTTAAATCCATATTCGGAGGAAGAACCTGCGTTAATGAAAGCCTCAAAGCCGGTCTTCAGGCAGGCGTCCAGGAGATTGACAGTCCCGTTAACGTTCGTATCAACGATCTGGCGCACGTCTGTTTGCCAGGAGTATGCCCCAAACACCGCCAGGTGAAACACCCAATCCGGGCGGATTTGGACGATTGCCCTTTCCAGGCTGGCAGGGTCGTTAAAATCCACTTTGTAAAGCACCACGTCTTTGTGGATATCCTCGATGCGCCAGGGACGATATCCCTCCCGCACGAGAAGATGTAACGCATGCCCCTGCTGCAACAGGGTGCGCGCCAGGTTTGCGCCTACAAACCCCGTACCGCCAGTGATAAGCACTCTCTTAAAAGTCATACGAACGCATCACTTTTTTGAAAGCTCTTTCAGAGTAGCGTTCTCAATACTTGCGCTTGAAAGACCGTAACGGTCATACATATACTTGAGACTGCCACTCACACCATCCGGCACGGTTTTAAATCCACAACGCAACACGCGGCACGCCAAACCGTTATCAGCAATCACTTCCGCAACCAGTGAACCCAGTCCGCCGGTGATGTAATGGGCTTCCACGGTAACCGCCAGGGGGAATTGCGGCAGTAACTGCTTCAAGTGCTCTACGGGAGCCGGATTGAAATTCGATACAATCCCCACCATTGCAGATACGCCCTGCTTTGCCAGATTAATGGATGCCTGTACGGCTTCAGGGACGATGCTGCCCATGGTTAATAACAAAACGTCATGCCCCGGGCGCACAATTTGAACTTTGTCTATCTCAAAACGCCCGTTTAAATCCGGCACTTCGTAGCGGTCGTCTTTTCCCAAACGATAATACACGGGGTTGGGCAGGTTCCAGGTTTGCAGCAACGCCTGGCGCGCCTGGTTAGAATCGGCTGGGGTTACGATGGTGATACCGGGCTGCACGCGCAGCACGCCCACGTCTTCCAAGCCGTAATGAGAAATCCCGTCCTTACTGTATTCCACACCACCACCTACCCCAACGATACGCACAGGCAGGCGATGTGCAATCGGACCGTTGCGGATAAATTCGTACGGGCGCAGAACTGAAAACGAGACGATGGAGTAAATGAAAGGGATATACCCGGCTTCAGCCATTCCGGTGGCTATTCCCACCAGGTTCTGTTCGGCAACGCCCACGTTGTAAAATCGTTCCGGGTACTGGCTGGCAAAAGGCTCCACTGCCATAAAACCCAGGTCTGCGGTCAGAAACACGATTTTATCCGACACTCCGGCAATTTCCATCAAGGTTGATAAAAAGCTCTTCCTCATAATTGGCTTTCAACCTCCTCCATCGCCTGGCTGTATTGGCTGTCTGACATGGGTAAATAATGCCATTCTACTTTGCCTTCCATAAAAGATACCCCTTTGCCTAATAGCGTGTGGGCGAGTATGAGATGCGGAGGTCCAGACGTAGTATCCAGCCGGTTGATGGTTTGCACAATCTCATGCGGGTTGTGTCCGTCCACTTCGTCCACACTCCAGCCGAAACCGCGCCAGCGCTGCGCGAACGGTTCGTTGTCCAGCACGTCTTTCTTCAGACCCAGGGCTTGCTGGCGGTTAAAATCTACAATTGCCACCAAATTTGCCAGCTTGTGATGAGAAGCAAACATGGCAGCTTCCCAAACGGAACCCTCGTCGCATTCACCATCACTCATTAATACGAAAACGCGGCGCGGTGATTTTTGCATCCTGGCTGCCAACGCAGCGCCCACTCCCATAGATAGCCCCTGCCCTAAAGAGCCTGTGGAAAACTCCACCCCAGTCAATGCGCTTTCGGGGTGTACTCCCAACAAACTGCCATCTGAACAGTAAGAATCCAGTTGTGCTTGATCAATCCATCCCATTTGATATAAAACTGCGTACAACGCCAACGAGGCGTGCCCCTTGGCTAAAATGAATCGCTCCCGGTCCGGGTCGTCTGGGCTTTGGATACGCAGGACGCTTTGATATAATGCGCTAACAATATCAGCCACCGACAACGCCGAACCGATATGTCCTACGTTCGCGCGTTTCGATTGTTCCAGAATGATTGTCTTCGTTTTTTTTACAGAAATGTCGCTCTTCATCTCAATTTACCTTTTTCTAACCTCTCCCACGGCACGTTATTGCTCTGCAAGAGAACGTCTCCGTATTTTATTTCACACGAGCTTTGCATTAGTAGACACAATGGGTTGCCCCCTCGTATTCAACGTGAGTCACTTCAACCTTTGTAACGGATTTCAGATAACGCGGCAATCCCTGGGGGGCAATAAATTTATAATAATAATACTTCAGCGACATCACGAAAGGATCGGTATATGCGCTGCCCTTGTATATTTCGATGTATCCCTGGCAAGCAAGCGGATCCCACTGGGTTTGTAAAAACCATTGCGGATCGTCGCGGGTAACTTTGATAATGTCGGCGGAAATAAACGGCGGTTCTCGGTCATACGCGCCTGCATTCAAACCAGTGCGCGACTCTTCCCCGTTGGCAACCATTTTAAACAAAGCCGAGTAAACGTACCAAGCCTCGGTCATTTGTCCCAGGTCATTTTGTATGGGTCTGTAAATGTTGTAATTATAATTTTTGTAAAATTCGGGCGTATCCGCCAGGTTTGCCATAAGCGAACTGTCCGCCACCCAACGTGCCTGCCATAGAAAATAGGACTGGGCGTTCTGAACACAAAACGCGAATATCACCACGCAAAAGACAAACAGCATGTTCCGTGTAAAAACCCTGGCGTTAACCGATACAATCCGAAGCAGCGCATACAGCATCACTGCTATTGGTAATCCCATCAATTGTGCATAATGGGTATATATGCCATGCTGGGGGAGGACGGCGGCTACTTTATTAAAATATTCGAGGTTGTAAGAAGTAATTGTGTAAGGGAAAATCCCCAGCAACAACGTTACCAATCCAAATAGAAACGTTGCTATCAGCGCGGCGCGCCCGCGTAATGCAATGGAAAATTGCGTATCCTGACCTTCCGCTCGGTTTGTAAGGAAATAATACAGAATAAATTCCACAGGCGCCGCATACAACGCCACTTTAAGCATGTTTCCCAGGTGATATACAACTCCATTTTGAAGGTACATGGGAAGAATGCGCTGCAGAATAGGCACAATACTCCCTATTAAATCAATTTTATAATAATTCTTCCACAACTCGTTCGAGGGAAACAAACTTCGTGTTACCACCCAAAAAATCAACGGGATCAGCGCCAGCGGAATCAATGGGATAAGCTGTTTGAAGTATTGGAGCAGTGTTTCCTGCCAGACCCTGCGCAGCCTGTCGTCATCTTGCACTGCCTTCAACCACGGGGAACGCCCCAGCTTTTGCCAAAACCTTTCAGCACCCTGACCAGGTTTCAGGACACTGTATATAAGCATCAATCCAAATATCAACCACAGCACCGAATACAATCCCACTACCAAGGAAGTCTCACGGCTTGGCGTGGGCACAACCCCGAACCAACCACCCAACAGCAGTACCATCACACCGATTCCCAGCAAACAGACCAGTCCGCCGCTCAACCAGGCTATACCCTGGCTGGGGCGAACACACCTGCCCACAGCTTCCAATCCCGGCGCAACCACAACCCGTTGAAACAGTGCCAATCCATTTTCTGCCCGCACCAGCACAGGCAAAAGCAGCATACTCAACCCCAGGTAGAGGAACACGGCTCGAAACGCTGCCAGCGGCGGTGTTGTGATCTCCATCCAGTTGACGAGTAACGCGACCCCTAGAAACCCTGCTCCGACAAGTACGCTGAGGATATCCAGGCGTAAATACCCTGCATGAGGCGGATATTCACCCCTTTTTTGTAAATTTGCAGTGTAAAATAAGCGCAACAATAAAAATCCAAAGTAAAACACCAGCAAGGAATTGTGCATCAAACTAAACAACAGGGCGCATATTGAAAGAAAACGATAAGCATAATATTTCCACGCCGAAGAAGCACGTAAAGCACAAATATCCCACAGAACACCTGCTAAAAACAGGTTGTAACAAAAAACGTACCCGATAATGCCAATGCTGACGTAACGTTGAAAAGCAGGATAAGCGATACTGAACATTGCGACAAGCATGCTTTCACCGCTTGAGAGCAAACCTGTATCTTTCCCGATCCGGTATACCAGGCTCGCGGAAACAAATATCAACAAAAAATTAACCACCCGCGCCTGGAAATTAATATCCAACGGCAGGTAAGTGAGCATCCATTGTAAAAGGGCGTAAATTGGGCGGTATGTGGAGTTATAGGAATAGAACTGGACTGCCCATTTTCCCTCTTTCAACCAATGATAGGTCAACAGGTCGTCGTAATATAACCCGTCGTTCAACAACAACAGACCATGCGCTGCAAAGGTGGTTAAAAGCAGGGCGCCCCAAGGCAGGAATCTGCTGCCTGTAAGGGGAAATTTACCCTCCCGTCCACTTTGCCCGCTGCACATTGCATACACTCCACATTCACATAAAAGACATTTTAGCTTTTTGCCTTGAGGGTGAAAAGCGCAATTCTACCTGTGCGTGGCATTTCCCAGGGTCCCATGCCGGTAAAATGCGTTTCTTCCTGACTCACTTCCAGTATATCTGCGCGCTGAATCAACCCTCGCAAAGCTTCGTAGCTGCGCACGTACTGACCCTGGTCTGTGTCTATGACCAGCTTCATCAGCCGGCTGTCCTCTGGCGTAGTCAACACCGGGTCTATGACGATGAGGAGACCATCGTCTGTCATCGCCTGTGGAGCTACGTGCAGCATGTTCAATATTGTTTCGTCGTCAATGTGGTGGAAACAATTTGCAAACAAAATGTAATCAAATTTACGTCCCTGTTGTGCCAATTCCATAAAGTCAACACATTGAAATTCGAGGTTAGAGTATTTTTTATACGCCTGTTGGGCATAATCAATCGCCGAGCAATCCACATCTATACCCGTGTAATGTACGTCCGCATACTTTAGGAATGCCTGGGCAATATTCCCCACAGAACAACCCACCTCTAATACTCGCTTGTGCCCCCTATATTTAAGAGTGCAAAGCCGTCGTTTGCCGACTGTTGAACCAATCCAATAATTATAAAGGTTATATAATGCCGGGAAACGGGATTGCGTGAAAAAAGGAGACTTCATAGTGTGATACCAAATCCTTTGTCAGAGTCTTTCTGGTCATTGAAGCGTGTGCCAGCAAATATTATCTCAATCGTACTCGCATACGCCAACGCCTGCGTCATCCGGCTACTCTGCTGAATACAGCCCTGCAGCGCGAATGCCAAACAGCGTGTGAAACAAGCGGATGCGCTGTATCATTTTCACACCTTTTTCCGATATGCGATAGCCGCCTGCCTGTTGAATTACGTACCCGCCCTGGATGAGGATTTGAATACGGTCGTCAAAGGCTG
>CAZGDA010000001.1:0-65802 GCA_964524425.1 uncultured Anaerolineaceae bacterium | reverse complement strand
TATACATCCAGAACCAATGCCGAACGCTCTGGCTGCCTGGCAACGTACTGCAAGATTCCCAGGGTAATTGACGTATACGTTGCACTGAACACGTACAGATATACCCACACCCCCAACCAGTAAACAGCGGCTCCCACCCAATACGGAAAGCCGGAATACATTCCATTTGCAATAAAGACAGCCGCCACGTGAACGACAAGAGAACAACCCGCCTGCAACACAATCGGGTGAAGCTTGGTTCCTATGATGCGCAAACATATTGGAATGAGCACGACGTAGGCGAGTAAAGAGACAACGCCCCACACGAAGGATACCAGATTCACAGTTCCCCCTTATATAGAAACCAACGTCTCGACATATTTCCGACCCAAACCGTCAACGCTCCCATCGAAGGGGTAAGACGGATACGCCGTCCGTCCCGTTCAGCCATCCCCAAACGAATAGCTAGCCCCAGGCGGTCGTACAGAAAGGTTTCCATACCCTGCCCACCGGCGTAATCCAAAATCCACTCGTCTTCGCTGACCGGATTTTCGTGCTTTTGCAGACTCATCAGCATAGAAATGCGAAAACCCCAGGCAAGTATTCCCCAAAGGTTTACGCTGAACCACGCCCCGATAATTAGCACGAAGAAGCCTGCCAGCAAATCCAGAAAACCGTCCAGGGTAAGCCAGTTTGTTTTACCCAGGATAACAATGAGAACCACCCACACCACAAACGCAGAAAATAGCGCCACCCACAGGCGGCTGCCTGTTTTGCGCACGCGCAAGGGTGCGTGTGAATATAACAATAAAAACAAATAAATACACACAAACGCCACAAAAGCGCTGAATACTGGTACGGAAGGGATAAACTGGATATTCTGAAGAAACATATCTTTATTCATCGTTGACGAATTACTGAAACCCTAACTCACTCGATCTCCTGTGCTCCTGCGGAAAAACCATCGCCAAGCTCAAGAAGTAACGAACAATCGCCAGACCGTCCTCAATACCTCCTGCAAGGTAGCAAACTTGAGCGAATGGCTGCTCTTATCCTCGGAAGGCAACATGACACAGGGTACTTCAACATACGTCATTTTTCGTCGCGTGAGGGGGATCAACGCCTCAAGCTGGAGGGTGTAGCCTGTGGAACGTAGCCCCATGGCACGTAACATTTCGGTTGGGTATACCGTAAGCCCATTGATATCCGTGTAATGCATTCCGAAAATAATGTTGATCCCGTGGGTATACAGCCGCGAGAGCGCCACACGGTAAAAAGGGCGTGCGTTAGTCTGGTTGGTGCGCACGCCAACCACCAAATCCGCCTGTCCGATCGCGCTAAAATATGCTTCCCAGGTAATTTTATCCACCACGTGATCCCCAGGGATAGAGGAGACGTATTCCATTTTCGCCAGAGAGATGCCTTCCAGATACGAGGCTCCAAAACCCTTGCGTTGCGGGTGGTGAATCACGCGGATTTCAGGGTTATCACGCCCAAATCCTTCCATAATCTCACCGGTTTTATCGTCGCTTCCATCGTTGATGAGAATCATTTCAAACGAATCCAGCGTTTTTCTGGCGATGGGAAGGATCTCTTCCACAGTAGGAGCGATGTTCTCCTCCTCATTTAACGCCGGAATTACCATAGTCAATTGTCGCATACTTTCCTCAAAGTTTTATCGCAATGTAAATACAATCAGATGCACAGGATTTCCCCAACTTTGGATAAATGCCTCGTCCTGATTACAAAATTCCAGAATTTCTTGTGCGTTTCCGGCGAGGAGCAATTGGAGGATTCGCGTATGGCTGTGCAGCATTGCTACTGCCCGTGCTTTTTCTGCCTGGTCGGCAATCACGGCATCCGATTGAACCGTATGCTGCATGCGCGTCAAAATCTCCACGCATTCCTGAAGCTGCTCGGGCAGGTACCCGTCAATCATCGCATCCGTCAACGTAAGCAAACGCCACAATGCCTCATCCACGCCATCGTTGGAGCGCAAGAATAATTTCTTTCCAAGCAAATAGCTGAGGCTGTTGCGGGCTATGAACGCCTGGTGGGAACGTAAAGCCTCCTCATCCGGCAGTTTTTTCTTAAACCAATCTATACACAAGGCGTCCTTATAGTGCGGGTGTGAGGAATAAAGATTAAAGCCGTGCCTGTACATTTCCTCACACAACCAGCCGGCTTTATATACGTAGTCCAAGCGCACAAACGGGCTTTCGAGCGAGTCCATCACCCACGATTCAAACGAGCGCTTGTGTGGAATAGAATCCCATTTGGCAGTGAACAGCGCCCTGGCACAAGCCAGGCTGCTCATACCTGTCATCTCTTTCAGACGCAGGTACAGCGCCCTGCGAAAAAATTCCATAAAATACCCGTACGCCTCAGCGTAGAAAATGACCAGGAATCCGTCTGGTTTGAGTATGCGGGCAAACAGGGCCATCCACAATTCATGTGGTTTGACGGTATAAATGAAATTTTCGGCGTCAATGATGTCGTATTTTTGTTTGCCGTCCACCGTCCCGGCAAACCCAGCCAGGTCCACGTTCATCAATTCCGTCAGACGTTCTTTAAGTCCATAGGAACGGAAGTAGTTTAATATAACTGGGTGCGCCTTGGGGTTTGGTTCAACCAAAGTACAATCTGCCCCCCATTGTGCGAAGACGAGCGAGTTTTCGCCGGAATCGGGACCAAATTCAATCAGATGGGCGCCTTTAAATACCTGTACGGGAAGGTAAAGCTTATCTAAAAAGATTTCCCGGCGCTGCTTTTCGTAGATCGCCAAATCCATCTGGGATTTAAACGCGCCATACGTCGGCAGCACGGTTTGTTCCTGATAATATTCAAACATCTTCTGCTGTGTTTTATCGTCCATAGCAGCCTATTTCTTTTCCACCACTGCTTTTCCGCCGCTCTTCCAGGTGTACATGCGATCCAGCCGGTTGTAATACGTATTCATCGGAGAAGTGCGGATCATTACGCCATTTTCCACCGTCTCTGTTACTAAATAATCTGCCCAAACCTGGCAGTTCAGACAAAACGGTACTTTATCATATTGGTTGGTCTCGTGATAATAACGAATGGTTTGCAATTCTTCAGAAAGCCAGACGTTCTTGACGCCGCTTTCCAACACGTTTCCCATGCTGGTTTCATTGAAGGCATCCAGGCAGCAAATCGGCACGTTGCCGCGATTGCTAATCACCATCGTATCGTACAGCGCTCCACACGGAATGCGCTCTTCAGGAATTTTTGCCGCATCCACGGAACGATTTTCATTGTAGAGTTCAATGATGTGCACACTATCCACGTGCTGCAACCAGAAACGGATGAATTCGTCCTTTTCGTGCGTGCTTTTCGGGTCGTTCACAAAAGCGACCCCAATGCGCGGGTGGTCCAGCTCACCCCGCGCATCGAGCAGACGAAACACTGCCGCGTGGATTTTATCAAGGGCAGTGATGCCGCGCATCTTCAGTAACGTTTCGGGAGTTGTTGCATCTATACTGACAAACACCGATTCGATGCCGGATTCGACGATAAACTGCGCCAATTCCTCATTGACGTTCAAGCCGTTCGTGTTGATATTTATCGGCAAACCGCGCGCTTTGATCGCACGAATGTAATCCATTGAGTTTTTAAATAAAAAGGGTTCGTACCACGTGAACGGGCTTATGGTCGGTTTCGCCTCTGCCACTTCGTCGAAGATCTTTACTGCGTCTTCCAGGCTCATCTGCCCGCGCGTGGCTTTAATTGCCTCAGAATCACTGCTGCCGTGTACAAAACACATCGGACACTTGAGGTTACAGTATCCTTCCTGTAAACCAATCAACAATCTCTTCGGATATTCAGGGAGTTCAAATTTCATTTTGATTTTCTAATTCCATTTTTTAGTTGGGGATATGCTCTCATCTACAAATCCAGGATGAAAACAACGTGCGTTGCTTGGCTGTCAACCCATTCAGTTGGAGAAAGCTCTCCCTTTCGATATGCAACAGCCAGTTCCAGGAGAGAGACAACACTCATCGCGCCCTGGATTTCCAGGGGCGTTAAAGCATAAGCGGCTTTTTCAAAACTGCGCCGTGAAGGCATGTTTCGCTTATCAACCCGCGCCACCAACCAGTCTAGATGGAAATCATCCTGGCTGGTGCACCATCCCGTCAGGGAGGAAAGGATGCGCGGACCCAAGCCACGCCCGTGCAGGTCGGGGTCTAAATAAATACCCACTTCCGCCACCGTCTCACTTTCTATATATGAACGGGAGAGCCGCACAACACCGACCTTTTCGCCTTCTTCCAGGGCAAATAAAAGCCGCTCGTCCGCCTTTTTTGTGATATTTGCAAACCACTGCAAATGCTCATCCCACACAATACGATGGGTGTCTGCCCAATACACAGTGGTACGCGGATCATTTCGCCAATTGTAAATCAATCTGGCGTCTGCTTCCGTAACTGGAATCTGAAACGTGATTTTTTCGCTCGTCATGGAAGAATTATACGCCTTTTTTCGGTTCCACACACAAAGCAAACAGGTAATGCGCCATCGGCAGAAAGCCGGTGTGCAGCATTTCATCATTCATACCAAACACAAAAACGTTGTGATAATATTGCTTGCAGAGCGCGCGCAGCGATTCCCCGGTTTTGCAATTGATGTGTCCAGCTTTTGAATGTACCGAAGCGTATTGCTGCGATTCGAGAGACGGGGTGCCCACGACAAAAATACCATGCTCAGTCAAACTGGTAGCAATATTACGCATGTAAAGGTATTCTTGATTCGGGTCAATGTGTTCAATGACGTCAATGGAAAGGGCGGCGTCAAATTTCCCGGCGACAGGTCCGTCTAAAATATCGTGCCCGCGAAACTCGATATTTGGCACAGCGCCGCTCAAGCGCGCCACACAACTCTCAATGTGGGGTTTGTAAAAATCGGTGGCGAGCAAGAAACCAACCACCTTGGCAATCACCATTGACCCCAGCCCTTCCTGACAGCCAATTTCCAAAGCGCGCTCACAGCCCTGCAGCATCTTTGAGACGAATTTGTAGCGGGCAAATAAAAATCCCAATCGTTTGGGATCGTTAAAAATCTCCCGCGTATTAAAAGGACCTAACTCAAACCCACGTTCAAATTCCTGACTGGGAATCTCACGGTATACTTTTCGCGCAAAATCAGAGGATTGACTGCCGAAGAAGATTTCGTCGTCGTGTTGATTATTCATTTTCCGAAATACCTTTCCACTTTCAAAATAGCGTTGGTGATATCCAACACTTCTTGATCTCCATAATTTTCATTGAGCAAGAGATTAAACGAGCGATCGCGCACGTCCCTTGCGTTCGGGCAGTCAAACGCATCGGATAAATATGGTTTGACAAACTGCCATTCACACACAACGTATTGGTAGTTGGCGTTAATTGGAATGCCTTCGTTAAACACTGCTCCGGCGAATTCCAGCTTGGAACACGTAATCCGCTCCACATCCACAAACACAGGCTGGAAGAACGGCGAATCCGTTTCACTGACGGGCATCAGTTTGCATATATGGGAATTTTCTTCCAACGCGTCGCACATCTTTTGCAGAAAACGCACTCGTTTAACGCGCGTGTCTTCCAACCGCGCAAGGCTGGCAGAACCAATTGCACAGGACAATTCATCCAGGTTAAAGTTTAACGCCGGGAAGAGAAATTGCCTGGGGTCGCGGTCATTAAACCCGCTGCTCCAGAATGGTTTCCCACGATCGGCAAATGCCCGCACCATGTGATACAAGTCTTTGTCCTGTGTAAAGATAACCCCGCCACAGCCACCGGTCGTGTGTGCTTTGCGGTACATGGTTGAAAACATGGCAATTTCACCGATCGTCCCCACTTTCTTTCCGCCAATAGTGGCGCCGTGAGATTGTGAACAATCTTCGATGAGGGAAATGCCAAGCCGTTTGGTGATCTTAACAATTTCATCCACGGGCGCGGGTTTGCCAGCTGCGTGCACCACCAGGACTGCCTTGGTCTTGTCGGTTAGGCGGCTTTCCACCTGTTCGGCGCCGATGTTGTAAGACCCCGGCATGGTATCCACCACGACGGGAACGAGGTTGTTTAGGATAATGGAGTTAATCGTCCCAGGGTCTGTGATGGAAGACACCAACACGTGCGAGCCGGCAGGAAGACGCAAGGCGGCAATTCCCACGTACAGCGCCGCCGAACCGGTGGCAACTGCGTCTGCATATCCATCCACGCCCAGCGATTTCACAAACGCATCCGTGTATTCCTTTTCAAAAAAATCCTGGTATCCAAAATCTGTCCCGGTTTGTTTGCAGCGCTCATACACACGTTGCACCGCTGCAAACTCGCCCGCTCCAAAAGAGGAACGCGGCGGCATAGGGCTTACCCTGACCCTGGGACCACCATAGTGGGCAAGCATTTCTTTTGCGGTTTTCGTTTCTTCCATAAGTTACGCATTATCTCCTTTTGCGCGTTCTTGCCTGTCAAGCGACATTCTTCACAACGCACAAGCATTCTTTCATTTGCGACACTAACATACTGGATAAAACAAAACAAAGCAAGTTCAGCCGCGTCAACGTCCGCGACGTTTCCGCCCTGACCTTTCTAATCCTGCGGTATTTTACCATACTTCAAAGAATTGAAAAGGTTTTTATCCGATGTTCGATTGTTTTTATTGTATAATTATACCCGCTGGAGTTAAACATGACATTAGTAAGTTCCATCAAAGCCGCGGCAAAGAAAACAAGCTCAACCTCATTACACTTCGCCATTCGGCACCCCTACTTCATCTTGATGTTCCTCGTGTTTGGTATACTCCTGGGAATGGCTTGCTATACGTACTCCGACAGCGCCAGTTCGCTCTTAAACGATTTTGGCGCAGAAGCCTTCTCGGTGGACTTGATGTCCAAAGGTCAAAAAATCTACGTTGATTTTATCCCCTCTTACGGGCTTTTAGGGTACTGGTTTAGTTTAGCCCTCCAGGTTCTATTCCACCTGACCGCGTTCCAAGCCGTACAGCTTTATTTTTCCATTGGCGTCTGGGCGTCTTTCATTTTGTTCTGTGCAATCATATTCATTTACCTTCACCCGCATCAAACGCGAACGCTCACCGCGCTGAGCCTGGCTGTCTTTTTCCACTACACCTTTCAAGACATTCATCAAGGCTGGTCGCTAGGAAATCCGGTTTACGTCCTTTCGTGGATGTTATTTATGCTTATCCTGGCGTCCCAGAAATTATCCCCGCGCGCTAAATTCTTCAGCAGCGTAATTCTCGCCTGTATTTGCATCCTAGCCAGACCAAGCAACGGGTACGTCATGCTCGCTGCCAGCGCTCTCTATTATAGTCTCGCGATGTTCAGCCAGCCTTTGCCTTTGAGAATGCGTTTATCCCGTCTCCTCCTGGATGGGCTTCTTGCGTTGGCGTTCTCTCTATTCATCCTTGAACTCACCTGGGGGGTTCTGGTGAGTCCCCAACAGGCAATGAACCGACAAAATTTTTATTTCCTATTCCCATACCAGTACCTGGTACAGTCCAGTTCTCGGTTGATAAGTGGTTGGAATTACACCGGCTGGTTTTTTCACTCTTTACTTCCCGAAATTGACCCAGCCACTATCTTGGAAAGCTGGAATTTGGGCGTCTATAAAAGTTACCTGATAGATTTTATCCTCAAATTGGGGTTGGTGAGCGTTTGCGCCTGGAATATCCTCAAGAAAATTTTCTCCCGTCCATTTCGCCTCACTGCGCTTACGGAACGAGAGGTCATTCTTATCGTGTTCTCCTTCTTCGCCCTGGCAAACATAAGCTTTCACCAACACATTTTGCACGGCGTATTAGACTTGCCACTGACGATAACAGCCCTCGTCGTTTCCGGTGTGTGGTCTCTCAACTTGACAGACAAGCCGCTGCAAATCCCCCTGCATCGCATCTTATTCGTATCCACAAACAAGACCAGCTCACATCCCTTGAAAATCCGGTATGTCAACATACGCTGGGCAGTGCTTGCATCTCAGTTCATCAACCTTGTTTTCCTCCTCGTTTGCGCAGTTTTAATCTACAATTCGGTACAATATTACACGTCTCAGGTCGTTTATAAAGAATACGAAACGGAAAATCTCGTTTTTCGTTCAGACCTAGAGGCATATTATTCCAAAAATGACATTCAAAAAGTGCGCAGCACATACCGTATTATTCATTCCCTGGTTCCGAACATCGAGGAGAAAAAAATCTGGCTGATAGACCCATCCTCAGGGCTGCAATATGCGCTGGGCGCTCCGCTTTCCGTAAAATCTATGCGCACAGCCAGCACGCAAATCAGCCCGGCAACCCCCTGGTATTCCGATTACGTGCGCAAGCTGCGCAAAGAATACTTTGATTACATCCTCATCCGTCGCGACTGGTCCTTATTTAACCGCGGCGGCACTCTGCCAAATTTCATCGGAGATGCTCAGGCTCCACCCACAACCAACCTGGAAATACTGGATCTCATCCAGCAAAATTATAGCCATTACAGAGACGTTCCGGGGATGCTCTCTTTGGATTGCCAATTGCCCTTGCAAATCTGGCGCGCCAACCGTTTACACATTAAGAAATAACGCCTCTCTTTGGCGCTGGCTGGGTAAAGAAAAAACGGACTTCCAAAACGTCGCTGTTCAGAAGTCCGTTTGCAGATTTTACCCCACCCTACGTGCCCACTCCCCTGCGGGACATGGGTTCCAGCGCCTTCCGGCGCATGACAGGCATTGCAGCGGCAGTACGCGCCCGGTCGTGCACCTGATCGAACCCTTCTGGTTTGATGGCTAAATGCTCCCCTTCCAGCAGCGCCAGAATGCCTTCCTGGTCGGCGTCTGTGTATTGGGCTGGGGCTGCAGCCGCGGAAGACCCAACGTAGTCGGTTGGCTCCTGATACGTGGTGATGTATCCCTCAAAGTTGCGCAAGACGACCTTGTGATCCGCCATGCTGAGCAGGTAGTTTGGAGCGAGCGGAATCTTACCGCCGCCGCCGGGGGCATCCACCACGTATTGCGGCACGGCAAAACCAGAAGTATGCCCGCGCAGCCCTTCCATGATTTCAATTCCTTTGGCAATTGAGGTGCGAAAATGCCCCGCTCCTGCCACCAGATCACACTGGTAGAGGTAGTACGGGCGCACACGCATGCGTACTAATTTATGCACCAGTTCGCGCTGAACGTGCACATTGTCATTCACGCCCGCCAGAAGCACGGACTGATTTCCCAGCGGGATGCCGGCGCGAGTCAGTTTATCACAGGCTTGCGCCAGTTCGGTTGTTATTTCATTCGGATGATTTACATGGATGTTCATCCACAAGGGGTGATACTTTTCAAGCATATCCATAAGGTCGGCATTAACACGCATTGGCAGAAAAACCGGCACGCGGCTGCCAATCCGGATGACTTCGATGTGGGGGATACGCCTGAGGCGGTCTAAAACGTAATCCAGCATTGCCGGCGCCAGGGTAAGCGGGTCTCCACCGGAAAGCAACACATCCCGCACTTGCGGGGAGCGTTCCAGATAATCAAATTGCTTGTCAAAATCCCGGCGCGTAAAAGTAGCCAGAGGGTTACCCACCAGGCGCGAGCGCGTGCAATAGCGGCAATAGGAAGCGCATTGCGTGGTAAGCAACATTAATACCCGATCAGGATAACGATGCACCAATCCAGGCACAGGAGAATGTCGGTCTTCCGCCAAAGAGTCTTCCATCATCCCATCAAAAAGCAAGAATTCCGCAGTGGTGGGAATCACCTGTTTACGAATGGGATCATTCGGGGCAAGCGGATCAATCAGAGACGCAAAGTACGGCGTTACATCCACTCGAAAAACACCCGGCATAGAAAGAGCACGGCGTTCCTCTGCAGTTAGAGGAAATATCTGCTCAAATTCTTCAATGGTATTTAAACGATGACTAAGTTGCCATTTCCAGTCGTTCCATTTATCATCGGGAACGTCAGCGTAAATTGAAGCACGTTTGGAAGGAAACGGTATATTTGACATTTTTCTCCTATTTAGTGCACTCTCCTTTTCGTTTTAAAAATTTTTTAAAATAAAAAACCCGGCTTGATATATCCGCAATGATGGATAAACACAACAATAAACCAGGTTTCTCTTACATTTGAGACCAATCAGCCTATTTATATTATTTACGGAATTAATTATAATCCATAGTTCACGAAAGTAAAGAGGTAGAAAGTTAATATTTTGTTTAATTAAAAGTATAAAACAATACACATCTCACCGATATTAATACACGTTTACACATATATTAATACACATATTATACAATTTCCACGTATAATCATTCAGGCTATTTGGACAGGTTAGCAGCCTTAACAACTTAGACCGGCACGGGATAGGCAGGATATACAAGATAAAGCGGGTTCGCTTCCGATTTACCAGGTACATCCTGTTTGTTTTTAACTGGTTTTTCCAGTGTTGGTTGTTCACGTCACTTTCGGGTGGGGTGGTTAATATTATTTTTGGTTCTAAAGGAGATAAAGAATGACCATTGACCTTTCATCCCCTCATTACACTTCCCCTAAGCTGGAACTGCGCCCATGCCCAGAAAAGGGTGGCTTTGGTGTGTTTGCACGCGAAGCCGTTAAGAAAAATGAGTTGTTATGCGCCTGGGGAGGCATAATGGTACCTGAGAGTGCCTTGAGTGAGCTATCTATTGAGACGATTACTCACGGCGTCCAGATCGAAGAGGGAATGTATCTCATGCCCCCCGGTGGATTGACCACAGGCGATTACGTAAACCATTCATGCAATCCTAATGCCGGGCTTAGCGGGCAGGTCTGTCTGGTTGCCATGCGCGATATCTTTCCCGACGAAGAAATTTGTTTCGATTACGCTATGAGCGATACAACGCCCTACGATGAGTTTGAATGTAATTGCGGCGCGCCGACCTGCCGTGGACGCGTAACCGGCAACGACTGGATGCGCCCGGAATTACAACGCCGTTATTACGGCTATTTCATGCCTTACATTCAACGCCGCATTGACGCCTTTTACAGCAAGCGCAAGAGCTTCAGTAAAATGGCTGGGCGCAAGACAGACTACGACATCAAAATCGTCAGTGGCAAGAAAACTGTCTATGGGATCAAAATAGTCAGCGGCAAAAAGGGCACTTCCAGCCGTAGACCTGTGGCTGCTACGTAGCCTCTCATTTTTTATTTATGCTTTTCTTGAGCGGACGGTAGCTGCGTTGGAGGGTTTCCTCGTCCCGCCCGCTCAAGAACCATTTCTCCTGACAAAGGGGTTACCATGAAACTTACAACGCACGTTTCTCTTACCTCCCTCTTCCTCACTGGTGTGCTCCTTTTGTTTGCATGCACCAGCCAAACCACAGCGCTTCCTCCGCTAACACCAACCGTTGAAACCCAGGCAGGGCTTCCCGCTCCCACAACCGCACCAGCTGCAACAGACACCCCGGCAACCCAGGAAACCGGCACGTTGACCGTCTTTGGCTGGTCGGGCTACGAATCACCCAATTATTTCGAACCGTTTACCCAGGAATATCCTGCCGTGCAGGTAGAATACAGCTTCTTCGCCGAAGACGCCGAAGCCTTCGCCAAGGCACAGAGCGGTTTCGCCTACGACGTCATTCACCCCTGCAACGAATATTGGAAACTCTACGTAGATAACGGATTGGTTCAGGAGATTGACACCACCCGCCTGACGAATTGGAATGACTTATACCCCAAGCTACAGAAATTGGGCGAATTTAACGGAAAACAATATTTTGTTCCCTGGGACTGGGGCTACGAGTCTATCCTGGTGCGCAAGGACAAAGTGCAAGAGATGCCCGATTCGTGGGCAGATTTATGGGATACCCAATACGCCGGGCACGTCTCTCTCTTTGACGGCGGAGAACAAAATCACATCATTACCGCCCTCGCCCTCGGTCTTGATCCCTGGAACACAACCCCCGAGCAGAACGCAGAAATCCAGCAGAAGCTTGTCTCTATCAAACCGGGGTTGCTCACGTACTGGTCAGATTACACACAAATCAACCAGTTGGTAGCCTCCGGTGACGTGTGGCTGGCAGCTAACGCCTGGAACGACGCTTTTCTGACGTTGTACCGCGAGGGAGTACCTGTTGAGTACATCAAGCCCAAAGAAGGGCGTCTCGGCTGGGTATGCGGGTACGCCATTTCCACAGCCAGCCAGAACACCGACCTGGCGTATCGCTTTATAGACGCTCTCATCGCGCCGCAATCTTTGGCAAACATGTCCAATGACTTCGGCAACGGCGTTGCCAACCTCAAAGCTGTGCCTCTCATTAACCCAGAGGCTTCCGCTCTGCTGGAATTGGAGAAACCGGACGTTCTCGACGCGACCATTTTTTACCGCCCCATCACCGATCAGCAGCGCCAGCATTTTGCAGATATGTGGAGCGAAGTCAAAGCCGCCCCATAAATAACCAGATGGAAAAACGCAGCCGCTTACTTATCCTGATCACTCCCCCGGCTTTGTGGCTGATGGTGCTCTATCTTATTCCCTTGGGCATGATGGTTGTGTTCAGTTTCCGCGCCGGAACGTTTGGAGCAGCACGCGAGGCGTTCACGCTGGAACACTATCGAAATTTCCTCAGCCACGCCACCTACCAGCGGCTGCTTTGGCAATCCGGGCTGTTGGCATTGCAATGCGCCCTGCTGGCGGTTTTGCTCGCTTACCCTCTGGCTTATTTTCTGGCTTTCAAAGCCGGCAGGCTACGCATCGTTTTTCTCACGCTGCTAATTTTACCTGCCTGGACGAGTTACCTGCTACGTCTTTTATCCTGGAAGCTAATCCTGGGGTCAAACGGCGTCGTCAATAGCCTGCTCATTTCCAGCGGTCTGGTAGAGCAGGGCGTACCATTTTTCCTTTACAGCCGCACAGCGGTATTGATCACCTTGATATACGAATGGCTTCCGTTTGCTGCCTTGCCCATTTTTTCGGCGTTAGAACGAATTGATCCGCGCCTTTTGGAAGCCGCGGCAGACCTGGGCTGTAAACCCTGGCAAGCCTTCCTGCGCGTAACTTTGCCCTTAAGCCTGACTGGTGTGGCAGCCAGTTTCTTTTTCGTTTTTATCCCCACCCTGGGAGAATGGGTAGCCCCTTCCATGGTGGGAGGTGTGAACGGAATGATGTACGGCAACCTCATCCAGGATCAATTCTTGCGCGCCTTGAACTGGTCTATGGGAGCTGTGTTAGCTCTGGCGCTGTTGGCTGCGGTGCTGGTTTTTACCTTCATGCTTTCGCGTTTCGTGCGCATCAGCGACGCTTCGGTGTTATAAATGACTCTGCGGCGCGTGTTCTCCCCTCATTTTTTTTACTTCCTGCTGATGTTATTTTTTCTTTACCTGCCCATCGCGCTGCTGGTCGTTTTCTCTTTTAACGACTCGACCACGCTTGTTTTACCGCTGAAAGGCTTCACGTTGAAATGGTACCGCGCCCTGCTGGGGGCAGATGAACTGCTCAAAGCCGTGCGCAACAGTCTGATCGTCGGGCTATTCTCCTCGTTGATCGCCACTGCGCTCGGCACGATGGCAGCCTTAGCCATCACGCGCTTCCGCTTTCCCGGGCGTAGCCTTTTTACCACCGTGGCGTCCATGCCCCTGGTGATCCCTTACGTTGTACTCAGTGTGGCACTGTTGATGTTATTTCACCAGGCGGGGATTCCACTCAGCCTGTGGACGGTTGGCGCCGGACACGTCGTCATCAACATCCCTTACGTAATGCTGATTGTAGCCGCACGCCTGGCAGGTTTTGAAGCCAACCTGGAAGAAGCCGCCATGGACCTGGGCGCGACCTATTGGTCTACGTTAATGCGCGTTACCCTGCCCATCAGCGCACCGGCAATCATGGCAGCTTTTTTGTCTTCTTTCACCACCTCGTTTGATGAGTTTGCCCTGTCTTTCTTTCTGACTGGCACGCAAAACACGCTGCCAATTTATCTGTATTCCCAATTACGTTTTCCCAGCCGCCTGCCGTTGATCATCACCCTGGCTGCGATTATTGTTTGTATATCTCTTGTCCTTATGATATTATCTGAATGGATGCGGCGGCTTGGACAAGCCGCAAAGAAGGATGGAAAATGAGCGATACCTCTGTTGAACTCGTTCAGGTTAGCAAAGTGTTCAACCACACCGCTAAAGAGCAGGCGCAAAACTACGCCGAAGAAGTTGCCGCCGTACAAGAGATCAACCTCAGCATCAAGGCGGGAGAGTTTTTCACCTTGTTGGGTCCCAGCGGCTGCGGAAAGACAACCACCTTGCGCCTGATTGCCGGCTTTGAAGAGCCAAGCAGCGGCGTCGTCTACATCCAGGGCAAAGCGATGAACCACGTGCCGCCCTATCACCGCCCGGTAAACACCGTGTTCCAAAACTACGCCTTGTTCCCCCATTTATCGGTGGAGCAAAACGTCGCCTTTGGCTTGACGATCAAGCACGTCCCCGCCCATGAGAAAGAAGAACGTACCCGCCAGGCGCTGGCTTTGGTGCGCCTGCAAGGGATGGAAAAGCGCAAACCGTCCCAACTTTCCGGTGGACAGCAGCAACGCGTGGCGCTGGCGCGCGCCCTGGTCAACCGCCCGTCCGTTTTGTTGCTGGATGAACCACTCGGCGCGCTGGACCTCAAATTGCGCAAGCAAATGCAGCTAGAACTCAAACAGCTTCAAGCTCAAGTTGGCATCACCTTTATTTACGTTACGCACGATCAGGAAGAGGCGTTAACCATGTCCGACCGCATCGCGGTGATGGAACAAGGCAGAGTATTGCAAGTTGATTCCCCCATCCACATTTACGAAAACCCAGCCACGCGTTTTGTCGCCGAGTTCATCGGAGAGACCAACTTCCTCGCCGCCAGGTTGGGTGAAGTGCACAATGGGCAGGTTTCCCTTCTGGTTGGTGGTACACGCGTGGATTTAAAACGCAGCGGTATTTCTCATCTGGAAGAGCTGCTGCTGCACAGGGAAAAAATCACGCTAACGATACGCCCCGAGAAATTCAAAATGCAGCGTACTCCGGTAAACAACGTTTTTACCGAAACTGCCAACGGTCATTTGTCCTTCACCGGGTTGGTGAGCGCTTCCGTTTACATTGGTACCGACACGCGCTATAAAGTGCAACTTGACAGTGGAGAGACGCTGTCTGTGCAATTACGCAATATCAGCACACCGCTGGCTGCCCCAGATGAGACCAGTGCATTTAAAAACGGCGACCTGGTCAAGGTGTGGTGTCGCGCCGAAGACCTGCGCGCCTTCGCTGAAGATTAAACCTGAAACGAACTTCTGCCAAATCCGCAGTCGTAAACCGATACTTGACGGCATTTCCTTAATTGTTTTATACTAGAATTACGCATGAGATGCGCTAATTCTCGTTATACTCGTTGCGATGCTTGTGATGTGTTTGCAGGAAAACCTCGTATCGGTTATCCGACGAGAGGAGGTAACGATGTTCGGGATGACAGCAGTCTGTCCTTCGTGTGATGCGGAGATCGAAGTTGGAATCACGCCTCAAATCGGACTTCGCCTGGATTGTCCCGTATGTGATGCATCACTTAAAATCATCTGGCTGGACCCAATTGAATTAGATTGGTGGGACGAGGAAGACGAATACGATGACTTTGAGAGCGATATGGACGATGAGGATGAAGATGAATTTGAGGACGATTTCTTCGACTCTATCTTCGCCGATGAAGAGGACGAAAAACCACCTCACATTAACGGTCAAGAACGCGACAAGGCTTTTTAACTTTGCGTGAAGCTCGATTATTGTTCCGGTTTATTGTTCATAAGGAGGAAGACAACATGCTCAGGAGAGAAACCCATTCTAACACACTGCTGCGAATCGTTTGCTGGGCTCTGGTTCTGACAGCGATTTTTGCTTTTCCTGTCATCTCGTTAGCCAAAACGTCATACGATCTGGTGATTCACTACATATCCACGCAGGTCAAAAGCGGGGGATATGGAGTTGACGCCTATTTCTCAGTATTGGATCAGGACAAGAAGTTGGTCAAAGGTATTGAAAAAGGGGATCTGACCATTACGGAAGATGGCGTGCAAATGACCATAGACGAATTGAAACAGGTAACGACTGAACCGCTCAACATCGTCCTCGCCATTGACATCAGCGGAAACAGCGTTCGCGTGGCGGATGAGCGCGAAGCTGCGATTGATTTTGTGAAAAACCTGGAACGCGACGACGCTGTGGGTGTAATTTCTTTTCACGAAGAAATCAAGACCGAAGAGGACATAACCACCGAACACGATGACGTGGAAGACAGACTAAAAAAGATCAAAAGCGTATCCGAAGCCGGGAACTGCCTGTACGACGCTGCCTATGAAGCCGTCAAACAAATTGCCAAGCAGCCCGCCGGTCGGCGCGCGGTGATTGTGATGACAGATGGCGAGGACAAACAGTACAAGAGCAGCAAAGAATGCAGTTCTCACACCGACGATGACGTTATTGACCTAGCCACCGCCTGGAACACGCGCGTACCTATTTACACCATTGGCATTACCAAAAGCGCCGACGAAAAAGCTTTGAAACGCATGGCGGAAAAAACCGGTGGTCGTTACAAACTCTCAGAAAACTCTGGCGACATAAAAGACGCCCTAAATGACCTGTCCAATCAGTTCCAAAACGAATACATCATTACCTACACCTCGCCAAACGGAGTGGGCACACACACCCTGGTCATAGAAGTGGACCGCAAGAGCGCCAAAGACGAAGATACTCGCACGATGGAATTCGTTCAAGGCAGCGCAGCGGTGGAAGAACCGCCTCCCACTATAGCAGCAGCCGAACCGGCTCAAGAAGCAGTTTTACCCACCCTCCCGGCTGAAATTACACTGCCTACCGTGGCGGCTGCCATACCCACCCTGCCTATCAGCATACCCACCGAAGAACCTTCTATGCTGGAAGGGATGAACCCCTGGATGCTGGCGGGTATTGGAGTTATCGTTGGTGTCATTGTATTGTTGATTATTATCGTATCCGTCATCAAACGCGTGGCAGCGGGAGGGAAGAAGAAAGCCAAGGGCGTAGGACGCCCACCCACTCCTTCTGCTGCGCCTCACCCGGCAGGCAGCGCTGAAGCAACCGTGGACGGTATGGCGCCCGTCGGCGTTCCCGGCAGCAAAGCCGGTGACGGCGCTCAGCAAGTGGGTACGCTGACCGTCCTGGCGAGCGACGACCCAGCTATGATTGGAAAAGTGTTGATCGTCAATGCCGGACGCACAACCATCGGGCGCAGTTCTGAAAACGACATCGTTATGCCTGGGGATAAAGCCGTATCGCGCGAACACGCCATGTTAGAGCTATCCGGCAGCCGTGTTTTTCTGGCAGAAATTGTCTCTCAGGACGCCAACCGCACTCCTAAACGCCCAACCTACGGCACTTTCATCAATGAGAGCAAGGTAGAAGGCGTGCCGGTGGAAATAAAGAGCGGAGATGAAATCCGCCTGGGGACTCGCTGTCGAATGCGCTTCGAAAAGCTCATCCGCGATACTGCTTCAGATTCGACCGTGGACGAAATTCACGTCGGCGGCATAGACGCCACATTGGACGGCGAATCTGGCAGCACGGTCGAATACAAATTATAATCCACCAAAACGCAGGGAATACGCGGCGACGCCAAAAGCGATCGCCGCGTTTAGCGATCCTTTGCGTCCCAGCATAGGGATTGATAAAGCCGCGTCACACAGGCTGACAAGCTGCGGGTCAACTCCGTAGCGCTCGTTGCCCACCACCAAGACAATTTGCAAGCCGTTGGGGCTTTCCCCAGCCAGCTCACGCAGACAAACCACCGCTTCCGGCAGAGAATACGCCGGCGGGTGTGCACCGCTCAAGCCACATTCCAAAGCCCAAAGCTGCCAACCCTGCTGTTTGAGCGCCTGTGCAGTGTGCAGGGCGTTGGCATGGCTGCTGCTGGATACAATTTTGTGCGCGCCGAGAGCCGCGGCTACCACTCCTGAATGGTGCGCCGCAGCAGTAATCCCACACAGGTAAATATGTTGTATGCCTGCCCCATCGGCAGTGCGCAGCATAGCGCCGACGTTCCAGGCGCTGCGAATATTATCCAACAAGGCGTGAAATAAGAACGGGAAACTGCCATGCGCCGCGCCGCTCTCTATGCGCGCCTGCGGGGAATTGTGCACGTTGCTTTCCTCACCTGCGGCGTCATACCTGCCGCATACCTGCACAGGCGCGTCGCAGCGTGGGCATTTATCCTTCCAGGCAACACGCTGCGCCTCGTCTGCGCCGATGGGAAACCGAAAGCCGCACTGCGCTTGTGTACACTCCCAGATTTCGTACTTCATACGTACATCATTAATAGTGGATCTTGACCAGCGTTCCGATGGGCGCCCAATCGAATATCCAGCGCGCGTCGTCCACGCGCAGATTCACGCAGCCATGACTGACCGGTTTGCCAAACTCATCGTGCCAATATGCGCCGTGTAAGGCAAAATCCTTATCGTAAAACAAAACGTATGGCACTGCCGGAACGTCGTATTCCTGCCCCATCATGTTAGAGGCTTTGTTCTTGGCGTAAATACGGAAGCTACCCGGTAAGGTTTGCGTTTCCGCTGCCCCGGAGGATATTTCAAAAGAATTGAGCAGACGCGTGCCCTGGTATACGTAAAGGCGCTGCTCGCTGAGATTCACGTCAATCCAGCCGGCGTCCGGTTTTATTCCCTCCGGCAGAGCAGGCATCGTGGGTGTAAACGTGCTGGTGGGTGAAGGCGTCAGCGTAACCGTCGGTGTGAGAGTAGGAGTGAAAGTCAACGTTGGCAAGGGAGTTTGCGTAGGCAGTTCGGTTGGCGTCGGGGGAAGCGGCGGGGGTGGGGGAGGGGGAGGGGTATCCGGTGGGACGAGGGTCCCGATATAGGCGGGCCGTTCGGCCCCTACGTCAGTCGGCGTTGGCGTAAAAGTAGCCGTCGCCGTGGGTGTGGGTGTGATAGTCGGCGTCAGGGTCGGCATGATCAGGTTGACCGCGTTATACGTGAACACGTTTGAACGCCCAAACACGCGCGCCATGGGCGGGTAAGCAAAGAACCCAACTACCCCCAAGAGCAAGACGAGAATTGCCCACAGGGGAAGGAAACGGCTGAGAGAACGGCGCGGACGACGACGAGGACGGCGCGGCAGTGCGCTGCCCGTATCGTATCCTGGGATGGGAGAGAAAAAATCAACCGCGCTGCCGTTGAGCAGGTCAAGGTCTGGAACAGCCGGAAAAGGGTCTGTCTGATAGGGGCGGTCTGCCTGTCTACGTCGGGGTTGCGCAGATGCTTTTTGTGTCAAGGCTTGCGCCTGTTCCTGTTGGCGCAGCCTTTGCACCGCCCAGTGCATTCCCTGGCGGGCACGCTGGCTGTGCGGGTTTAGTTTAAGCGCCTGCTCCAAATAAGCCACACTGGCGCGCGGGCTGGCAACCCGCGCCATCAAAAGCCAGCCTTCCTCGCGCTCGGGCGCCAGAGCCAGGGCGCGTTTTGCCCAGTGCCGCGCAGCAGAAGAATCACCTGCCCGCAACGCCTGTTGGGCTTCTCGCAGCGCCTGCTTAAACTGGCTGGATGCGTCCTCGATCATGGCTGGGGCACGTCTGTTTGCGATACGCTGGGAGCAGGTGGAGACGCCGGCTCAATGTCTTCATAATTGATAAAGCACAAAATCCCATCCGTAACCCCCTTCGCCACCAGGTCGGGGTGCGTGGTGAGGAACTGGCGGTCCAGATTCATGAATCCTGTTTCGATGATCGCCGCGGGTGTGTCTGGGTTAATTCCGGTTGGGTTTTCCGGGTCGAAGACGTGATAATCGGTCATGTGCGACGTGATCGTGGTGCCATGGCGTGGTAAACCGGTATCCCTGGCGTAACGGTTATTCATACACGCCACCAGGCGGGTGGCGTTGCCGTTATAATAATCGTTTCCAGCCACTTTAAAACCGGTCAGGGAATCAGAATAATAATCACACGAGTCGTTGTGGATGGAAACGAGCACAGTTCCAACGTACCCGCTTAACTTGGGGTCTTTTTCCCTGAGCAAATCGGTTGGAATGCCCATGGCTTCCAAATTTTGCTGCACGCGCGTGGCAAAATCCAGGTTTAAGTCCACCTCGCGCAATCCGTCAGGACAAACCGCACCAGAATCGTTGCCCCAGTGCCCGGCGATGATGCCGACGCGACGCGGGCGCGCCGTCGGGGTTGCACCAGGTACGCCACCCTCGCCAGATGCCTGACTCATTAGATTGGGAAACTGTTCTTGTACATTCCCGCTAAACAAACCCGAGGGCGACCAGGCAGTGTAAACCGTAGCCAGCAACAGGGCGATGACCACCACTTCCTGAAGGATACGGAACGTCTCCATAATGGGGTCACGGCTGGTTTGCTGGTTGGCAGCCTGGCTGGCAGAATGTAAGGATGGTTGTTCTACTTGTCTTTCCATAGTCATTCTCACAAAACGAACCTTTCATCAAACCGGTTACAAAAGCGAGATTCCTCTTGACGAATTCTTGCCATGATTGTATCATCATTTTAGCAAATGTGAGAACCTCGACACTGCTTATGGAGTGCAAGTTATATGCCCGATGAAGGTTTGACGCAAGAAGAAAAGCACATCCTGCTGCGCATTGCCCGTCAGGCGCTGGAGGATAGTGTGAACGAGCGCCCCCTCGCAACGCTGGATTTAGAAGCGCTGCCTGAGGCTTTGCGCCAAACAGGCGCCTGCTTCGTTACCCTGACCATCCACAAACAATTACGCGGCTGCATCGGCACACTAGAAGCTTATCAGCCCCTTGCCGAAGACGTGCGCGCCCACGCCGTGGACGCCGCCCTGCACGATTACCGCTTCGCTTCCGTGCAGCCGAAAGAGTTGAATAGCATCGAAATTGAAATCTCGCGCCTGACCAAACCGGTGCCCCTGTCCTACACCACACCCCAGGAATTGCTGGAACACCTGCGCCCGAACGTGGACGGAGTCATTCTGCGCGACGGGCAGCGCAGAGCCACATTTTTACCCCAGGTGTGGGAGAAACTGCCCACCCCCAGCGTTTTTCTCAATCACCTGTGCGAAAAGATGGGTGCACCCGCCGACCTGTGGCGCAAGAAAACGCTGCAAGTGTCCATTTATCAGGTGGAAGAATTTCACGAATAAACGCCCTGGACGATTGGGCGAAGAGTTTTTAAACCAAGGAACATAGAATGCCAATTTACGAATATCAATGCCATCAGTGCAGCCACAAATTTGAACTCATCCGCAGAATGTCGGAAGCGGATAAGAATACGCCCTGCCCGCATTGCGAGAGCCATCACACCAGCCGTATGGTGAGCAAGGTGAACGCGTTCAGCGCTGCGGGCGCGGAAACGAGAGCCATCTCCGGCGCGAGTGGCGCAGGGTGCGGGTGCGGCTCGTGCTCCTCTTCCAGTTGCGCCACCTGCCACCATTAGGGTTGAGCTTGCGTGAGCGGAGTTTTCTCCGCCGCCGCAACGCGAGATTTTATCTCGTCATCGTAACCCGAGATGAATCTCGCCATAGCAACGCGCCAAAAACCTCGCCATCATCTTCAATCTAGAGAGGACACAAAAGACATGCCAAACAACGCCATCCGTCAAGAAAAAGAGAGAACTCTGTGGGATAAACTCGCCGCAGGCTACGATCGCAGCAACCTGAAAACCTTCAAAGCCGCCTACGCAGAATCCGTCCTGCGCACGGGCGCGCTTTCATCAGAGACACATGAAGTGCTGGAAATTGGCTGCGGCACGGGCATCATCGCCCTGGGAATTGCCCGGCGCGTCAAGCGGGTCGTCGGGGTGGACATATCCCCCAACATGATCGCCATCGCCCAAGCCAAAGCCGCCCAACAAGCCATTCATAACGTCAGCTTTCAAACCGCCGACGGTTATTCCCTGCCTTTTGAAGACGAGACTTTCGACCAGGTTTTACTGTTTAACGTCCTGCACATCGTCAAGGAACCCGATACACTGCTGAAAGAAGCCTGCCGTCTGCTGAAGCCGGGCGGTTGCATCGTTTCCGCAACCGATTGCCTAGCCGAACCGGTCTCTTTGCTTGCTTACCTCACCCTGGCGGTGGAATGGCTGCTGCACAAGCTGGGCAACATTCCCTTCCTAAATTTATATAAAAAAGACGACTTGCAGAAGAAATTTGAACAACACGAACTAACCATCGTAGAGACTTACACCCTGCACCCTGCGCCGCTGAATTATTTCATCCTTGCCCGGAAATAATGATAGCCCCGACCGGCGGTCGGGGCTACAACTTTTGCTGAACTTATTGTATTATCCCTTCACCAAACTGCAGCGCAGGATAAAACACTTCCTCCTCTTACGTCTCCACAAGCAATTCAGGTTTCTGTGGAATAGGATCAACTTTGCGTAAGAGAAAGAGACCATATAGCATCAATGGGAAAAGAACTATTACAACGATGGCAGCCTCCTGTAGGCTGAAGTCTGCAACCTGGTTAAAAGTTCCGCCTACGGCGATGTCCTCAATATTCCCGCACAGGTCGAACAAAGCGTGTGCGAAGATCACCGACCAGACCGTCTTGCTGCGCAGGAAACAGGCGGCAAAAAAGACGCCGAAGAAAGTGCCGAAGATGACTTGGGAAACTGTCGCTAGCAGAGTGCGCCTGCCCATGAAATAATTCATCAAGTGCAATAAGCCGAATATGGAGCTTGACAACAGCACCGCCAGATAGACGCCCTTGCGGGTAAAGCCCCACTTTCGCAGCATCAGATTTAATACCAAACTGCGCATCACGATCTCCTCGAAGAACCCGACCGATACGTACAATAAAAAGAACAGCACGAAGAGACCAGGCTTACTGGTATCAAAGGTCAAAGTACCGTCAAATGGCGAAGTGCCGCAGTTGAGGATGCTGTAGACGAAGATCGGCCAAATCAGCCACATACTCTTCCACTGTTTCGGTTTGACGAAACCGGCTTCGTCTGCCATACCCAGTTTGTGCAAGAGAACACCCAGCAGAATGCTGACGCCGCCTTGTTCGATAATCCCACTCAGATAATGGGCGCTCTGATAACTCATGTAACCAGTCAGGCTGCCGGCGAGCTGGATTTCCGTCAGCGCGGTCGCCACGACCATTACCAGACCCGAAAACAGCAACGGGTGCTGAAAAACAATGCTTTGTAATTTGTTCATAATGATTTTCCTTTTCTTTTTACGAATTTCCAGGCAGCACCAGCAAAGGCGTCTCCCAGCCTGCTTCCCACACCAGAATTTAGGCATGGCACGCCCATCCTCATGAAACACAGTTTTCAGAGTACGTAAGGCGCTGCCCTGCGGCATTTAAGTAAGATTACTCGCCGCTTGTTAATGGACTACTTGTATTGGAAGTACGATTTTTCCTGGATGGTCCCGCTTTTCTTCAGGCATTCTCCAACTTGGACACCAACGACCTAACCACAGGTTAACTCTCCTGGAAACTGTAAGTAAGCAGAAGACAACTGCCGGCGTATTCCAGAAGGACAACCCCCAGCCCCACGCAAACCGGCACGAGGGTGGAAAGCACTTGCAAGGACCCGTTGATGGTGAGAATACCCGTCCCGCTGACGACGGGTAAGATCAAAACACCGCTGACCGCCATCAAGGTAACAACCCCGACGGTTACGGCTCCGAAAATCACCAAACTCAATCCTCCGGTTACCAACAGGGACATACCCCGCCGCATGCGCATACTCTTCGATACGAGGTACGATAATAAAATTGTGCAATCCACCACCATCAAAAATAGCGCCAGACCAGCAACACTTTTCAAATTCCCCAGGGAAAGCAATTGCAACGCGCCTGTCTTATACTTGCCCATGACCACCCACAATTGCATCAAAAACAAACCAGACACAAGATTCACAAATCCTGCCACCAATAGTTTGGCGAATAAAATTTTCCACGCAGAAAACGGCAGGGAGAGTTCCAACAAATGGCTTGCTTTCTCTAGCCAGCGAAAGCAGAAAAATAGCGCCAACACAATTCCCGCCTGGAATACGATAATCCCAATCGTTCCAGATAATAAAATCATGGATGCGTTCCAGACACCATTCCCATTGATCGGAATCAACGCCAGAAGGAGACTCACCGCCATCCCAATCCACACCCAGGAACTGTTCCGGAAAAAATCAATGGAATTCCACTTGATCAAGTTAAACATTCTTATATACCTCCAGGTAACATTCTTCAATAGACATACCGCGTTGGGCGCGTATATTTTCCGCAGTTTCAACAAGCGCCAGGCGACCTTCGTGCAGGAACAAGACATCATCCACAATTGTCTCCACGTCCTTAACCAGGTGAGTAGAGAGGATGACCGTGCTGCGTTCATTAACACCGCCGAGGATGATTTTAAGGATCTTATCCCTGTTCAGCGGGTCAATCTCGGCGATTGGTTCGTCCAGGATGTAAATACTGGCTGGGCGCGCAAACGTCAGCATAATTTGCACACGCTCAAGCGTCCCTTTGGATAACGTTTTTACGCGCTCCTTTTCGTTCAAACGCAATAAATTACACAATTCTTTCGCCCTGGCAACATCAAAACCTGGGAACATATCCCGGTAGTAATGAATGGCATCCCCAATATTCATCCAGGGGAAAAGATGGTTTTGATCTGGCATATAGGCGATCTCTTGTTTAGCCGCATACCCAAGGGGTTTACCATGAATGCTGATCTCACCGGCATCTTGTTTATAGATTTGCATCAAGGTTTTAATCAACGTGGTTTTCCCGGCTCCATTTGGACCCATCAAACCAACGATGCGACCTTCCATCAAATCAAAATTAACGTCCTGCAAGGCATTTTTATCGCCAAACTTTTTACACAACCCTTTTACAGACATAAGTGTATTCATATTTGAATTGCTTCTCCGAGAATTTTCATTATTTCTTGATTGCTATATCCAATACTACGCATTTCCTCCAGGAACATATCTACCATAGTGGAGGACATCTCTTGCTTTAGGGAAGAAATTACCGATTCACTCTCCGTAACAAAACTTCCCACCCCTCTCTGTGTATAGATAACCTGCTGTCGTTCCAATTCCGAGCAGGCTCGTTGCATCGTGTTTAGGTTTACACCAAATCTTTCCGCCAGTGTTCTCACTGATTCGATCCGTTCCCCGCGGGCGAGGACACCCGTAACAATATCCTTTTTGATACTGTCCATGATCTGTAAATAGATCGGTATGGTTGGGTTAAACTTCATTTTCAGCACCACCTGTATTAGTGTTATATGTATATAATACACTAATACAGTTCATTTTGTCAAGACCAAAATTGTAACTGGCTGCTATTTAATGCCAGCAAAATCACAGCTTCTTCTGCACGTTGGGGATGCACACTCGCCCAACTTAGGTTATAATATAAGCGTAAGGTAAACAATACTATGGGGATGAAACACGGATGGTTCGGAAATACGATTTAACCACCGCCGAAGGACGGCGTGAATTCATCATCAACACCTGGCCCGGCACAGCCGGGTTAGCCTACGCAGGCTACAAAGCCTACGATCGCGGGGCGGTCGTCTTTGCGCCCGGGCACGACCGACCCATGTACGTTCCGTTAAAGGGTAACGATTACGGCAACCCGAACATCGTCCAGTTTGTGCAGAATTACGACCCGGAAAAGGAAATCGTGGCGATTTTCTTCATCTACAATTCGGATACGATTTACGAACGCCACGCTGTGGACAGCCTTCCCCCGGCGAAAGCTTTCCAGTTGTTCGTAAAGATGCTTTAAGAGTGGGACTATGCGCACCAGTTATGACTTAAAAACTCCCGTCGGACGCCAGCAATTCATTCTGGATACCTGGCCCGGCACGGCTGGGCTTGCTTACGCAGGTTTTAAAATACACGACCGTGGTGCCGTCGTTTTTGCCCCTGGTTACAATTTCCCCATGTACGTACCGCGATTATCCGATTACGGCTATAACAATTATCCCAACGCCGAAGTGGAAAGAGCAGTAAACGCCTACGACCCAGAAAAGGAGATCGTGGTGGTCTTTTTCCTGCAAGATGACAGTGTGGTGCACGGGCGCTTCGCGAACAAAGCCATGCCGCCCCCTTACGCCTACTACACATTTTCCAGAATGGTCTAACCGCCGCCAACCAGATTGCAGCCATCCCCTTAGCGGTAGAGCTGCCGCTCCTGAACGATCTGATACACCGCATCCGGCAGATAGTAGCGGAATGCGCGCCGTTCTTGCACGCGCTGGCGAATCTCGTGCGAGGCAATTTGTAGCAGCGGCGCTTCAATAAAGCGTACTTTTGCGCTTACCCCCGGCAGAATTTTTTCCAGGGCGGGTAAATCCAGGGCGTCGTCTGGGCGGCGCATCACCCCCAGCGCATTACACAAAGACAGGAACAAGCGTGGACGGTTCCAGGTGGGCAGGTCGAAGAGAGAATCTCCACCCATTAAATAAATCAGCTCCGCAGTTGGATACCGCTCACGCAGCAAACGCATCGTATCCACCACGTAGTGCGGTCCGGGGCGTTCCATCTCGATGCGGGATAAGGAAAAATGCGGATCAGCCGCAATGGCAGATTCCAGCATCTCCAGACGATGCTGTAAAGGGGTGATCTTCTGTCCCTTTTTATGCGGCGGGTCCGGGGTAATCACCCACAGCACCTGGTCCAATGCCAGGGTGTGATCAGCCTCCGCAGCCAGAATGAGGTGCCCTACGTGAGGAGGGTCAAACGTGCCGCCAAAGACTCCTAATCGCATGGCTCAGTTCTGCCATTCCAGTTCGTAATCGCCGATAAACACGCTGTCTCCTTCCTGTACGCCGCGCTCGCGTAAAGCCGCGTCAATCCCCAGCGTATCCAAAATGCGCTGGAAGCGGCGCACAGACTGGTCGTATTCCCAATACGTCATCGCTGCGGCGCGCTCGATAGCTTTGCCAGAAACCCGCCACCCTTCCGCCGAGCGTGTGATGGTGAAATCGCGCGCGTCTCCTTCAAAGCGATACACGGGCAACTCCTCCTCTCCCGCCACTGCGGCAGGGGTGGAGGGAAGCGGCGTTTCCGCTAACAATTGCGCCGCCTTATATAGCACGGCGCGCACTTCCGTGCCCGCCAAGGCGGAAATGGCGTAAGCCGCATACCCGCGTCGTTTTAATTCAGCTTGCAAGGTTTTCCAACGCGCCTGCGCCTCGGGCATATCTATCTTGTTCAAAGCTACGACCTGCGGTTTTTGCGCCAGCGTCGGGTCAAAGAGCGCAAGTTCGCTGTTGATCTGGGCGAAATCCAATAACGGGTCTTGCGCCAGACCGTCCAGCAAATGGATCAACACCCGCGTGCGTTGAACGTGGCGCAAGAAGTCGTGCCCCAGTCCAATCCCCTTGTGCGCCCCTTCAATTAAGCCGGGGATATCTGCTAAAACGAGGCTGTGTTCCTCGTCCAGTTCCGCCACGCCCAGGTTGGGCGTTAACGTGGTGAAAGGATACGCGCCAATTTTTGGGGTGGCTCGGGTTACCTTGGCGAGGAAAGTGGATTTACCTGCGTTGGGCACACCGACGATACCTACATCGGCGATGAGTTTCAAATCCAGGCGCAGCCGGCGTTCCTGCGCCGGTTCCCCTTTTTCTGCCACGCGCGGCGCCTGGTTGCGCGAGTTGGCAAAGCGGGCGTTACCGCGTCCACCGCGCCCGCCCTCGGCTACGGTCAATTGCTGCCCGGCATCCACCAGGTCTCCCAGCAAATTTTCCGTATCCGCGTCGTAGATGATCGTGCCTGGCGGCACGTAGATCACCAGCGCATCCGCAGAGCGACCGGTCTTGTTACTCCCGCCGCCACGCCCGCCGTCCTGCGCTCGAAATTCCTTGTTGAATTGAAAGGAAGCCAGGGTATTCAAGGTCGGCTTTACCTCGAGGATAACGTCTGCGCCGCGCCCGCCGTCGCCGCCGTCCGGTCCGCCGCGCGGCACGTACTTCTCGCGTCGAAAATGAACGACCCCGTCGCCGCCCTTGCCCGATTTCACGTAAATAAAAGCCTGATCTATAAACATCTCTCTATTATACCAAACTCACGGAACAACCAGCACCCTTTCTACTTCCGTCCCTTCTGGCAGGGTCAGCGCATCCAAAAATGGCTGTGCCTGCGCGCTTTGCACGTCCACAGCCCATAAGCCGCGCGGCTGCGTGCTAACGTACAGCACGTAACGGTTATCCGGTGACCAAACCGGAGGTCGCGCCGCGTACCCCACCTGCGCGGGCAGCTCCACCAGGCTTGGCGCGGCAACCTGCCACAGGTAATGCTTACTACTGCATTCCGGCACACAACGGCTCACGTCGACGACCAACCGATTTCCATCCGTAGCCCAGATGGCGTTGTGCACAAATTCGGAGGTTTGCGGGGTGTATAACTGGATTTCGTTGCTTGCATCCACCCCTGCCACGAAAAACGCCGTTTGATAGCCGAGCGGGTTCGTTTGTTTCAGATAGGCGCTCATCCCACCGCCGGGTGAGAAGGCAGGGTTGATCATACCCGCTAATTCTGTTTGTTGCGTGCCGTCCAGACGCGTTGAAACCACCCCACCGGAGACGCCGCCGTTATCCTGCTGCCAAACCACACGCTCGCTATCCGTATTAAAATACAGGAACAACGCCGAAACGCCCGTACCCGATTTGGTTACTTGAATGGGCTGCGTCCCGTCCGCTGCGGCTTGAAAGACGTGTTTTTCTATTCTGTTACTGCTAATGTCTTTCACATTCGCGACAAATAATATTTTACTCCCATCCGCAGACCATAGCGCGCCACAATGCGCCGCGTCGCAGGTGAAATCGCTTGCAAAAACCGGGCTGATTTGCGTCTGGCTGGAATCGGATAAATTCAACAACAGCAGCTCCTCAGTAGCGCCAACAGCGCCATCGGCGCCGCGTCGCGCCACCAATGCCTGTTTCCCATTTTTCGAGAGGCTTAACAAGCGCGCCTTGTCAATCAGCTTTTGCAGACCTTCCCCCTTCCAAGATGCGCTGTATATCCCTTCCGCCAGACGCAGGCAATCCGTCTGCCCGGTGGGAAGACATTGCACAGTTTCCAGCAACAGACGTTCGCTGCTGCCAAAACTAAGCGGGGATGCTTGTGTAGGAGGAGCAACAACAGTGGGCAGATGTTCAGGCGGCGGCAATGGTAGCGCTGCCGTTGGCGCAGCGGACAAGGCAGCCATTTGGGTTTGCGCAATCCCTGCCTGCACGGTCGCTTTGATTTGGCGCGCCGATGGCGCGCAGCCTGCCGCAAGCAAACTTATTAATATCAATCCACGGACTGCTTTCATTCTTTCTCAACAGGAGTTGCCTGTATCGTTTTGCCTGTTTTATCAATGGTGATTTTCTCCCCGTCCAGAATTACTTCGGCGAAACCCTGTTTGAAATCACCGGCTTTGTCAAATCTGGGAAGAATAACCATCGTTCCAGTTTTATCAATGTACCCCCAGTAAAATTTATTCGTGCGCACGCGCACGGCTGCCAGTCCATCCGAAAACGGCTGGGCGTCCTCATATCGTTCGCTGAAAGCTGGCTGTCCGTTTTTATCCAGGAAGACCTGCAAGTCGCGCTCTTGCACCATTACCAACCCTTCCGCGAAATCAGTGGCGTGTTCAAACTGCGGCTGAATGACGTACTTGCCAGTTTTATCAATAAAGCCCCATTTGCTGCCGCTGCGCACCGCCGCCAGCCCTTCCGAAAACACGTAAGCTACTTCAAACTGCGGTTGAATGACAAATTTCCCTTTCTCATCAATAAACCCCCATTTGCCAGATGACTTAACTCCCGCCAAGCCTTCCGTGAACTCGTGTGCATGTTCGTATTGCGCAGGAATCTCCCACTCGTTTCTGGTATTTATGTAGCCCCATTTTCCGCTCGCCTGGTCAAACAATGGCATAACAGTACCGCGCCGAATAGCAATGGAACAACCCGCACCGAATAACAGCACCGCGGTAATAATAAAAAAGACAATAGCAGAGATACGTTTCATACAACTAATCATGTTTTCCCTGTGCACTTTACCGATATCAATACGATCTATCGTCGTGCCGGGTCAACTCCTTTTTAAAAAATAAAATACAATTTTCACAGGCTTACGCAGCGCCAGGATGACCCTGCGCAAGCCTCGACTTTGCTTTTTGCCGAATATCAGATGCGCTTCTGCGCTAACTGTTGTGCCCGTCGGAACGGGGTATCTTGGGGATAAGCCAGGAAAGGAAAGCATCCATCGAGCGCGTCTGCATTAACACTCTGCCGGGCCCGGTCAAATCCACAACCAATCCCTCCCCACTGAACAAAGTTGATTTAATTCCTCCAATCGTGCGTACTTTAAAGCCTACCCCTTCCGAGAAAGCTACTAGGTGCCCCGTGTCAATTGTGATGGTTTGCCCGGGTCCCAGGTTCATCTCGTGAATGGCGCCGTAGGAGGAAAACAAAACTTTCCCCGTGCCGCTGCAATGCAGCATGATCAACCCTTCCGAAGCGAAGAAAGTCTTCGCCCCGCCCCATTTCGTCTCCACGTTAATTCCCATCTCGGAGGCTACGTAACCTCCGGACTGCAACATGATTTTCTCGTTTTGCAGGCTGAGCACAGAGAGGTCGCCGGGCAAAGGCGGGGCGACCATCACCTGTCCGCCGTTAAGCGGCGCCTTGAAATTGTTCAAGAAGAAGCTCTCTCCACCCAGCAGAGAGCGCGTCAGCGATTTTAATATGCCGCCAGCCGCTTTCGTCTCCAAGGTCATCCCCGAAGACATGCTCACCATCGAGCCGCCTTCCACCTGCACGATCTCACTGGGTCCCAGTGATAACACCGCCATAGAGAACGCCGGACGATATAGAATTTGTACTTCCATTGGTTTCCTCCTCTTCCTAAAATTCTTTAAAATTGTACCACACAGGCAGTGAGATGGGATATAATTATTAATTTGACGAACGAAACGCCACAGACACGATCAAGGAGGGCATAAAATGAGCGACCAACAGGTGATTTACTCAATGGTGCGGGTGGGGAAAATTTACCCTCCCAACCAACAAGTGCTGCGCGATATCTCGCTGGGCTTTTTCTACGGAGCAAAAATTGGCGTTGTAGGCTTGAACGGTTCTGGCAAGAGCAGCTTGCTGCGCATTATGGCAGGCATTGATAAGGACTACGTTGGCGAAGTCATGCTTTCCAAGGGATATTCCGTTGGCATGTTGGAACAGGAGCCGCAACTGGACGCTAATAAAACAGTCAAGCAAGTTGTGCAAGAAGCCGTTCAACCCATCGTGGACATGCTCAACCGCTTTGACGAAATCAACGCCAAATTTGCCGACCCGGACGCCGATTTCGACGCCCTGATCGCAGAGCAGGCACGCGTCCAAGAACAATTAGACAAGACGGACGCCTGGACTTTGGACAACCGTCTAGAACTAGCCATGGACGCCCTGCGCTGCCCGGCGGGGGATACACTCGTATCCGTGCTCTCGGGCGGTGAGCGCCGTCGGGTAGCCCTCACCCGCTTGCTGCTCACCGAGCCGGACATCCTCCTATTAGACGAACCCACCAACCACCTCGATGCCGAGTCGGTCGCCTGGCTGGAACGCCACTTGCAGCAATACAAGGGCACCGTCATTGCCGTAACCCACGACCGCTATTTTCTGGATAACGTGGCGGAGTGGATCCTGGAACTGGACCGCGGGCACGGCATTCCCTGGAAAGGGAATTACTCCTCCTGGCTGGAACAAAAACGCGAGCGTTTGGCGCGCGAAGAGAAGGCGGAAAGCAAACGCCAGCGCACCTTAACCCGGGAACTGGAGTGGATCCACATGTCCCCCAAGGCGCGCCAGGCAAAAGGCAAAGCGCGTATCAGCGCCTATAACGACCTGCTCAGTCAGGAATTCGAGCAACGCCGTGAAGAACTGGAAATTTACATTCCGCCTGGTCCCCGCCTGGGAGACGTCGTCATTGACGCGGAGAACGTTACCAAAACATTCGGCGAGCGCATCCTCCTGGACAATTTCAGCCTGAAAATCCCGCCCGGCAGCATCATCGGCATCATCGGCGCCAACGGCGCCGGTAAAACGACCCTGCTGCGCATGATGACCGCCCAGGAAAAACCGGATTCCGGCAGCATCAAGATTGGTGAAACGGTGAAATTGGCTTACGCCGACCAAAACCGCACCCTGGACGGCGCCAAAACAGTCTGGGAAGAGATCTCCGGCGGTAAAGATACCCTCGTGCTGGGCAGCCGCCAGATGAATTCGCGCGCTTACGTCGCCAGTTTCAACTTTCTGGGCGGCGACCAGCAAAAAAAGGTAAGCGAACTCTCCGGTGGAGAGCGCAACCGTGTTCACCTCGCCAAGACTCTCACCGAAGGCGCCAACGTCATCTTGCTGGACGAACCCACGCACGACCTGGACGTGAACACCCTGCGAGCCCTGGAAAACGCCTGGGAAGAAATTGCCGGCTGCGCGCTCGTCCTCAGCCACGATCGCTGGTTTTTAGACCGCGTGGCTACCCACATCCTTGCATTTGAAGATGAAAGCCAGTTGCGCTGGTTTGTTGGCAATTACTCGGATTACGAATCCGATCGCCGCGCCCGCCTGGGAGAAGCAGCCGATACGCCGCATCGTATTAAATATCGTAATCTGAAGCGATAAGATGCGTAACATCTGGTATAATCAAGTCCACAATTTTCCGGCACGCAGGAGAGATTATTTATTATGTATCAAAATACGCCGCTCACCCTAGGTATTGAAGAAGAATATCAAATTGTGGACGCACAGACGTTGAATCTGTGCTCCCGCTCCGCCCAAATGCTCAAACATTGTAAAGAAGCCTTCCCGGACGCGAATATCAAACCCGAGTTCATGCAAAGCCAAATCGAAAGCAATTCCAACGTGTGTCAAAACATTCAGGAAGTCCGCCAGGAAGTGATACGCCTGCGGAAAATTGCCGGCATATTGGCAGAAAAACAGGACGCGAGAATAATTGCTGCCAGCACACATCCTTTCGCTTCCTGGCAGGAACAAGATATTTCGGATAATCCGCGCTATCGCGTCATCTTAGACGAGCTGCGCGGCGTGATTGCCCAGTTCCTCATCTTCGGCTTTCACGTGCACATTGGCTTCGGAAGTGACCAGAAAGAACTGATGATGGACATAATGAACCAATATCGTTATTTTCTGCCTCACATTCTTGCCTTTTCCACCAGCTCACCTTTTTGGATGGGCAACGACACCGGGCTTAAGTCATACCGATCGGTAATCTTTGAGCCTTTGCCGCGCACAGGCATTCCAGAAGCGTTCAACTCTTATACCGAATATTGGGAATACGTGGAGATGTTAGGCAAAGTAGGCGCGATCCGCGATGCAACCACCGGGCAGCCAGATCCGTCAAAAATCTGGTGGGACATCCGCCCCAGTCCGAAGTTCAACACGCTGGAAGTACGCATCGCCGACATCCCCACCCGCCTGGATGAGGCGGTTTGTATCGCCGCGTTGATGCAAGCCCTGGCGGCGAAACTCATCCAGCTACGCAATCAAAACATGAGCTGGCGCAGCTACCGCCAGGCATACTTTATGGAAAACAAATGGCGCGCCATGCGCTACGGCATTGATGGAAGGTTGATCAACTACGGCAACGCCAGCGAAGTGCCTATGCGCGATCTGGCTGTCGAAATCATTGAAATGCTGGACGATGTGGTAGATGAACTGGGCACGCGCCAGGAAATCAATTATCTGCTCACCATTCTGGAAAACGGCACCAGCGCAGACCGTCAGTTACAGGTATACCGCAAATCTCTAGAGCAAGGTGCGCCACCCAACGTCGCCCTCAAGAACGTGGTTGAACACCTCGCCAACGAGACAATGGAAGGCATCCAATAGATCTATAACGTGGAGAGGATGACCGGTCCCGCTTCGGTGATGGCAATGGAATGCTCATATTGTGCCGAGAGGGAACCGTCCGCCGTTACCACAGTCCATTGGTCATTTAATAGCTTATAATCTGGTTTTCCGGCGTTGACCATCGGTTCAATTGCCAGCGTCATTCCAGGGCGTAAGCGCGGTCCCCGCCCGCCTGGTCCTACGTGTGGGACGTGGGGGTCTTCGTGCAGGCTGCGCCCCAGTCCGTGTCCGCCCCAATCGCGCACCACGCTGAATCCACGCCGCTCTACGTAAAACTGGATGGCAGCCCCGATGTCGGATAGATGATTGCCAGGTTGGGCGGCTTGAATGCCCACGTTTAGGCTTTCCCGCGCTACATCAAGCAATTCCTGCGCCTGGGGAGAGATTTTTCCCACCGCGTAGGTTACGCACGAATCGCTGCACCAGCCCTGGTAACTTAAGCCGAGGTCAATCCCCACAATATCACCCTCTTTCAATACCCGTCCATTTGGAAAGCCATGGCAGATTTGTTCGTTCACCGAGGCGGTTATCACCCCCGGAAAAGGACGCTGTTCCGGGTATAACTGATATCCCTTATAGATTTGCGTGCCTCCCTTTTGGTGAATGTATTCTTCCGCCATGCCGTCCAGAGCGCTTAATTTCACCCCAGGACGAATGGCATCCTTGAGCATCTCAAAAATTTCCGCCACCAGGCGCCCTGCCTGACGCATGAGAGCAATCTCTTGCGGAGTTTTAAGTTCAATACCAGCGCCAGGCTGGCGAGTCTTTCGCATCATCATTTTTTTACCTCTTTTCATATTCTATCGGCACCTCTATTCTAACTCATTCCTTCATTATTCTCAAATCAAATCTTCATACTTTCTTCATAGCTGTACAGTAAGATATAGCTAAATTAAATATAAATATATTCCCTTCTTCTTTCTCGGCGCATCCGTCGCAGAGAGAAAGGGAAAACAACAAGGAGAAACAAACATGAAAAAAACACTTTTGATTTTAGCCGTAACAAGTATGGTCATCTTGACCGCCGGAGTGTTCGTAGTTAATCCGACCTACGCCAGCGGCGGGGATGAATTTGCTCCTGGCGGTCCAGGCGGTGGCATGATGGGTCCCGCGGGAAAAGGCGGCGGATCTCTCGGCACGTACATGACCAAAGCCTGGGCGGAAACGCTGGGGATGAAAGAGGATGAATTGCAAGCACGCCTGGACAGCGGCGAGCGTATTTACGACATCGCCATCAAAGCCGGCTGGAAAGCGGAAGATTTCAGCACCAAGATGGAAGAAGTGCGCAACAAAGCTATTGACTTAGCCCTGGCAGACGGCGCCATCACCCAGACGCAGGCGGACTGGATGCGCCAGAAAATGAGCCAGAATGGCGGCAGCTTTCGGCGCGGCGGCACAGGCAGCTGGATGAACAGCGGAGGCTTGCGCAACGGTGACGGGTTCTTGCACGACGAGATGGTCGCTGCCATGGCAGGCGTCTTCGGAATGAGCACAACCGACCTGGAAGCCGCCCTGAAAGAGGGCAAAAACATGATGGATATCGCTGCCGATAAAGGCATGAGCATCGCCGACTTCCGCACCAAGATGACCGACGCAATGACGAAGGCAATCAACCAGGCTGTCAGCAAGGGGTTGATCACCAAAGAACAGGGCGATTTTATGCTCGAACGGATGCAGCAGCGCGGCAACAGAGGCGGTAGATTTGCACCGCAAAGCGGTACACCGCAACCCAATAAAACTCCCACCTCCAACGGATAAGATATATCAAAATTATGGAAACAGGGTTTTGAAGCGGCTTCAAAACCCTGTTTTTTTATTTCCCACCCACTCTTTTCTTACTCTTCATATTTCTTGTCCAAGATTTCATTGCGATTTAACCAAATCTATATCAATTCTATATAGGCATACACTATGATTCAGAATATACCCAGATGAAATCCTTCTCTCGTCTGGGAAAAGAAAAACGAGAAGGAGATAAAAGGAGTACCATTATGAAAAAGATAATTTTAAATATAGCAATCGGCAGTATCGTGATGCTAACCGCTAGTCTGTTCGCCTTGAACACAGTATTCGCCAGCAGCATAAGCGATACCCCTCCCGCCGGTCCGGGTGGTCCCGGCGGCAGAGACGGCGGCGGAGCAATCGGAAAATACATGAGCAAAGCCTGGGCAGACGTGTTGGGCTTGAAAGAGGAAGACTACACCAAGAAGATGGACGAAGCCCGCAACAAAGCCATAGAGCTGGCTGTGGCGGACGGCGCCATCACCCAGGAACAGGCGCAGCAGATTCGCACCCGAGACGCCGAACGTCCTGCGGAAGGTGAAAAACCTGCCGGTCCTGGCAAGGAAGAAACCGCCGTGCACGACGAAATGGTTTCCGCCCTGGCAAGCGTCTTTGGCATCAGCCAGAACGATCTGGAAACAGCCATGAAAGCAGGCAAAAGCGTGGAAGATATCGCCGCTGATAAAGGCATGACCATTGCAGGTTATCGTGAAAAGATGTCTGAAGCCATGACCAAAGCAGTCAACCAGGCGGTATCCAAGGGGAGCATTAGCAAAGAGCAGGGCGAAAGCATGCTCAAACGCATCCAAGAGCGCGGCATGGGCTTCCCCGGCTTCGGGCACGGCAATCCCCCTCCGCCCGCGCAGGATGCACCAGCCAATCCCAAATAACCTTCAACTAACAAAATAATCCCAAACAGGGTTTTGATAAACTCTAAACCCTGTTTGTTTTCTAAAACAGACGGACATGGCGCCCCTTTTTCCTTTTTACCTGTTTATGATTATTGCTCAATATTACCCCATCAATAAACCAAAACTACATCATTTCTATATAAACTCCGGCTAAGATTAGAAAATCCAGACAATATCCTTCTCACGTCTGGGAATACCACAAAAAAGAAGGAAAAAATAAGGAGTTACGAAAATGAAAAAAACCTTTTTAATTGTAGCAATCGGTTGCGTGAGCATTTTAATTGCCAGCCTGTTTGCCATCAATGCCGTATATGCGGATGGCATGGACGAAACCGCGCCTGGGATATCTGGAACCCCTGGCGCACCTGGGGGTCCCGGCGGACCCGGCGGACCTGGCGGACCCGGTGGCTCCGGTGCCCCTGGTGGACCTGCTGGTCCTGGATTTTCTGGCACTCCTCGGGCTAACGGTACTCCTGGTGCTCCTGGCAGTAGCGACATGATGCCTCCCGGTGACGATAAACTCAACACGTACATGAACAAAGCCTGGGCAGAGGCGTTAGGAATGAAACTGACTGACTTAGAGGCGCGTTTGAAGGCAGGCGAACGGATATACGACATCGCCATCAAAGCTGGCTGGAAAGCGGAAGATTTCAATAAGAAAATGGAAGAGGTGCGCACGAAAGCCATTGAACTGGCTCTGGCAGCCGGAACCATCACGCAAGAGCAGGCGGAGTGGATGCGTAAGAACACTTCTAACCGCGGTGGCGGGTTTGACTGGATGAATTCCAGCAGCGCAATCTACGATGACGTCGTTACCGCCCTGGCAAGTGTATTCGGCATGACCACGACCGACTTAAAAGCCAGCCTGAAAAACGGCAAGAATTTCATGGACATTGCCACTGAAAAAGGCATGAGCATGGAAACCTTCCAGGCGAAACTCACCGAAGTGTTGACAAAAGTCGTCAACACAGCCATCAGCAAGGGCACACTTACGAAAGAACAAGGCGCAGCTATTCTCGAACAATTAAAGAACGCCGGCAATGGCAGACCTGGTCCTGGTGGACCTGGTCAACCCGGCAAACCAACGCCAACAACCACTTCGTAGACGGACAGAAAACAAACCACAACAGGGTTTTGACGGCGCAGGCATGTTCAAAACCCTGTTGTTTATTCCCGCTCAAACGCACACCCTAAACCGCCCTTTCAAGGCACTTTCAGGATCTGCCCTTCCGTCAATTGATAGGGGTACGCTAGGTTGTTCCATCGCGCCAGCTCAATCCAGGTCATCTTCCAGCGCCGCGCCACCGTCGCCAACGTGTCGCCGGCTTGAACGACGTAGATTTGCATCTCACGCGGCGCAGCTAAAGTCTCCCCAGGGAGAGCGGTAGCTGGTGTGTTTTCAAACGGCGGAGACTCAACCGCAGCAGGGGTTTCCGGCGAAACTACAGTTGGCGTAGCAAACGAGCTGCCGCCTTGTGGAATCTGTAAAACCTGCCCCGAAAAAATCACGTATGGGAAAGCAAGCTGATTTAATTCTGCAATGATTTCGGCGGTCGTCCCAAAGCGCTGGGCGATGTCCGCAAGCGTGTCGCCTGGCAAGACAGTATACGCAATGGTTGGCGCAACAGGCGTCATTTGCGTGGGGTCAGGTACAGGCGATGTTGCGCTCGCCTGGGGTACGGGGGGGGTTTCCTTGGGCAACACGACCGTCGCCGTGAGGGTGGTGAATCCGCCGGGCGTCTGTTGCTGTTTGCCGCGCACCACCACAGCCATGTTATTCAACACGCTCCAGGAATTTAAAAAATTACTCAACGGATAAACGCCGGTTTTCCCGTCGCCGGCGTTTATCAAGGTAACGTTCTGTGCTTCGTAACCGATCAGAGTCATCGTGTGTTCAAAGGCAGCCACGGTTACTTGCTTTCCCGCCAGAGTTGTATACACTTGCGGCGTTCCGCTCCACACTGCCCCGATGAGCCAGCCGTTCAGAGGTCTTCAGGGTGCAATCTCTGCCTGCGCTTCTTCCCAGGTCATATTCTGGCGCGCCTCGGCGTCCAGCCCGTATTGCTGCAAGACTTTGGCGATCGGCTGAGCGTGAACACCGTATGCCTGCGGAGGTACGTACCCCCACGCGCCGTTGACGTCCCCCACAAAACCGATTTCCGGGTCGTCCGAACGCGGCAGGGCGTTGAGTATCTCTGTTTCACTGACCGAAGCACCCCAAAACGCAGCCACGTCCGCCGCCGAGCGCGACTCACACGAAAGCCCGTAAGACTGGGCGTGCCCTGTCACACCAGAGACGAAAGCCTGCTCTGGCAAAGCCGCCGCACGCGCCCACAGCGGGCTGGTAAACAAGAACAATACACACAGAAAGGAAGACAACAACCGTTTCATCATCGCCTGGATAGTTGCAATTTCCATGCCATTAACCATACCCTGAAATCGCCAAACTGTCAAACGCCAACCTAAAATGTTACCCTCATTTTCTTGCCTTATGCACAGGATGTGGTATAATCCATGCTTGCCAACTGGCACGCCTGAAAGAGAATCTTTCAGGACGAATTGGAGAGGTAGCGTAGTTGGTCTAACGCGCCCGCCTGGAGAGCGGGTGAACGCCGAAAGGGGTTCCGTGGGTTCGAATCCCACCCTCTCCGCCAGCATTTTCCAGAGGAACGTCTCAGACACGTTCCTCTTTTATTTTCCCTTACCCATTGATCTTCCATAGCCAAAAAGCGTAAATGCCAACCTGGTTTTGCGCCATCTCGCAGCGTGTAAGAGAGGTTGTTTTTATCAGCAGAACTGGAAATAATCTTAAAATAACCTGGAAACATCTCTGTATAATATTGTCGCAATAGAACAGATATGATAGAATAATGCCATGAAAAAGACACGCATGACACCAAATAATGTACTTATCACTCACGCGCGCGGCTTCACGGCAGACCCGCACAAGCCGCACGCTGAGGCGGTGCTTATTCAGGGAGATCGCATCGCCTTCGTCGGCAGCGCAGAGCAGGCACACAGCTTTTGTCCCGCGGACACGCATGTCATTGACGCGCAAGGCTGCACGCTCATGCCCGGGTTCATTGATAGCCACTTCCACTTACTGCTCGGTTCTCTGCAGCTGGCTGCTATCCAACTCGACCAGGTGAAAACGCTGGAAGAATTTATCCAGGCTGTGCGCACGTTTGCTGCGGCACATCCAACCAAGGAGTGGCTGGAAGGGCACGGTTTGCTTTATTCCATCCGCCTGCCGCAGGGAGAGACTCTCAACCGCCACCACCTGGACATGGCTGAAGCGCAACGCCCGCTCGTCGTAGTCGCTTACGATGGGCATACCGCTTGGGCAAACACCGTCGCGCTGGAAAGAGCCGGCATTTTGCACGGGCGGGAACTTCCCCCGGGCAACGAGATCGTCATGGGACAAGACGGTAAAGCCAGCGGCGAGTTGCGCGAACCTGCCGCCCTGGCTCCTATCTCAGACCTAATCCCAGAACCGGACGCAGTCCAAAAACAGGCTCTCCTCAAACAAGGGCTGGCGCTGGCTGCCCAGGCGGGCATCACCAGCGTACATAACATGGACGGCGATCTGGAACAACTCCAGCTCTACACCACCTTGCTAGAACGCGCAGAGATGACCTTGCGCATCTACCTGCCGTTTACCGTAACCCCCGAAATGCCACTGGAAGCCCTGGCTGAGGCACAAGCCATGCAGAACGAGGCTTCTGGCAACGTGGTTCGCGCCGGTTGCGTCAAATTTTTCATAGATGGGGTAATTGAATCGTACACCGGTTTGCTGGTGGATGAATACGCTGACCAGCCAGGCTACTGCGGTGAAGCGCAATTCAGCGCCGAAGATTATTTACGCCTGACCAGCGCCTGCGACCGCCTGGGGTTGCAGATCTTTACTCACTCCGTCGGAGATGGAGGCGTGCGCCGCGTGCTGGATACGTATGAAGCCATCAGCAATACCAATCCGCCGCGCCAACGCCGCCACCGCGTCGAACACATCGAATTGCTGCATCCCGCCGACCTGCCGCGTTTCCAGCAACTGGGCGTAATCGCCTCCATGCAACCAGCGCATTGCCCTCTTTCCGTCAGCGACCCTGACCCGTGGCGAATGCGCGCTGGCAGGCAGCGCTGGCAGCACTCCTTTGCCTGGAGCGACGTTCGCCGTTCCGGCGCAGTCCTGGTTTTTGGCAGCGATTGGCCCGTCGTAACCCTCAACCCAATGCGCGGTCTATACGCGGCTCTCTGCCGCCAGCCGTGGGAAGAAGGACTACCGCACCACCGTCAGACTCTCACAGATGCGTTGCATTCGTACACAAACCTCGCCGCCTACGCTGAATTTATGGAAAACGAAAAAGGAATGTTACGCAAGGGTATGCTTGCCGACCTCGTATTGTTGGACGCCAATTTAGAAACGCTCGCGCCGCAAGAGATCGAAAAAGTGCGCCCGGTGCTGACGATGTGTGATGGTCAAATTGTATTCGAGGGGTGAGATATGCACATTTACGCCATTCGGAGGACTTTTCAAGCAATTCCCATTCTCATTATCTTAAGCGTTTTACTGTTTGCCATTGTGCGCCTCACCCCCGGGGGACCGTTGGCATCTGCGGAGCGCAACCCCAGCATCAGCAAAGAGCAATTACAAAAATTACGCCAGAAACTGGGGCTGGACCAGCCCCTGCCAGTGCAATACGTGCGCTGGATGCAACAGATCATTACCGAAGGCGATTTGGGCACCTCAATTAAATTCCGTCGCCCGGTTACAGATATGATCGCCGAACGATTTCCCAACACACTCGTGCTGGTCGGCGCTTCGTTCTTGGTTACCCTGCTGATTGCATTTCCCATCGGCATCATCGCAGCAACAAAGCCCCAATCCCTGTTTGATTACGTCAGCACCACCCTTGCCTTCATGGGGCAATCTGTGCCGGTGTATTGGCTTGGGTTAGTGCTGATTATCCTTTTTTACATGCTGATCAAAAATCCAGTTACCGGTTCGGCGTTCTTCCCATCCGGCGGGATGCACACCACGGGCAGTAAAGACCTGCCCGATCTGATTTGGCACATGATCCTGCCGGTGGCGGCGTTGAGCTTTACCTGGGCAGGCTGGTATTCGCGCTACCTGCGCGCCAGCATGCGCGAAGTGTTGCACGAAGATTTCGTCCGCACCGCCCGCGCCAAGGGGCTAAAAGAAAACATGGTGGTGTATAAACACGCCTTGCGCAACGCCTTGTTGCCCGTCGTAACCCTCATCGCCCTCGATTTACCGGCTTTGTTTGGCGGGGCGCTGTTTGTAGAGACGATATTTTCCTGGCCCGGTATGGGACGCCTGTTCTGGGATGCAGCCAAAGGCAGGGATTATCCGGTGTTGATGGGTGTCATTATGATTGAAGCCGTATTAATTCTCGCCTGCAACCTGCTGGCAGATTTACTTTACGGCTTCCTCGATCCGAGAGTGCATTATGAGTGAAGTAAAATACGAATCCCCCATCCAGCTTATTATCCGGCGGTTCTTCCGCCATCGGCTTGCACCTGTGGCGCTGGCAGTCTTTGTGCTGCTTCTGTTGAGCGCCTCGTTCGCTTTCTTAAGCCGTTACACTCCCACGCAACAAGCACCGCAGAAAGCCTACCAACCTCCTTCCAGCCAGCACTGGTTTGGCACCGACGAATTGGGCAGGGACGTGTACACGCGCATCCTATACGGTGGACGGATTTCGCTGGCAGTCGGCTCACTGGCTACTTTCTTCACCCTGGTTATCGGTATCCTCGTCGGCTCGCTGGCGGGGTATTATGGAGGCTGGATAGACAACATCCTCATGCGCATCACCGACGCCTTCCTCAGCTTTCCGGTTGTCCTGGTTTTGATTTTGATCAGTTCACTGCTGCGCGACCTCCCATTCTTGATATTGCGGAATAGCGTCGTCGTGGTCATCATCATTATCTCCGTGCTGTCGTGGATGTGGTCGGCGCGCCTGGTGCGCAGTTTGATGCTCACCCTGCGCGAGCGCGATTTCGTTACCGCATCTCGCGCTCTGGGCGCCGGGGATGGACGTCTCATTTTCTTGCACATCCTGCCCAACTGCGTGGGTCCAATTTTGGTAAATGGCACACTGGAAATGGCGACCGCCATTATTGTTGAATCTGGGCTTAGTTATCTCGGCTTTGGAATTCAACCACCCACTCCAAGCTGGGGCAACATTCTAGCCAGCGCCCAGTCTCACGTCTTTCGTGCTCCTTGGCTGGCGATCTTCCCAGGAATTATGATTTTCATTTCGGTAATGTGCATTAATTACGTCGGCGACGGCTTACGAGACGCCATGGATCCTTATGTCATCCATACCAAAGAAAGCTGAACCACTTCCGGCGCCCTCAAAATACCGTACTTTTACGGTATAGATATTTGACAAGACGTGTTACAATAAATAAAGAACGATAAACCCTCTTTTCTTTTTATTTTGGGAGAACGACCATGAAGTTAAAAACTCATCTTCATTCCGGCTGGTGGTACACCGTGCAATCTGGGGACAGTTTGTATAAAATTGCCCAGCGTTTCTACGGCAACGGGAATTTGTGGACAGCGATTTATAACTACCACAACAACGCCCGCATCATCGGACCCAATCCCAACCTTATACGCGCCGGCATTTCGATTGAACTCTGGTAATACCGGCAAGTACAAAAGACAGGGATGGATAGCAACCAGGCTGTCTATCCCTGTTTTTATTTTGGATAGTTCTGTGTAAATATTTATCTTATGCTATAATCAAAACAGGTATTTGGCAGGAGGGTATACATGCGCATCTTGACGAACCAGCACGAGGAATTGCTGAAAGCAGAACGGAGCGTGTTAAACGAGCTGCAACTGGCTCTGGTGAGGTTTGACGCCAGCCCCGAAGACCAAACCACGCTGAAGGATTCACTGGAACAGTTGGACGAGTTCTTTTTGCTGGTTGTGGTGGGTGAATTCAACGCCGGCAAGTCGGCTTTTATCAACGCTTTGCTGGGGCAGGAATTGCTTAAAGAAGGCGTTACCCCGACCACCATGCAGGTAAACATGCTGCGCTACGCCGAAAAAACCGAGCGGATTGTGATGAACGAAAACCTGCACGTACTCGGTGCCGCTCTAGATTTTCTGAAAGACGTGAGCATCGCAGATACCCCCGGCACGAACGCCATCATCCGCAAGCACGAACTCATCACCGCCCGCTTTGTGCCGCGCGCAGACCTGGGGCTGTTCATCACCTCCGCCGATCGCCCATTCACTGAAAGCGAGCGCGCCTTTTTAGAACAGATACGCGACTGGGGTAAGAAAATCGTCATCGTGGTCAACAAGATTGACATTTTACACGCCCAGGCAGACCTGGCGGAAATTGAGACCTTTGTGGCAGACAACGCACGCGCCCTGCTGGGGATCACCCCGGAAGTCTTTCCCGTCAGCGCCAGGGCAGCCTTGCAAGCGAAAACGGGACAACCAGAGCTTTGGCAAACGAGCCGTTTCGAGGCTTTGGAAACGTACATCCGCGACAACCTGGACGAACGCAACCGCCTCTACCTGAAATTCCTCAACCCAATTGGCGTTGGTATGAACCTCCTGCAACGCTACCTCACCTTAGCCCAGCAGCGCCTGGACGTTCTAAAAGACGATTTTAGCATGTTGGAAGATGTGGACAACCACATGACGGTTTATAAAGAAGACATGCAACGCGATTTCAGGCTGCGCATCGCCGACGTCGAGAACATCCTCTATCAGGTAGAGCAGCAGGGGCAGGATTATTTCGACGAAACGATTCGCCTGGCGCGCATTTTTGATTTGCTGGATAAGGAAAGCGTCAAACGCGGTTTTGAAGAAAAAGTGATGGGCAACGTCTCAGAGCAGATTGACCGCAAGGTGAACGACCTGATTGATTGGCTGGTGGAAGCCAATTTTAATCAATGGCAGGCAGTAACAGAGCACCTGGCAGAACGCCGCCGCCAGCACAAAGAGCACATTGTAGGAGATATCGGGTCGTTTAGTTACGATCGGGAAAGGATCATGGAGGGAGTGGGACGCGAAGCTCAACGCGTGGTGGAAACCTACGATCGCGATGAGGAGGCGCGCCAGCTTGCTGAAGGCACACAGGCAGCCGTCGCCGCCGTCGCCGCAGTGGAAATTAGCGCGGTGGGGTTAGGCGCAGCCATTGCTGCGGCTGCCACCACCGCCGCAGCGGATTTTACCGGAATCCTTCTGGCGTCACTCATCGCGGCTTTGGGTTTGTTCATCATCCCCGCCCGCCGTCGTCAAGCCAAACAAGACCTACGCGAGAAAATGAGCCAGATGCGCGAGCGCCTGGCGCAGTCTTTGCAAGCCCATTTCGAGCGCGAATTAGAACGCAGCTTGCAGCGCGTCCGCGACGCGGTTTCACCTTACACACGTTTTGTGCGCGCCGAAGGCGAAAAACTAAACACAGTCAAAGCCGATTTGGATTCCATTCGCAACGACCTTGAAGCGCTAAAACTCCAGGTTGATGAACTGAAAGCGTAAGCTATCATACAGAAAACCTACTGCGCTTCGCCGGCGCATTCCCCAGCGCGGCAGAAGCGGTGTTTAAAATCGCTGCCGACCAGATTCAACGGGTTATACAAGGTATACGTCCAGCGCTTTCCATCCTGCCCCCAGGCTGGAATAGGCTGCGTCCATCCCAACGCATAGAATTGAATCGTGATGCCTGCGCTGCCCTCTGGAGTGGTAATCTCAAAGTTCATGGGAGTCTTCTGACTGTCGCTCCAGGTGATTACCTCGTCTTGGATCATTTTCCCCTGGCTTGGAACAACGAGCTGGCGCACGCGCAGGCGTTGGTTGGCGCCGCGCTCCGCATTCCAGAAGCTGTCTCCCAGGGTATATTTATAGCGCACGTCTGCGCCAACAGGCAGGTCTAGGGCGATGGCGTAATGTTGGTTGTCCACTCGAATCAGTTCCGGCATGCGCGAGACCTGCACGCTGACGCCGCCGGGCAGGTCGCTGAAGGTGTTGCCAAGCTGTTGTAAATTTCCGGCTATGCGCAACCGAGCTGTCTCATCCATGCCCGGGGGAACCGTTACGTTGAAAACAATGCTGACCGTGGGGACGCGTTGCAAAGAAAGCGCAACCTCCGTAAGCATGTTTTCGCCCACCAACACCCCCTGTTGGGCAGTTTGGTATTTCCCATCCCTGGCATAAGCCACCAGATTGTGCAATCCGGCAACCAAACCGCTGAAAGAAAAAGAACCGTCTTTGGCGGTCAGCGTGTGTGCCCCGCCGCAAACGACCAAAATGCCGCCGACTCCCTTCCCGTTAGCTGAGTCGCCGATTACACCCTGCACCGTACCTGTCGCAGCGTTGGGGGGAGTGTCCGCCCAACGGCTGACCAGATCCGTTATCACACTGGGACCGTCCACACGAAAGAGGCGATAACGCACCGGTTTGCCGTCCGAAGTCTGCTCTTCTGCAAGGGACATCCCCGTGCGCACGAAACGATAGCGGATGATTGAACCAATTGGAATGGGAATGCTGGCGATAAAATGAGTCAAACCGCTAGGACGCATTGTATAACGCTGCGGGTTTAAGCCCAAACCGGTTACTTCATCTAACAGCATGAGGGAGACGCCCTCGCCGCCTGGCGAATCAGCCGGCACCTCCACTTTAAACGTAACCAACGCCTCGGTCATCAGCGCCGGGTCTGCTTTGACCCCCGCCTGCGTTTGGGGAGTGGGCGCGGCGCTTTGCCCGCCCGTGCAGGCGCATAAGACCACCGCCAGTATCAGAAATCCACTCAAGCGAGTAAACCAGGATTTTCGCGTCATAACACACCTTTCCGAAATTCGTCCCGCGCGAATTTACGGTTAAGAACTACCGTGCAATTATAGTGCCACGCATTCGTTCAGGCTGTGTTTTTTGGGGAGTTGATAAAATCCGTCTTTCCGCAAGGGGATAGCGATGCATCCGTCCCGGTTAACTTCGTCAGGTACTGCCAATCATGTCACCGTAAAGGAGGTAATTGTTCTTGCCGTGTTCCTTTATGTAGTATAAGGCTTCGTCCGATTTCGTTAGCAAAGTTTGCGCATCTGTACCATCCTCAGGATACAGTGCAATCCCTATACTGGTAGTAAGTACAAGCTCGTGTTCATCCACAGGCAATGCTCGTTGAAATTCTTCTACTATCTTGTGCGCCACGTTGATAGCGTCGTCTTTCTGTTCAACTTCCCAAAGCAAGACCACAAATTCGTCCCCGCCGAAGCGCGCTACGGTGTCAACTTTCCGCAAAGAGTGCACCAATCGTTTTGCAGTTTCTATTAAAACCGCATCTCCAACTGCGTGTCCAAATCTGTCGTTGATGCTTTTAAACTTATCGAGATCAAGTGACATAACGGCGAGCTTCTTGGCGTTGCGTTGTGCGTTCGCGTGTGCGACGTCAAATCTATCGTAGAACAATGTGCGGTTTGGCAGACCGGTGAGGGCGTCGTGCGTTGCCATGTCGTGCAGTTTCTGCTTCACCTGGCTTAGTTCAGTAATGTCGCTGATGCTGGACAAGATATATTTTTCGTTGTTGATCTCGATAACGTCCGCCGAAAATAATCCCGTTATCAATTCCCCCGTCCTTTTCCGGATTTGAATCTCGACTCCCTGCATTTTCTGATTCAGGGACAATTGTTGAATCACCTCGGCGCGATTTTCCTCCTTCGCCCAAAGACGCAAATCAAGCGTCGTTTTCCCAACAGCTTCTGCATATTGATACCCGGTAATATTTACAAAGCCGTCGTTGACCTCAAATATTTTTCCGTCAGACGTTCTGGTTAGCATGATTGCGTACGGAGAGGAATGAAACGCCTTGGTGAATTTCTCCTCCTGCGCCTGAACCTCACCGAGCAGCCGTTTGGTTACCATTAATACCAGGGCGATCATCAAACAGATGTGCAGGGATAAATACATAGTAACCGCCATCGAGTCAGCAAACCCAGATTTAAAGAAATCGCTGGTTTTCAGCGGAAAAACGATCAGCAGAACCATTCTTACCAGGCTGACGACGACGTACCCGCTTATCACCAGACCAGGAATGCGCGTGATCTGGTGTAACCCAGGCGGCACTTTGTACCGTAAGAGCCAAAATATTTGTGAATAAAAGAGAATGATCATCGCCGACATAATGATTTCGCGCATCGTCATGTCGGGTTGCACCGCGTAAAAATACGTAGTTAAACAGACGTAGACTGCCAAGAGAGCATAGTTGTGGAATTGCCGTCCTCTTTGCCCCACGAAGCGTTCCAATCCGATTAAGATAAAAATGGAACCGCACAAAAGCAGTGTGTTTGAAAGCACTATGGCGAAAAAATCTGCAATCACGCCGCGCATGAGAATCAAGCCGATTCCAATTGCATGGCAAAGCATGTTGACCAGCCAAAAAGATAACCCGGCAAATCTTTTACGATACTGGACCCAGATAATTGCCATCGTACCAACGTTGATTACGTTGACGATGAAATTCAAGAGAATCAGAGTTCTGATGTCAAAATTCATAGTGAATTCTATGAAGCTAACTACCTCCTCGATTTCTTATTAAATCCATTTTCTATTGTAACACGCAATCACTCCAAACCGCTCGGTGGTGCGTCAGAGGACAGCAGGGAAAATTTCACTTTTTGCAAATCTCCCACCCAATTGGCGCTGTTCTTCACGTCATTGCCTGCCAGCACAGGCACGGCAAAAATCGTATACTCCCCCGTCGGCATTCCAACCACAAACTGGGGCAGCATCACAATGCCTTCCTGGTCAAGAACAGGAACGTCTTTACAATAAGGCACAGGAGAAAGCTCGTAGAGCGCAGTTTGCGAGTTCTCTCCCTTCAGTTTTAAATAACGCAGGGTATCCGTACCGGCAAACTTGATCCACAAGTAAAGATCGTATCGCTGGTCTGCGGCGTAATTGTTCAGGCAATACTGTACGCCTTTTGTATCTCCGTAACGGATGGTGGCGTCATCCGTAAGCGCCAGGCGCGTCTGGTTGGCTGTCTCCTTTCCACACTGGAAAGGTTTCGATGCCGGACTGACCACACCCTCCGGTTTCTGCCAGAAGGCGTCGTTTAGCTTGATGTCCAGTTTGCGGTTATCCGCCAGCATATCGCGCAGCCATCCGTACAATCTCGGAGGTTGATTTTTCTTAACCTCAAACGTCAGATGACCGATCGTGCGCAGGGGATTGCACAGCGTGCCCGTGCGGTACAGGCTGTTATTGGGGCCATCGGAATGATCAAAACTAATTTTTCGCAGCGCGTCGGCGCTGAAGCGTGCTTTTTTATCCTCCATTATGCTTTGAATGCGCGCATAGCGCTTCAGTGAACTTTCCGAGACACCCTGATTATATTTTTCATAATCTTCCGTAAGATAATGATTGGTATGATACAGGCTGCCTTTTTCTTTTGCGGTGATTGTGTATTTGCCGTCGGGAGCGATCTCCACCTGGGCAATTTTGTGTGCATCTCCCAGGATTAAGAACGCAGTGCCCGCCTCTTGAAACAGGTCGGTTGCCTTCTCCTGCACACAAGCCACGCTGTCGCAATTCTCCAGAAGGCGCGCCACGATAGCACTATGATTGTTGTTCGTCCCCAGTGGTGCGGCGCTGTAAAATACCACCAGTCCTTTTTGATTGATCCCGCCGTTTATGGATGGTTCCACACCCGCTTGAGATTTCTCCGCCTGTCCCTCCCACACCAGGTAACTGATCTTCCCTTCTGGTTTAACCATCCGCAAGGCTTGTCCTTGCAGGGGGATATCGTCGTAGTTTTTTCCAATGAGCAGTGCAGTGGCATCCAGGTGAGCGTAAGTCGTGCCCAAATCACCTGCCCCAGGGAGTGGTGGTTGGGGAGGCGTAATTACCAGCGAAGTTAATCCCATCCACGCAGATAATAATAGAGTAGAAATACCACGGAAACCCATGCTTACCTCCTTATTTCACGAATTAAGACCTTACTTGTAGTATATCATAAGAAGAAAAAGATTCATCTACCCGCCTGGTGCCTTTCGTGATAGACTTAGCAAATATGGCGACTGTATCTTTACCATTTCCGCGTTCGGTTACGTCGGGGCGTGTGCGCCCATTGGACGTCACTCGCGACCTGGAAGCCGTGGCTGGTCTAATTGAACTTTGTTTTGCCGAGACCCTGGACGCAGATGGTCGCCAGTACATCAGCCGTCTGCGCTACACCGCCCGCAATCCGGGTTATTGGAACTGGATGATGCAGACCAACTGGCAGGATGGAAACATCCCCTCTGGATACGTGTGGGAAGAAAACGGCAAGGTTATCGGAAATCTCAGCCTGATCGCCTGCACACAATCCCTGTTTGGCTGGGGCGAAAAGACGTATCTGATCGCCAACGTCGCTGTGCATCCAGAGTATCGCCGGTGCGGGATCGCCAAAGCGCTCACGCAAACAGCCATGCAAGCGGTAAACAATCACAGCGCTGTGGCGCCCTGGCTGCACGTGCGCCAGGAAAACCAGGCTGCGCTTGACTTATATCTTTCCCTGGGCTTTAAAGAACGATTTCGACGCACCACCTGGCATAGCTCTCTGCAAGAACGCAGCCACGTAACCCATTCCAGCTCGGCTGCAATCGTCATCGAACCCCGCCGCAACCGCCATTGGCAGAAGCATAAAATTTGGTTCAACCAGGCTTATCCCCCAGCCATGAGCTGGTATTTCCCTGTGCATCTCAATTCCATCAAGCCTGGGATTTTCAACGCTCTATACGGTTTGTTGAGCGAACTTTACTTACGGCAGTGGTCGGCGCTGCAGGCAGGCGAATTATTAGGTTGCATCACCTGGCAGCCAACCAATTATTACGCCGATTATCTTTGGCTGGCTGTGAATCCGCAAGTGCAAGAACGGGCAATTGACGCTTTGTTAGGCTATGCGCAGGAACGCTTTTCGCGGCACCGCCCCCTGGCTTTAGATTACCCTGACGGCTTGGCAGTTGATATTCTGCAAAGAGCGGGTTTTCACGCCCACAACACGTTGATCTGGATGTGCGCTGCCTAGAGAGGCGCACTTAATCAAGAAAGGATTTCACTATGACTCTCACTTCATATAACAATTTTGATAAGGTACACGTACTATACAACGCAAAAATCCACACGCAAGACGTAAAACAGCCGCTCGTAAATGCGCTGGCTTTTCGTAACGGACGCATCGTAGCACTGGGAACCGACGAGCAGGTGTTAACTGCTTTCCCTTCCCGCGCCAGCGCGCAGGATATGGATGGATTGGTCATCCTGCCCGGTTTGACCGACGCGCACATTCACCTGGAATATTATGGACGCGGCTTGCAAAAGGTGGACTGTGAAACACCCACCAAAGCCGAATGCCTGCGGCGCGTGACAGATCGTCTGCGCAGTACACCGCCAGGCAAATGGGTGCTGGGACACGGCTGGAATCAAAACGTCTGGGAAGGCGGAGCCTTTCCTTGCGCAGCAGACCTGGACGCCATCAGCCGTACCCATCCTATCTTGCTGACGGCAAAATCTCTGCACGCCGCCTGGGCAAACAGCCTGGCGTTACAAATGGCAGGCATCAACGCCAAAAACGCTCAGCATAACCCGATGATTCCTCTCGATGCGCAGGGTAACCTGAGCGGGATTTTGTTGGAAGACGCTTCTGAGTTGATTCTGAGTCGCATTCCTGCGCCATCCCCAGACGAATTAAACGCCGCCCTATTGGACGCCCAGACAAGCCTGTGGAAAATGGGGATCACTGGCGTGCATAATTTTGACGGCGGACGTTGTTTCAGCGCCTTGCAGGCTATCCACTGCGCTGGCAAACTGCGCCTGCGCGTGTTGCAAGACGTGCCACTGGACTTGCTCGATCACGCCGTTGGGCTGGGGCTGCGCGGCGGTTTCGGCGACGATTTCCTGCGCATTGGTTCGGTGAAAGCCTTCATGGACGGCGCGCTGGGTCCCCAGACGGCTGCCATGCTGGAGCCTTTTGAGCAAGCGACGAACAACAAAGGCATGCTGTTGATGGACGGGGAACAACTCTTTGAACATGGGAAAAAGGCAGCCCAGTGCGGCTTGAGCATGGCGGTACACGCCATCGGTGACCGCGCCACTCACGAGGCGTTAAACGCCTTCGAGCAATTACGATCTTACGAGCGCACCCAGGGACTGCCCGCCCTGCGCCACCGTATTGAGCATTTACAGTTGCTGCACACCCAGGACGTGGACCGTCCAGCGCGGCTGGGCGTGATCGCTTCCATGCAGCCCGTTCACGCCACTTCGGACATGGAAATCGCCGAACGGTACTGGGGGCAACGCGCCGCGCTCTCCTACGCCTGGCAATCACAACGCCAGGCTGGCGCGCTGCTCGTCTTCGGTTCAGACGCGCCGGTAGAATCTCCCAACCCGTTTTGGGGATTGCACGCCGCGGTTACGCGGCGGCGTATGGACGGCTCTCCCGGCAAAGAGGGCTGGTATGCCGAACAGCGCTTGAGCCTGACGTACGCCCTGCACGCCTACACCACCGCAGCAGCCTTCGCAGCCGGGATGGAAGACCGCCTGGGAATGCTCAGCCCGGGGTTTTACGCTGACCTCATCGTCCTAGAACAAGACCCGTTTGAAATGGACGCCCAGGATCTGCATTCCCTACAAGTGCGCGGGACGCTGGTGAATGGCGAGTGGGTTTTGCCTGTTGTGTAGAATGAATTCATCCGTATGAAGAAGGAAGGGCTGCCATTTTCGGCAGCCCTTTTTATTGCAAATCACACAACCTGTTTACCATGCCTTGTTTAGGATTCAACGTCCGCGTAAGTCCAGTAGCGGTTGGCAAAGAAATTCCAGAACATGACAATCCCCACCGCCAGCGCCAGGGTCAGGTTATCTGCCAGAGCGATAGGAGTGAGCAACGGAATACGAAAAGGCAAGGCGCTGAAAATATTGCGCAGCAACGGATCGAGAAACGCCAAAATGGGCACGCGAATCACCAATCCAATGGCATTGATAAAAGCAAACTCGCTGAACTGGCGCGCCACCGGCTTGGACCGCGAATCGGGATACGTCCAGTAGCGGTTCCACAGGAAATTGCTGGTAACCGCGGCGATGAAGGAAATCGTACCTCCCACCACCACAGCTGCTCCCAGTTGATGAACGAGTAGGTTCATCACGCCGAAATCCACCAGTGCACCAATTGCACCCACAACAGCAAAACGTAAAAAGCGGGAACGTTCGCGCGGGTTGGTCAGAATCATGCCAGGTTTAGTCTCTCCCGAAAATTAGAGATGGTCTTTTCCAAGCCTTCCTCCAGGGGTACTCTGGGTTCCCATTCCAACAGGCGGCGGGCTTTACTGATGTCGGGCTGGCGGCGCTGTGGGTCCCCCTCACCGCGATGGCGCGGCTTGTACTCAATTCCCGCCGGGTTGCCCGTCAGCTGGTTGACCGTCTCCGCCAGTTGCAGCATACTGATTTCGTTGGGGTTGCCAATGTTCACCGGCTCGTGCTCCTCCGAGAGCAATAAGCGGTAGATGCCTTCTATCAAATCGTCCACGTAACAAAAGCTGCGCGTCTGCGAGCCGTCCCCGTAAATGGTGAGCGGTTTTCGCAGCAACGCCTGCTGGATGAAATTGGGCACCACCCGCCCGTCGTCCAGGCGCATGCGTGGTCCAAAGGTGTTAAAGATGCGCACGATGTGTGTGTTGATGCCGTGAAAGCGATGATACGCCATCGTCAGGGCTTCCGCGTACCGTTTCGCTTCGTCGTACACCGAGCGCGCCCCAATCGGGTTGACGTGCCCGACGTACGACTCGACCTGCGGGTGAACCTGCGGGTCGCCGTATATCTCGCTGGTGGATGCCAGGATAAAGCGCGCCTTGTGGGCGCGGGCAACCCCCAGCGTGTTGTGCGTGCCCAGAGCACCCGCCTTGAGCGTCTGAATGGGCAGATTTGGGTAGCCGTAGGGGCTGTCCATGTTTGGGCTGGCAGGTGAAGCAAAGTGCATCACCGCATCCACGTTTTTAGGCACAAAAATAAAATTGGAAACGTCCTGGCGAGTGAAGGAAAAACCGTCCCGTCCGGCAAGGTGCGCCAGGTTTTCCGGGTTACCAGTAACGAAATTATCCATGCCGATGATCTCGTGTCCCTCTGCCAGCAGCCGGTCGCACAGATGCGAACCTAAAAAACCAGCCGCGCCGGTGATTAATATTTTCATCTTCTTTCCTCCTCCCCACTCTACTTTTGGATACATTGATTATATTTTCGGCAACACGATGGAACGCTGCCCTTGGTATTTGCCCTTCTTGTCCGCGTAGGATATTTCACAAACTGCGTCCGCCTCAAAGAAGAGCATCTGCGCCAGACCTTCGTTGGCGTAAATCTTCGCCGGCAGGGGCGTGGTGTTAGAGATTTCCAGGGTAACAAACCCTTCCCATTCCGGTTCCAATGGCGTAACGTTGACCACGATCCCGCAGCGAGCGTAGGTGCTCTTCCCCAGGCAAGTTACCTGCACCGTGCGCGGGATGCGGAAATATTCCACCGTGCGCGCCAGGGCAAACGAATTGGGCGGGATGATGCACACCTCTCCCTGGAAATCTATCATCGAACGTGTATCGAAATGTTTGGGGTCAACCACGCTGGAATAAACGTTGGTAAAAATTTTAAATTCGTCCGCCACACGCACGTCATACCCATAAGAGGAGACGCCATAAGAGATGACGCCCTCGCGCACCTGCGCCGATTCAAACGGTTCAATCATTTTATGTTCGAGCGCCATTTTTCGTATCCAATGGTCAGGTTTAAGTCCCATATCAATTCTCCTCTCCTAAAGCGTGGGAAGTTGTCAATAATTTGTTTTTACGGTGATAAAGGTCAGTTTACCGGGCTTAATTTCAACAATTTGGTTAAACACAATTTGGGAGGTGAAAGAGAAACGATATTTACCAGGGGGTAAACCGCCCAGGCAAAAATCTTCCTGCCAATCGTCTTCCCTGCCCAAAGTTTTGCTGGTGTAGGGCATGAGAAACGAATCATCCCGGCTGCCGGTTTTATGCGGAATGGGTGGGTCGTCGTACGTGTTCAGGTAAACCGGCGCGCCATCGCCAGGTTCTTCCCCATCCAACACCACTTTTGCGATGCGCATGGGTTGTCCATGTTCGTCTATAATCCGCCCGGCAAAAACGCCGCTCTGCTCGCCTTTCTCGTCCAGAGGCGGGATGAGCCACAACTCCGGATTGCGCGTGCTGTCGTAAGAATTGCTTCCCTGGCGCACTTCAAAGTGCACATGGTAACCGATAGCCACGCCGGTCATGCCAACGCGCCCAATTTCCTGTCCGCGCCGCACGCGCAGTCCGTTGCGGGCGATAACGTCTGAGAGATGCCCATAAAGGGTGTAAACAGGCGTCGGCACGCCCGGGAACTTGTGTTCCAAAATCACCAGATTGCCATAAAAATCGTTCTTTAAACCGTATACGATCTGACTATCGTTTCCAGCAACCACGACGACACCATCCGCGGCGGCGAGCACCGCTGTATCCAGGGCGGCTTTCAAGTCCACCCCGTGATGCAGCGGGCGTTTGCCTGCCTGGGTAAAACCGTAGCGATACGTAGCATCCACGCCAGATTGCGCTTCGGGCGGCAAGGGAAAAGAGAGCAGAAAATGCCCGTCCTGTAAACACACACCGTCTGGGCAAGCACTGGGACTGGGAGAAGGCAAAAGCGCGGCTGTTTTTGCCTGCATGGACAAAGCCGTTTGTAGCGGGACAACCGTAGGAACCAGCCGCGCCGGTGTGGGTGTCGGCGAAGGCACAGGAGAGGGGATGAGGAGCGTTGGCTGGGGAGAAGGGCTAGCTGTGGGCGGAGTGGATGCAACAGGCTGTGAGCCTGTGCATCCACTATTGAACAGCAGGAAAACCGCCCCAATACATTGCAAAACAAATACTAACATTTAACTCGCTGCGTGAAGAGCTTTGGCAACAGCCTGGATGTGTTCCGGGGTGCTGCCGCAGCAGCCGCCAAAAAACTTCACTCCTTGTTCGGCAAATTTAAGTGCATATTCCGCCATCGTTTGTGGGGTAACGTCGTAAACGGTATCGCTGCCGTCTATGTGCGGCAGTCCGGCGTTGGGTTTTGCCCACAAGACCGCGTCAGGGAAAGCCTGGCGCATTTCCCGAATGGCAGTCAGCGTCTCTTCCAGCGTCCTGCCGCAATTTGCGCCAATGGCATCCACTTTCAAGGCGGAAAATTCCTGCGCGGCTGCGACAGGTTTCACACCCATCATCGTGCGCCCGCGCGTGTCAAAACTCATCGTTACTACCAGAAACAGATCACTCACCTGGCGCACACCCTCAATGGCAGCTTTGGCTTCATTCAAGTCGCTCATCGTCTCGACAATAATGGCATCCACGCCGCCCTCAACCAGACCTTTGGCTTGTTCTGCAAAAGTCTTCACCGCATCTGCGTACCCTAGCGGACCTAACGGTTCAAGGATTTTTCCGGTTGGACCGATATCCCCAAACACGAGGGCTTTATCGGCGGCAATTTCGCGCGCCAGTTGCGCTGCCGTGCGGTTAATTTCTACGACCTTATCTCCCAGCGCGGCGTTGTTTAGCTTGACGCGCGTTCCGCCAAAAGTATTGGTCAGAATCACGTCCGAACCAGCGTTCACGTAGCCGCGATGCAAATCACGCACGCCGTCCGGGTTTTGTAACACCCAACTCTCGGAAGGTGCGCCGGCAGGCAGTCCAGCGCGTTGCAGCATTGTCCCCGTGGCTCCATCGGTAACCAAAACACCAGGTCGGGAAAGACGTTCTTTTAGTTTTGACATGTTAACCTCGTTGTAACCTCACCAATCGTTATTCCAGAATCCTCACAACTCTGCGGCGTGCCCCGAAAGGAAAAACGCCACGCCATCCGCGTCGGCTCGCATTCCACCTTCGCCTTTTTGCCAGCCAGCCGGGCATACTTCACCGTGCTTCTCGCTGTATTGTAACGCATCCACGATGCGCAGCATTTCGTCCACGTTGCGTCCCAGGTCCAGGTTGTTGATTGTCTGATGCTGCACAATTCCATTACAGTCAATGAGAAAAGAAGCGCGCAACGCCACCCCATCTGGGTGTTCCACGCCGTAGGCGCGCGCAATTGTGTGGTTTATATCTGCCACGATGGGAAAAGCCACCTTGCCAATCCCCCCCTTTTCCACCGGTGTGTTGCGCCAGGCACAATGTGTGTATTCCGAATCAATGGACACTCCCACAACTTCCACGTTACGCTCTTGGAACTGACTGATGCGGTTGTCGTGAGCGATGATCTCCGTTGGGCAGACAAAGCTGAAATCCAGAGGCCAGAAAAACAAGACCACATACTTGCCGCGCAATTCCGCCAGGCGGAAATCTTTTTTGATTTTTCCGTCCGGCATGACCGCCGCAGCCACAAAATCGGGCGCTTCTCGCGCAACCAGGACGCTCATTCCGTACCATCCTTTGCGTTAACGAACGCTTGCTACTTCTTTTTCGCCTCTGCCTGACGGGCAACAGCCTCGGCGGCAGCTTTGACGGCTGCCGGGTCGCCCAGGTAGTGCCGCTCAATCACCTTAAGGTTGTCGTCAAATTCGTATACCAGCGGAATACCGGTGGGGATGTTCAACTCGACGATCTCCTGCTCGGAAATGTTATCCAGGTGTTTGACCATAGCACGCAAACTGTTGCCATGCGCAGCCACAAGCACGCGCTGTCCGGCGAGCAAACGCGGTACGATGGCATCGTTCCAGTATGGCAGCACCCGATCCAGAGTGAGTTTCAGGCTTTCACAAGCTGGCAGGAAAGCCGGGTCGAGTTTGCCCTTGTAGCGCACGTCAAAGCGCGGGTGGCGCGGGTCGTCCACTGCCAGGGGAGGAGGTGGGACGTCGTAACTGCGCCGCCAGATTTTTACCTGATCCTGCCCAAATTTCTCCGCCGTTTCCGCCTTGTTTAAGCCTTGCAGGTCGCCGTAATGGCGCTCGTTCAAACGCCAGGTGCGTTCTACCGGAATCCACACCAGGTCCATTTCGTCCAGGATGATCCACAACGTGTGAATGGCGCGTTTGAGCACGGAAGTCAGTGCCACATCAAAGGTAAAGCCTTCGGCGGCGAGGAGTTTGCCCGCCTGGTGAGCTTCTTCAATTCCTTTTTCGTTGAGGTCAACGTCTGTCCAACCAGTAAAGCGGTTTTCTTTATTCCAGAGGCTTTCCCCATGACGAACCAATACCAGTTTAATACTCATATCCAACTCCTTTGTTTAGATTTTAATTCTTTCCCAAAAAGAATCATACATTACGAGAATTTTTGCGATGCTGCTTGATTTTACCACATTCTTCGTGCATGAAACAACGCCTTATGCCCGATTTCATTCAGGTTAATCTTTTACATAAAGCATGTTAGAAGATGATAAGATAGGCGCGAAACGGCTTGACTCTATCCCATGTTCTTCGTAATATATCTAGTATAATGTAGAGATAGGTGTTAATTACAGGAAAGGGACGGAACTGAGCGGCATCCACAACCTTTGCAAAATGACAAAATCGCTCGTTTTATCTCTGGAATGGATAAAGTAGGAGGCACAATCCATGTTTTACTTTGACCCCTTGTATTTTATCATCGCCCTGCCGGCGTTGATTTTAGGCTTGTGGGCGCAGTTTAAAGTCAAATCTGCGTTTGGAAAATATTCACGCGTGCGCGCCGCCTCGGGGCTTTCTGGCGGTGAGGCAGCCCGTCGCATCCTGGACTCGAACGGATTATACAACGTTCAGGTTGAACCGGTGAACGGATTTTTAAGCGACCACTACGACCCCGGTAAAAAAGTGCTGCGTCTTAGCCCGGACGTGTATCGCGGCAACAGCATCGCTTCGGTAGGCGTGGCGGCGCACGAAGCCGGACACGCCTTACAAGACCAACAAGGCTACTTCCCCTTGTACATCCGCTCGACCCTGGTGCCCTCCGTCCAGATAGGCAGTTGGCTGGGTCCCGTCATATTCATGGTGGGGTTCTTTATGAGCGGCACACTCGGACATTCGGTTGCCTGGCTGGGGGTAGGCTTGTTTGCATTGACGGCGTTGTTCGCCATCGTTACTCTGCCAGTGGAATTTAACGCCACCAGCCGCGCCAAAGAAGCCCTGGTGAACATGGGCATTATCTCCCAAAACGATCGCAGTGGGGTAAACAGCGTTTTAGACGCTGCGGCGCTGACTTACGTGGCGGCTGCCATTCAAGCACTATCCACGCTTTTATATTACGTCATTCTGCTCACCGGCGGGCGGCGGCGCGACTAGCCTGTAAGGCGCTCGAGAAACCCGTCTATGATCCCCATGTCATCCCCCGATATCGGCGAAGCCGAGCGTCAGGCTGTGGCGGCGGTGTTAAACACGCCCATTCTCAGCATCGGCAAGCAAATTGAAGCCTTTGAGGACGCCTTTCGTCAACGCCTGGGCTGCGCCCAGGCGATTGGCGTGAACTCCGGTACGGCTGGCTTACACCTGTGCGTGCGCGCCGCCGGCGTGCGCGACGGCGATTTCGTGCTCACCAGCCCATTTTCGTTCGTCAGCTCCTCTAACGTGATTCTCTACGAGCGCGGCGTGCCAATCTACGTGGATGTGGACGCTAAAACCGGCAACCTGGACGTGGAACAAGCCTGTCAGGCGGTGCGCGATCTCAGTGAAGGTGGGAAAGCCGCCAGCCGCTGGCTGCCACGCCGCAGCGTGAACGGCAGCGCAGGCAAAGCTGGGGCGCTCAAGGCGATTCTCAGCGTGGACGTTTTTGGGCAGCCGGCGGATTCCGACCCCTTGCTGGAAATCGCCCGCCAATATGACCTGCCAGTCATCGAAGACGCCTGCGAGGCGTTGGGCGCCACGTATAAAAACCGCCCGGCTGGTCTGCTGGGAGATTTTGCCGTGTTTGCCTTTTACCCAAACAAACAGATCACCACCGGCGAAGGCGGGATGATCGTTACCCAAGACGAGGAAGCGGCAAACTTCATGCGCTCTCTGCGTAACCAGGGACGCGCCGTTGGTGATACCTGGCTGCAACACACTTTCCTGGGATATAACTACCGCCTGGACGAAATGAGCGCCGCCATTGGGCGAGTGCAGATGGAACGCCTGGACGACTTGATGGAAAAACGCCAGCGCGTGGCAAACTGGTATACGCAGCGGCTTCAGCAAATCGCCGCCGTTGAACCGCCATACCTCGCTCCGACAACCACGCGCCCAAGCTGGTTCGTGTACGTCGTGCGTTTTGCCCCCAAAGTGGACCGCGACCGCGTGGCGCGCGAACTGAGCAAGCGCGGCGTGCCTGCCCGCCCTTATTTCCTGCCCATTCATCTGCAACCTTACATTGCCGAACAATTTGGCTACCGCCTGGGAGATTTTCCCGTTACCGAAGAATTGGGACGCAGAGGATTGGCTTTGCCCTTCTCTGGCGTTATGACGGAAGCGCAGGTCGAACAGGTATGCGCCGTGTTAGAAGACGTGTTGCGCGCTTTTTAAGCGCAAAGAAACACAGCTCGCTCCGTAGATAGGGCAAGCATTCACATAATTCCTTGACGAATTCGTATTTCTTCCTCGTGGTCTCTAAAGACCTGGCAGGTTTCCGACGACCTGTCAGGTCTACGCGCGGCAAAAACGTGGTAGAATTAACCTGCTATGAAGGGTGTGCGTTTTTTTAGGTCTATTGTTTTCCTTGTGTGTTTTCTGTCAGCCGTTGCAGCAGGATGCACCTTGAGCAAGCGTACGCAGGTCGTTCAGACCCTCACCCCCGCCACCGCCAGCGTACAAGACCCAACCCCATCCTCCACCGCCACAAACACACCATTGCCGGCTGCCGCCTGGGTAAACGGCGAACCCATTTCAGTGGAAGAATACCAGGCGGAACTGGAACGCTACCTGGCTGTGTTGGTGCCGCGCCCGTCATCCGTGCGCACCGAGCATAAAACCCACGTCATCGAGGATCTGACCGCCCGCCTATTGCTTGCCCAGGCTGCTTACGAAGCCGGCTTCTCCCTTGATGATGCCGCTCTTCAAGAAAAAGTCAATTCGATTGCAGAAAAAGCGGGCGGGGCGCAGGCATTTCAAGACTGGCTCAGCGCCAATCAATACACCGCAGACAGTTTTAAAAATGCCTTGCAGCGCGACTCGGCGGCTGCCTGGATGCGCGACAGAATCCTCGTCTCCGTTCCTTCGCTGGCTGAACAAGTACACGCACGCCAACTTTTATTTTTTGACGTGGAAAGAGCCAATGAGTTTTACGCCCGCTTGCAGGGCGGAGAAAAGTTTGAAGACCTTGCCAAAGAGGCAGGAATATTGGCGGGGGGAGACCTGGGTTGGTTTCCACGCGGCTACCTGCTGTTGCCAGAATTAGACGCGTATTGCTTCGGTTCGGCTCAACAAAAACAATTGGAAGCTGGAGAATACAGCCCCGTCATCCAGACGCAAATGGGCTATCACATTCTGCAAGTGGTCGAGCGCGACCCCCAGCACGCGCTGGCGCCAGATGCTCTCTTGATGATACAATCGAAAGCGATAAATGACTGGTTGACAGAGCGGAAGAAGCAGAGTACCATAGAAGTAACTACCCCACCATAAAATAACAGGAGGGCGCATGTTAAATCCAAAGCGCAGCCTAGAAGATGAGTTGACCCACAACCAGCCAGACAATAAAGAACAAATGGATCGTCGTCGTCCCAACGGGCATAAATTTTACGTCGGATTGGGGTATCTTAATTTACTTATCATTCTAGTGGTGGCGTTTTTTATCGTGCGCTTCGTCATCATCCCTCGGTTTCTCCCCAAAGTGAGTGCTTCTCTGCAACTGCCAGGGGCTGCCCAACCCACCCACGCAGTCCCTCTCCCTAGCACAACGCCAGGGACGTCCTTTGCTGTGCAGACGGCTGAGCCATCTGCCACGGTTGCAGGAGTTGGCTTTCACGAAGGAGAAGAAGACGCAGTTACCATCACTCCGGCTCCAACGCTGGCACTCGTTACGCCACCCGCCAACGCTTCCATCACCCCCGCCCCCACACTGGGCTTGCCCGAAACGCCTGTAGAGGAAAGCGGCGAGTACGTGCCGCAAAGCGGTAGCCCGTTTTACATCCGCGCCGCCTCTGCTGCCGAAAGCCGCACCTGCGATTGGTCTGGCATCGCCGGACAGGTGTTCAACGCCAGGGGTGAACCCGTGCCGCAAATCACCGTCAGTGTGCAGGGCTACCTGGGAGAGAGTGAAATCAGCCTCAGCGCCATCAGCGGCAGTGCCCTCACCTACGGTCCCGCCGGTTACGAAATCCAAATCAGCCCCAAACCACTGTATACCGAAAGAACGCTCTCGGTGCAGCTCCTGGATGCCCAAGGCAGCCCGCTTTCCCCCAAGGTTTATTTTGACACGTACGAATCGTGCGATAAAAACCTGGCGATTGTCAATTTTATGCAGTCCGCCCCCTGAATCGTGCAGCGCCCTGCCCTTTTGAAGCAAGCGCATTAGCAATGAAACTCGCCCTGCCGCTTACCAGCGCAGGAACGGTTTCATGCGCTCGTCGTCCAAGATCACCTCGTGCATCAGAATAGCCAGTACAGTTTCAAGAACACCGAGGCTGAAATACAGATATTGCAGCCAATGCCCGCCTCCAATCAAATTGACCTGCACGAAAATCCAGATCATCAACCCAAAGCCAAACACCATACCGGCGTAACCTGCCAGGGCGTGCCTTTTGAAACTAAAAACCGCGCCAGCCAAGCTCCCCAGCCCGTTGACCGTCATCAGAATTAGCCCGGGGATAAGAAAATCGTGGAAGGGGGAATTGGCAAGCGTATCCACGGACATCTGGAAAAAACTGCCGTCCGGCGCAATTACCAGCAGCAAACCCGAAATAAGCGCGCCAATTCCGATGAACACCTGTACGACACCCTCGCTGAAAAAGATGGCTTTTATCATTTTTTCTTCCTGATTTAAGAAACAAGAGGAGCGCAAACAAAACGTTCCTCTTGATTGACGTGGCGGGGAGGGAGGGATTCGAACCCTCGGTCGAGGCTTTAACCCCGACAACCACTTAGCAGGCGGCCCCAATCGTCCACTCTGGCACCTCCCCAATATGTAGTTATCCAGCGGAGGGAGAGGGATTCGAACCCTCGGTGGATTCACACCCACACCTGTTTTCAAGACAGGCGCCTTCGTCCACTCGGCCATCCCTCCAGATGCAGGGATGTCGCTCCCTGGATAGGGAAACTCCGCCCCACTGCCCTAATTTTACCATACATGGCACAAATGGGCAATGATTTTTTTATTTTTCTGTTGTGTCCTTTATTCTTGAATCTGCGCCAGCGGGCGTAGGCGGAGAGACGCATTCGGTGAAGGCGTCCAGGTAACCCAACCCATCATCCGCAGCATACGGCGAAACACCGAGCTAACGTAAAAACCGAGCGAGCGGCGGCGATTCTCGTTGAGGGCGTGCGTATTTCCTTGCAGCAACGCCTCTCTCAAATCCACCGGTGTGTTTCCAGGGAAAATCGTAACGCCATGCCCGATCGTCCAATTGATGTGCGAATCACTGGAGCCGACCGGAGAAAGGTCCACCCTCTGGCACAGCGCCTGGGCTGCCTTATTCGTTCCGCGATACAACAATCCGGCGTTGACGGCTTCCATTCCCACCAGCGTTCTGCGAATGTCAGGAATTTGCAACACTTCCATGATCTTGCTTTCACTGACGCTATGCACAGCCAGCGCCATTGGATGAGGGATAACACATATCCCGCCTTGCTCGCGCACGTGTTCGATTGTCGTACTTAATGGCAGGCGCGCAGGAATGGGTTTGTGTACAAATAACGCAATTAAATGCCCATCCGCCGTGGATACTTCACACCCTGGGATCACGTGAATCCCATACAGGGGCGCCAGCTTCAATGCTTTTTGTGCCCCAAAAATATTATCGTGATCGGTAATGGCAATGACATCCAATTGAGCAGAACGAGCTGCTTGTTCTAAAATCGCCTCCACGGAGGCAGAACCATCAAAACTATACGTGCTGTGTATGTGTAAATCTGCTTTTCCCATAATATTTCTCAAAGGTTGCTCATCAATGGATTCGGACGTGTTTTGTGTGTAGATAAGGAGTTCCGTGGTTCCAACAACATTTGATACGTATTCATTAACTTATCGAAGATGGAGTCCCAACTGCGGTTGCGGGCATATTCCAGCGCAGCCGCACCCAATTGGCGTGAAAGCTCGCGGCTTGACACCAGGCGCTCGACTTCAGCCACAAATTTGCCTACGTCGTTGGCTTCGTAAAGCAGACCGGTTTTGTTATGGATAACAAAATCAACCACGCCGCCAGAATTGGGTACCACAACCGCCAACCCTGAAGCCATCGCTTCAAGGACAACATTTCCAAAGGTTTCGTTTGCGCCAGTAAACACAAAAGCGTCACTGGAAGCGTATGCCTGCGCCAGTGGTTCACCAGATAAAAACCCGGTGAACACGGTCGCGGTTCCGGCAAACATCTTTTCCAGATCACCACGCTGCGGTCCGTCCCCGACGATAGCCAGGCGGACGTTGGGCAATTGATCCAACAAGGCGCGCAGCCAGGTGATTCGTTTCTCGCTCGATAACCTTCCCACGTATAACAAGAGCGGGGCAGAGGACTGCCCACCCGTCAAACGAGAGCGCATCTCTTTTGAATATTTACTCGGTGAATATAACGTCGTATCCACGCCTCTGCTCCATATCTCCACGTTCTTGAACTGATTTGCCACCAGTTCCTGTTTGGTGAAATTCGAGGGAGCAAGGTTTAGATCGGCTTGATTGTGAATGTGGCGCAGGTAAGACCAGATCATCGGTCCTAAATACCCCAAGCCCCATTGGGCGGCAAACCCGGCAATGTCTGTCTGATAGGACGCAACTATGGGGATGTTATGCTCCAAGCCGTACCACAAGCCGGTCAGACATAAAGATACCGGGTTTACCAGGTGAATAATATCTGGTTTAAAGGCTTTGATATAAACAGAGACGTCGTGAACCGGAGGAACAAGTTGAAAATCAGGGTAAAAAACAGACGGTATCCCGCGTAACCCTATCACGACGGTTGATGCGTATTGAACTGGTCCCCCCGCCGGGGCAAACAAGATGCTGTGATGGTCTTTCTTTTCCATGTAATCGAACAGACGACACAACGTGTTCGTAATACCGTCAAACTTAGGCAAAAATACTTCGCTGAAAAAAGCAATTTGCATATTTTTACTCTCTCAAATCCAAAATTTTCCCAATCTACACCAGTGTAAACATAACAAGTTTATGTTAACAGATGTTTATGAGTGGATTAAGAGTTTGCAATGGATTGTGAATACTATGTTAACCGGGATCTACCCTGCGGATTATTTCCCCCAAAATCCGCCGCTCACCAGGCGTATGTCCTCTGCGCTTACAAATGCGCTGGTGTCCACCTGGCGCACAATACTAGCAATATCAGCCAATTCTTTACGCGGCACGCTGCACTTCAGCACGTCCACCGTACCGTCTAATCCATGACCGGCAATTTCTGTAACCCCAAAGCCGTTTTCACGCAGCCTGGCGGCAATTTCTCTGCCGCGTCCCGAACTGACCACGCGCAGGTCTTTATACCCAAACGCAATTTTTTCCTCGACGATGATTCCCATGGTATTTCCGGTGGCAAAACCGGCGCAAAACGCGACCACGTTGAGGGTGTTGCTCATATCCCCCAACACCCAGGAAATTAAAAACAAAAAGAGCAAGACCTGCAAAAAACCATACACCCACGTGGTGCTTTTGCGCCCGCGCACCACTGCCAACACACGCAGGGTATCCAGGCTCATGTTTACCAGCCTCAAAAAGAAGATGAGGAAAGCCCACCCCAGCGCCGAAAGGGTGAACCAGGAAAGCATGTCCACCTCACCCTTGTTGTAATCCTGGTAAGTACAGGCGCTCTACGTATTCCTTTAACATACGCCGGAAACAAAATTGCGGCGCAAGCGTGCGAATGGAACGTTTCACGAGCGCTATCCAATCCCCTGGTAAACCATCTGAAGAGCGTTTCTTATAATACAAGGGGATGATCTCGTTTTCCAGCGTGTTATACAGGTCTTTGACGTCCACTTCGTCCTGAATTGCCGGATCTCCCACCGGATCGGCGTCCTCACCGATCGCCCAGCCATTGCTGCCGTTGTAGCCTTCACGCCACCAGCCATCCAAAACAGAAAAATTGATCACGCCATTCAAGGCGGCTTTCTCCCCAGAAGTGCCCG